>NZ_JBHJVM010000001.1:0-18304 GCF_042264825.1 Isoptericola sp. NPDC056134
TCCCTGGGGAAACGGGGCCAAACGCCCGCTCACAACGCGTCTAGGCTGAGACGGCATCCCTGACCGTCCCGAGGAGGACCCATGCCGAGCAGCGCCCGCGTCGCCGTCGTCACCGGAGCCAGCAGCGGGATCGGCGCCGCCAGCGCGCGCGCCCTCGCGGCGGCGGGCTTCCACGTGGTCCTCGGCGCCCGCCGCATGGACCGCCTCGAGCAGGTGGCCGCCGAGACCGGCGGCACCGCGCTGCCCCTCGACGTCACGGACGACGCGTCCGTCGCAGCGTTCGCCACGGCCGTCGAGGAGAAGCTCGGGCGCTGCGACCTGCTCGTCAACAACGCCGGCGGCGCGCTCGGGACGGAGTCCGTGGCGGACGCCGACCTCGCCGACTGGCAGCGCATGTACGACATCAACGTGCTCGGCACCGTCCGCGTCACCAAGGCGCTGCTGCCGAGCCTGATCGCCAGCGGCGACGGCCAGGTCATCACCATCGGCTCCATCGCGGGCCGCGAGCCCTACAAGGGCGGCGCCGGCTACAACGCCGCGAAGCACGCCGAGGCCGCGCTCACCCGGGTGCTGCGCCTCGAGCTGCTCGGCCAGCCGGTGCGGGTCAGCGAGATCGACCCGGGCATGGTGCACACCGACTTCTCGCTGGTCCGGTTCAAGGGCGACCAGGAGAAGGCCGACGCCGTCTACGCCGGCGTCGAGCCGCTCACGGCCGAGGACGTCGCCGAGACGGTGGCGTGGATCGCCACCCGCCCGGCCCACGTCAACGTCGACCAGGTGCTGCTCATGCCGCGCGACCAGGCGGCGGCGCAGGTGGTCCACCGCCGAGAGGTCTGACGCCTCGGCCGCAGCTCCTCACTCGTCCGATCCGCCGCGGGCGTGCCCGCCGTCGCCGACCACCTTGAGGCCGATGGCGCAGCCGATGATGCCGACGAGGAACAGGGCCTTGAGGAGCGACGCCGTCTCGGCGCCCGTCACCATCGCCCAGGCGACGGTGAGCGCGGCGCCGACGCCGGTCCAGATGGCGTAGGCCGTGCCGATGGGGATGTGCTTCGCGGCGTAGCCCAGGCCGAGCATGCTCAGCGACAGTGCGACGACGAAGACGATCGTGTCGGCCGGCACCGTGAAGCCGCGGCTGGCGTGCAGGGCTGTGGCCCAGACCGCCTCGAGGACGGCGCTGGCCAGCAGCACCACCCAGGCCACGGTCGTCACGTTCTTCCTCGCGTCCACGTTCTCGGCGCTCATGTCAGCTCACCACCTTGAGTCCCACGACCGACCCGACCAGGCCGACCAGCAGCAGCGCCCGCGCGACGGTCAGCCGCTCGTCGCCGCGGACGATGGCGACCAGCACGGTGAGGACCGCGCCGATGCCCACCCACACCGCGTAGGCCGTGCCCACCTCGATGGTGAGCATCGCGTGCGCGAGACCCCACATGCTCAGGGCCAGGCCGACGACGAACAGCACGGTCGGCACCGGTCGCTTGAAGCCGCGCGACGCGGCCAGCGCGGTCGCCCACACGGCCTCCATCACGCCGGCGGCGATGAGGATCAGCCAGTCCACGGCTCTCACTTCCCCTCGTTCGGGATCTGCTGGGAGTTTGTCGCACGATCGTGCGAAGACAGTTCTAGCACACTTCGCACGACTGTGCGAACATGGGCGCGTGCCCCAGAAGCTCGACCGTGACGAACGTCGCCGCCAGGTGTCCGAGGCCGCGTGGCGCGTCCTCGTGCGCGACGGCCTCGAGGCCCTGTCCGTGCGCAACGTGGCCGCGGAGGCCGGCCTGCCGCAGAGCTCGCTGCGCTACACGTTCCCCACCGTGGCCAGCGTGCGCGAGCGCGCCGTGGCGCTCGTCCTGGAACGGCTGCAGGAGCGCGTCGCCGCCGTCGACGTCGACGGCGCGAGCTGGTCGCGGGCGGTGCTCGCCCAGCTCCTGCCGCTGGACGCCGAGCGGCGCACCGAGATGGAGGTGTACCTCGCTCTCGGCACCGCGGCCATGACCGACCCCGCCCTGCGCGACGGCCACCGCGCGTCGCAGGACGCCATCCGCGACGTGTGTGCCCGCGCGCTGGCCGCCCTGACCGGGCGCGCGCCGTCCGGCGTCGAGGTGCGCGAGCTGCACGCGCTCGTCGACGGCCTCGCGCTGCACGTCGTGCGGCAGGACCCCGACGCCGACGCCGGATGGGCGCTGGACGTGCTCGACACGCACCTGGAGCGCGTCGCGGGCTGACGCGCGATGTGCTCAGTCCGTACCGTCGTCGGCCCTGTGCCGGGCGACGAACGGCCCCAGGAGGCCCTCGGTGCCAGCCCAGACCTCGTCGAGGGGCGCGCCGGACTCAAGCATCCTCGAGCCGGCGTTGACCACGGCGTTGACGAGCTCCGCGGTCCGGTCCGGCTGTGCCACGTCCAACGCGCGCAGGGTGTCGACCAGGGGCCGCAGGAGCTCGCGGTGCATCGCCCTCATCCCCTCGGCCACGGCGGGGGCGGGCCCCGCGCCGGCGAGCGCGGTGGCGAGGGCGTGCTCGCCCTCGGCGACGAGCTCGAGGTTGGTCCGCGCGTAGGCGAGCACCCGGCCCGCGTCGTCGTCGGCGTCATCCATGGCCGTCGCGACCGTCGCCGCCCACCGGGGGAAGACGTCCGCCACCATCGCGCGCAGGAGATCATCGGCGGAGCGGAAGTACTGGTAGATGCTCGGCCGGGCGAGGCCGGAGCGCTCGGCGAGCGCCGCGAACGTGGGTGGGCGGCCGGTCTCGGCGAGCAGGGCTCGCGCGGCGTCGAGGAGTGCCCGCTGCTGCGCTGCGCGGTGCTCGGCGACGGTGGGGGCGCTGATGCGCGGCACGGGCACTCCTCCTCGCGGGTGCCCTGGGCCTGCGGCCCGGGGCGTGACGGTCAGTCGACCAGTCTCCCATCCTCCATCCGCACCACCCGGTCGCAGTGCTCCAGCACGTCGTGGTCGTGCGTGACCATCACGGTCGCGACGCCGTGCTCGTGCGTCTCGGCCGCGAGCAGCTCGACGACGTCGTGGCTGCGCGCGCGGTCGAGCGCCGCGGTCGGCTCGTCCACGAGCAGGAGCGCCGGGGTCGTCACCAGCGCACGGGCGATGCCGACGCGCTGGCGCTCGCCTCCGGACAGCTCGTGCGGCCGGCGGCCGGCCTTTTGCGCCATGCCGACCTGTTCCAGGAGCTCGAGCGGCGACCGCGCAGAACCTGCGACCTTGCGCCCCGTGGCGTGCAGAGCGAAGCGCAGCTGGTCGACCGCCGTGAGTGCGGGCAGGAGGTTGCCCGACTGGAACACGAAGCCGATCCGCTCGCGACGCAACCGGGCCTGGCGGGAGACGGGGAAGGCGCCGACGTCCTCGCCGTCCACCAGGACGGTGCCGGAGTCCGGCCGGGTCAGCGCCCCGGCGACGGCGAGCAGGCTCGATTTCCCGGCGCCGGACGGCCCGACGACGGCGAGGAGCTCGCCCGCCGGGACGGTGAGGTCGACGTGGTCCAGCGCCTTCACCGTGCTGTCGCCGTCGCCGAGGGTGAGCGTGACGTCGGCCAGCCGGAGGCCGTCGCCCGCGGCGGAGCGCCGCTCGGTGGTGATGGTGGTGGGGGCGGGCTGGGTCATCGCTGTCCTCCGAGGGCAGTGAGCGGGTCGACGCGGGCGATGCGGCCGACGGCTGCGGCCGCGCCGAGAAGTCCGAGCGCGATCAGCAGCGCGGCGGCGGACGCCACCGGCACGGGCTCGAGCGAGAACGGCATGGGGGTGGACGTCAGGAGCGCGCCGAAACCGACCCCGATGCCCATGCCCACCGCGGTCGAGCCGACGAGGACGACCGCGGCCTGCCCCAGGGCGTCGCGAACCAGGTAGCCGGTGCGGGCGCCCATGGCGCGGGCGACGGCGATCTCGTGCCGGCGCTGGATGGTCCACACCGTGAAGAACGCGCCGACCACGAGGGCCGAGATCGCGTACAGGAACGTCTGGATGAGGTTGAGCGTGAGGGTCTCGGCCGCGTACCCCGGCGAGCCCTCGAACGAGTCCTCGAGGAGCACGGCAGCCGTGCCGGTGCCGGTGCCGGCGGTCGCGAGGTCGATGTCGGCACCGGAGGACTCCTTCAGCGCCACGGCGGTCGCCTCGTCGTAGTCGTCGGGGCGCACGTCGTCGCCGGGCCCGGCGCCGGCGTGGATCTCCTGCCAGGTGGCGAGGGGGACGTACGCGACGTCCACGTGCCCGTAGGTGTGCTGGCCGTCAAGGACGCCGACGATCCTCAGCTCGGTGCCGAGCCGGTCGACCGTGACGGTGTCGCCGACGCCGAGACCGAGGTCGGTCACGGTCTCGCTGACGACGATCCCGTCGCGCTGCCCGAGCCCTGCGCCCTGCGCGACGAGGTTGGGAGGGGGTGCGAGGAAAGAGTCGGGCTCGACGCCGAAGAGGGCCAGGTCGACCGCCTCGCCGTCGGGGCCCTCCGCGTTGACGAGCTGGTTCCCGAACAGTGCGGCGTCGGCCACGCCGTCCTGCTGTGCCCATCGGGCCACCTGGTCCCGCTCTACCGTGCTGCGCGAGAACGCGGAGTCGACGGGGGTGCCCTCGTCGAAGGCGAACGCCGTCACGGGCAGCTTCTTCAGCCCGGAGACGCCGTCGTTCACGAGTCCCGAGGAGAGTCCCGAGAGGATGACGACGAGGATCGCGACGAGGGCGACGACACCTCCCATCAGACCGAACCGTGCTCGCGCGAACAGCAGCTCGCGCCACGCCAGAAACATCGTGCTCCCTTCCGCGCCGACCCGAGTTGTCGACGTCATGTCGGGAACGATAGCAACGCGGTGTCGGGAAACTGTCGAGATGCGGGAGCTCAGGCTGTGGGTTTGGTCACCGGACCTCGCGTCCGTCGCCCACCAGCGCGTCGCCCACCTCCGACCGCAGGTACAGCACGGACCGGCCGGAGCGGGCGGAGGTCAGCAGGCCGGCGTCGCGCAGCACGCGCAGGTGCTGGTTGACGGCGCTGGTCGTGACGTCGAGGCGGCGGGCGAGCTCGGTGGACGACGCCGGCTGCTCCAGGGCCGTGAGGAGCCCGGCCCGCGCGCGGCCCAGGACCGCGACGAGGGCGTCGCCCGCCACGTGTCGCTCGGCCTGCCACAGCGTGCCCGTACCGCGCGCGCCGTACATGATCATGGGCGGCTCCTCCGGCGAGATCGGGGCCGACGCCGCGCGGGTGAACAGGGTGGGCACGAGCGTGAGCCCCGCGCCGGTGGTGGAGCGGCGGAACTCCCCGCTGAGCGTCCCGAGGCGGACGCTCACCACGCCGTCGGCGAACGAGACCCGCGGGGAGAGGTCGGCGAACATCGCGCCCGCGCCCCGCGCCGAGATCACCGTGCCGCGGTGCACGACGTCGGCCTGCAGCACGGCGCGCATCCGCGGCCAGACGGGCGCGAAGCAGGCGTCCCAGTAGCCGGTGAGCGCGTCGAGCATCCGGCGTCGTACGCGGGGGAGCGGGCCGCGCAGCGGGGCGGGCAGGCCGCCCGGGTGCACCGCGGCGAGGTCGTGCACCACCACCGTGTCGTCGACGGCGGCCACGCCGGCGAGCTCGTCGTCGAGCCGGGTGAGCGGGCTGCCCGGGCGCGGCGTGAGGAAGTCCGGCGTCCACATCACCTCGTTGGTCAGCGCGAGCAGCATCTCCCCGTCGAGGGTCGGCCGGGCCTCCTGCACGCGACGCAGCCACGGCAGGTGCACGGGGAAGCGGCCGGGGTCGCGCCACGCGCGCAGCGACAGCACCAGCTCGTTCAGCGGGGAGACGGCGAAGCGGACGTCGGCGAGGTCCATGCCGGCCAGCTCGTAGTGCATCCACCCCATCAGCGGCTCCGTCCCATCGTGTGAGCATAGATGTAGTGCAGCGCTACATCCGTTCCGGGTGCGGACCCACGGGTCCCTACTGGTGCCGTGATCCAGACCCTCCTGCCGCGGGACCCCGTGGCGCGCGCACTCACCGTCTCGACCATGGCCTTCGCCGCGTCGACGGGGATCTTCTACACCGTCTCCGTCCTGTACTTCACGCGCGTGGTCGGGCTGCCCGCGACCACCGTCGGGCTCGGCCTCGGCATCGCCGGCGGCGCGGGCGTGCTCGGGTCCTACCTCGCCGGGCGCTGGTCGGACCGGCGCGGCGCGCACCGCGTGCAGGTGTGGGGCCTGCTCGCGCAGGCGGTGGCGCTGGCGGCGTACTCGTTCACCTCCGACGCGGTGAGCTTCACCGCCGTCGCCGTCGTCGTCAGCGCGGGACGCGGCGTGCAGTCCACCGCCCGGCAGGCTCTGCTGGCCCGGTGGTTCACCGGTCCCGAGCGCGTCGACGTCCGCGCCCGGCTGCGCGTCGTGACCAACGTCCTCATCGGGCTCGGCACGCTGGCCGCCGCCGTCGCCCTGCTGGTGGACACCGCGGCCGCGTACCGCACCGCGATGGTCGCGACGGCGGTGCTGCTGCTCGGCGCCGTCGTGCCGCTGGTCCGCCTGCCGCGCCGGGTGCCCGAGCTGGCCGCGCGGATGCTCGCCGACGCGCCCGTCGCCGACACCCCGGCCGCCGCCGCGGCCGACGACGCCGCGCACCGGGCCGCGCCCGGGGTGCACCCGCTGCGCGACCGCACGTACGTCGCCAGCGTCGTGCTCAACGCCGTCGTGGCCATGCAGTTCGGCGTCATGACCGTGGGCGTGCCGCTGTGGGTCGCGACCACCGACGCGCCGACCGCAATCGTGTCCGCGCTGCTGGTGGTCAACACGGCGCTGGTGGCCCTGCTCCAGGTGCGCGCGTCCCGCGGCACGCACGAGGTGCGGGCGGCCGGCCGGGCCGTGCGCCGCGGCACGCTCCTGCTGGCCGGCGCCTGCGTGCTGTACGCCGCGGCCGGGCACGGCAGCCTCGTCGCCGCGACCGCGCTGCTGCTGCTCGCCGCCGTCGCGCACTCTCTCGGCGAGGTGCTGTCCGAGGCCGGTGGGTGGGGCATGGCGTTCGAGCTCGCCGACCCGCGCCGCGCCGGCGCCTACCAGGGCCTGTCGCAGACCGGCTACGCGCTCGCCGGGATGGTCGCGCCGGTCGTCGTCACCGCGCTGCCCATCCGGTTCGGCACGCCCGGCTGGCTCGCGCTGGGCGCGATCTTCGTCGCCGCCGGCGTCGGCGCGGCGTGGGTCGCGCGGCGGGCGGCGGACGTCCGGCCGGTGGACGACGTCGTCTCCGCCGCCGTCTGACGCTCGGGGCGGCAGCTTGCGCTCACGGCGGCAGCTCGAACTGCCGCGGCGGGCCCGAACTGCCGCCGTGACGCCTCCTCGGACGGCACCCGGCGCGCCCTTCGGCCCGGTTCGTCCGAGAATGCGGGTGTGACGGACGAGGGCACGACGACGCGCGAGTGGTTCGTCGGGACGCACGGCGGCCGTCGGAGACGGCGGATGACGACCACCCGGCGCGCTGGCTGCAGGTCACGGACAAGGCGTCGTTCCTTGCCGCGGCGGAGGAGATCGATCCCGCGCTGCGGGAGCGGCTGGCGCAGGTGCACGTCGTCGCGCGGGACGTGCCGAAGCGGCCGGCGGCCGCCGTGCGCTGGCTCGACGACGACTGGGTGGCGGTGCTGACCCCGACGGTCTGGTTCACGGAGGACGACCGGCAGGTGCACACCGGTGAGCTGGGCGTGCTCGCCGGCCCGGACGCGGTGCTCACGTTCGAGGCGGGCGAGGCCGGGGTGCACGACCACGCGCTGGACCGCTTGCGCGGCCCGGGCCCGGCGCACGGGTCGGGGGCGCAGCGGGTGACGCTCGCCGTCGTGCTGGGCCTGGTGGGCGTGGCGTCGGAGGTGGAGGTGGCGCTCGGGGACGCCGTCGCGGACACCGAGCGCGTCGTCTTCGACCGCACCACGGCGGACCCGGTGCAGCGCCTCTACGACCTCAAGCGGGAGATCACGGAGGCGCGGCGCGCGCTGCTGCCGGTGTCCGCGGAGCTGCCCGAGCTCACCTCCGACGAGCGCCGCGTCGTCGCCGACCGGCGCACGCTGGAGCGGGTGGCGTCGACGGTCGAGCGCATCGACCGGCACCTCGACGCCCACGACGACCTGCTCTCCGACATGCTCCAGGTGCACCTGTCGCAGGTGTCGGTGCGGCAGAACGAGGACATGCGCAAGATCTCGGCGTGGGCGGCGATCCTCGTGTACCCCACGGTGATCGCGGGGATCTACGGCATGAACTTCAGCCACATGCCCGAGCTGCACTGGCTGCTCGGCTACCCGTTCGCGCTGCTCCTCATGGCGGTCGGCTGCGTGGTGCTCTACCGCGTCTTCCGCCGGGTGGGCTGGCTCTGACCCCGGAGCGACGCTCCGCTACCCTGGCGCCCTCGAAGCGCCCGACGGAGGGACGGTCCCGTGCAGCTGCTCGTGGTCGAGGACGACGACCATGTCGCCGGCGCGCTCGTTTCCGTGCTCGGACGGCACGGCCACGAGGTGGTCCGCGCGCGCGACGGCGCGTCTGCGCTGCGGGAGCTGAGCCCCCGCACCGACATGGTGCTGCTCGACCTGTCCCTGCCCGACATCGACGGGTTCGAGGTCTGCCGCCGCATCCGCCGCGTCTCGGACACCCCGATCATCATGGTCACCGCGCGCACCCGCCTCGACGCGCGCATCCGCGGCCTCGAGCTCGGCGCCGACGACTACGTGACCAAGCCGTACGACGTCCGCGAGGTGCTCGCGCGCATCGACGCCGTCATGCGCCGCGGCCGCGGCCGCGAGTGGGACGGTGCCCGCGCGGAGGCATCCGACGCGCGCGTCCGCGTCCGCGGGCTGGTGGTGGATCTCGCGCGGCGCGAGGTGCGTCGCACCGGCGACCTGGTGGGCAGCACGGTGGGCACCGTCGTCGAGCTGACCCGCAAGGAGTACGACCTGCTCGCGCTGCTGGTGCGCCAGCAGGGCTCGGTGCTCACGCGCGAGCGGATCCTGCGCGACGTGTGGGGCTCCAGCTGGAAGGGCCTGGGCCGCACGCTCGAGGTGCACGTCGCGTCGCTGCGCCGCAAGCTCGGCGTGCCCGACGTCGTGGAGACGGTGCGCGGCGTGGGCTACCGGGTGGCGGCGCCCGACGGCGGCGGGCCCACGGTCGCGGGGGCGTAGACGTCGATGCGGACCCGCCTGGCGATCATCCTGTTCGTGCCCTGCGTGCTGGTGCTGGCGCTGCTCGGCACCGCGTACGCGGGCAACGTCGCGCGGGCGAACCAGCAGGGGGTCTACCTGGACCGGCTCGCGGACGCGGGCTACCTGGTCATCACCGCCCGGCAGTCGCTGGCCGCGGACGACCCGGCGATCGTCGAGGGCGACCTCGACCGCTACCGCGAGGTGTACGGGGTCGCTGCCGCCGTCGTCGACCAGTCGGGCGTCACGTGGGCCACGAACGGGCTCGACCCGCAGGAGGTGGACGAGCGGCAGGCGGCGCTCGCGGGCCGCCGCGGGGAGGCGGACCTCAGCTCGCTGCCGTGGAAGGCCGACCGGGTGGTGGTGGCCGAGCCCGTGTACGACGGCGGCGACCTGGTGGGCGCCGTCGTCACCGTGTCCGACGCGGACGAGGTCTCCCGCAGCATCTGGTCGAGCTGGGGCATCCTCGTCGCCGCGGGGCTGGCCATGTGCGTGCTGGCCGTCGTCATCGCGCACCGCACCGCGGGCTGGGTGCTGCGGCCGGTGCGCGCCGTCGACACCGCGATGGGCGAGATCGGCCGCGGGCGGCTCGACGCCCGCATCCCGCCGTCCACGGGCCCGCCCGAGCTGCGCGAGGTCATCACCCGGTTCAACGCGATGGCCGGCCAGGTGGAGCACTCCATGCACCGGCAGCAGGAGTTCGTCTCGAACGCGTCGCACGAGCTGCGCAACCCGCTCAACGCGCTCATGCTCCGCGTCGAGGACCTCGCCCTGTCGACGCCGCCCGAGCACGCCACGGAGGTGGCGCACGTGCGCGCGGAGGCGGTCCGCATGGCGCACATCCTCGACGCCCTGCTGCTCCTGGCCGACGACGCGAACCTGGCCGCGGGCGCGCACCCGCTGGACGTCGCCGGGCTCGTCGCGCGGCGCGTGGAGAGCTGGCGGCTGGTCGCGGTCGGGCGCGAGCTGACGTTCGCCGACCCGGGCGACGGCGCGTGGGCCGAGCTGAACCCGATCGTGCTCGAGTGCGCGTTCGACGCCGTCCTGGACAACGCGGTGAAGTTCTCGCCCGACGGCGGCCGCGTCGACGTCTCGGTGACGGCCCCCGCCGTCCCGGGCGGCGCCGTCGAGGTGGTGGTGCGCGACCACGGCGCGGGCGTCCCGCCCGAGGAGCTGGACCGCCTCGCGGAGCGGTTCTGGCGCTCGCCGGGCCACAGCACCGTGCGCGGCTCCGGGCTGGGCCTCGCCATCGCGTCGGAGCTGCTCGCCACGGGCGGCGGCGGGCTGCGCCTGGGCTTGCCGGACGGCGGCGGCCTCGAGGTGCGGCTGCGCGTGCCCGCGCTGGCGACGGTCGACGGCGCGCCCCTCGACCCCGCGGCGGAGGTGACGCCGTGAGGGCCGGGTCGACCGCGGGCCGGTCGCGGGCGGCTCGCCTCGCGACGCTGCTGGTCACGGCGCTGGTGGCGCTGCCGTTGCTCACCGCGTGCGTGGGCGACGACGGCGCCGGCGACCCGTGGGACGGGCAGCGCCCCGACGCGCTCACCGTGGCGACCGGCGGCTCCACCGGCATCTACCACGCGTACGGGACGGCGCTGGCGCAGGTGCTCGAGGACCGCTACGACGTGCCGGTCGTGGTCGACGAGTCCGGGGGGTCGGTGGAGAACCTCGACAGCCTCGACGCCGGCACGGCGCAGGTGGCGTTCAGCGCCGCCGACGCCGCGCGGGACGCCGTCGCGGGCGAGGGGGAGTTCGACGAGCCGCTCGAGGTGCGCGCCCTGGCCCGCGTCTACGACGACTTCCTCCACCTCGTCGTGCCGGCGGGCTCCCGGGTCCGCACCATCGACGACCTGCGGGGCAGGCGCGTCTCGCTCGGCGCGCCGCAGTCCGGCACGGCCCTCATCGCCCACCGGCTGCTCATGGCGGCCGACGTGCCCGCCGAGGACCTCACCGACGTGAGCCTCGGCCTCGACGGCTCGATCGAGGCGCTGCGCGCGGGCGAGATCGACGCGTTCTTCTGGTCCGGCGGGCTGCGCACCCCGGGCCTGACGGCGCTCGCCGACGACGTCCCGGTGCGCCTCGTGCCCCTGGGCGACCTGGTCGAGGACGTGCGTTCCCGGTACGGCAGCGGCTACCGGCACGGCATCGTGCCCGAGGGCATGTACGGGTCGTCGCGGGCGGTCGAGACGCTCGCGGTGCCGAACTTCCTCATGGTGCGCGCCGACATGCCGGACGCCGAGGCTCGCACCCTGGTGTCCACCCTGTTCGACGCGAGGGGTCAGATCGCGGAGCAGGTGCCGTCGGCGGCGAACCTCGACCGGGTGCGGGCGATCTTCACCGACCCGGTCGAGCTGCACCCCGGCGCGCTGCGGTACTACCGCGTCACGAAGGACTGACGGTCCCGCGGCGGCGCTACCAGGCCGCGGCGGCCGGCACGGCGGAGACGAGCCGCAGGCGGTGTCCCACGCCGCCGCGCCACGGTGCGGACGGCGCCAGGGTCGTCGGGTACCCGGTGGGGTTGCGCTGGTGCCAGCGCCACAGGTCGAGGCAGATGTCCTCGATGCCGCGGGTGGCGCTCCAGCCGAGCTCGGCCTCGGCGCGGGCGGGGTCGGCGTACGACACGGCGACGTCGCCCTCCCGGCGGGCGGCGACGCGGTACGGCACGGTGCGGCCGGTCGCGGTCTCGAACGCGCGGACCAGCTCGAGGACGCTGGTGGGGCGGCCGCTGCCGAGGTTCCAGGTGGACAGCTGCTCCTCGGCGTCGCCGAGGGCCGCCAGGGCCGCGACGTGCCCGGCCGCCAGGTCGTCCACGTGCACGTAGTCGCGCATGGCCGTGCCGTCGGGGGTCGGGTGGTCGACCCCGTGCACCTCGAGGCCGTCGCGCAGCCCGGCGGCAGCCTCCGCGACGGCGGTGAGCAGGCCCGCGGACGCCCCCGTCCGGTCGGGCCCGAGGGATCCCGAGGGGTGCGCGCCCGCCGCCGAGAAGTGCCGCACGACGCCCACCCGCAGGGCGGGGCCGGCGTCGGCGGCGACGTCGCGCAGGATCTGCTCGTTCATCGCGTGGCTGCGGCCCACCGGGCCGGTGGGGGCGAGCGGCGCGTCCTCGGCGTGCGGCAGGTCGCGACCCTCGCCGTACACGGCCGCCGACGACGACACGACGAGGCGGTCGACGCCGTACCAGGCCATGCAGCGCAGCAGCGTGAAGGTGGTGCCGAGGTTGGTCTCGTAGCTGTCCAGCGGGCGGACGCCGCGGGCGCTGGGGCTCTTGATGCCCGCGAGGTGCAGCACGGCGTCGAAGCCCTCGGTGTCGAAGAGCCGCTCGAGGGCGTCGATGTCCGCCCCGTCGAAGACGTGCACCGGCACGGGCCGGCCCGCCAGGACCTCCACCCGCTCCAGCGCCGCCGGGGCGCCACGGGAGAAGTCGTCCACCACGACGACGTCGTGCCCGGCCTCGAGCAGCCGGAGCACCGTGTGCGACCCGACGTACCCGGCGCCTCCGGTGACCAGGACGCGCATGGGGGTTCCTCGCTTCACAGCTCGCGGCGGTTGATGTCGCGTCGTCATCTTGGTGGCCGGGACCGGGCGCCCGCAGGCGATTTGAGGAAGGTCAGAGGGTGCGAACCGTCGCTCGACCGTCAGAGGACCGGCACCTGCGCGAGCTCCTGCGTGCACCGGGTGAGCGCCACGTAGAGCCCGTTCCAGCCCCGCGGCTCGGCCGCGATGCCGTCCGGGTCGACCACGACGGCGGCGTCCCACTCGAGGCCCTTGGCGCCCGTCGCGGAGAGTGCGGGCACGCCGTCCGGCAGCACCTCGCGGAGCGCGGCCAGCCGGGAGGCCGGGGCGACGACGCCGACCGTGCCGCCCTCGTAGCGGCCGGTCATCCCGGCGACGGCGTCGACGACGACGCCCGGCCACGTGCGCTCGTCGGCGTCGGCCCACCAGGGCGCGACCGGCGCGGACCGGACGGCGCGGGGCGGGGCGTTGCGGCTGCCGGCCCGCCGCAGCACGGGGACGGTGAGCTCCATGACCTCGCGCGGCGTGCGGTAGCAGATGGTGAGGTCGGCCCGCCGCCACCGGTCGCCGAGGGCGTCGCCCACGGCCTCGCCCCAGTCGGTCTGGCGGTGCGCGGACGACGCCTGGTCGATGTCGCCGACGGCGGTGACCGACCGGGTGGGGCAGCGGCGCACCACCATGTGCCACTGCATGCCGGACAGCTCCTGCGCCTCGTCCACCACCACGTGCCCGTACGTCCAGTCCCGGCGGGCGGCGGCCCGCGCGGCGACGAAGACGTCGTGGTCGTCGCCGTCGGACCCGTCGTCGAGCGCGGCGCCGGCAGCCTCGCGAGGGTCGCCGAGCAGGTCGGCGAGGGCGTCGAGGAGCGGGACGTCGCTGCTCGCCCAGCCGTCCGCGCCACCCGCAGGTTCGGCGACGACGCGCGCGACCTCCGCGGCCGTGAGGTCGGGGGCGTGCACGGCCAGGAGCTCCCGGTCGTGCAGCAGGCGGGCGAGCTCGGCGGCCGGGTCGCGCCGCGGCCACCACGCCTCGAGCGTCGCGGCGACGCCGCGGTCGGCGGCGACCCGCGCGTGCAGCGCCTCGAGGTCGGACTCGGACAGCACGCCGTCGACGTCGGAGCCCGTCGCGCCGGTGTGCACGGCCCGGTCGTCGGCGGCGGCCAGCCGGGCGTCGAGCTGGCCCAGCACGTCCTCGAAGCCCTCCTCGGCGCGGGCGAGCAGCTCGGCCTGGCGGTCCGCGACGGCGTCGACCAGGAGGTCGTGCACGCGCTCGGTCACCCGGTCGCGGGCCCGGTGGTAGGAGCCGGCGCCCACCGCGCCGCGGCGCGCGGCAGCCACCTGGGCCGCGGGCAGCACGTACTCCTCGCCGTCGAGCGCGAGGGCGAGCGGGCCGTCGTCCGGCTCGAGCGACGCGACGAACCGGCGCAGGGTCGGCAGCCACGACGACCGGCCCTTGAGCTCCGCGACGTCGCGCCCCTCGGTGCGCGCGGGCCGCACGCCCGGCACGAGCGTGTCGCAGGTGGCGGAGACGACCGCCGTCTCCCCGAGCGCCGGCAGCACCTGGGCGATGTAGTCGAGGAAGCGTGTCGACGGGCCCAGCACGAGCACGCCGCGCTCCGCCAGGTGCGGCTGCGCGAAGAGGAGGTAGGCGACGCGGTGCAGCGCGACGACCGTCTTGCCGGTCCCCGGGCCGCCCTGCACCACCAGCGGGGTGCGGGCGTCCGCGCGCACGACGTCGTCCTGCTCCCGCTGCAGGGTGGCGACGGCGGTGCCCATCCGGCCGGTGCGCCGCTCGTCCAGCGCGGCGAGCAGCGCCCCCTCGCCGACGAGGCCCGAGTCGTCGAGCCCGCCGTCGAGCGGCTCGTCGTCGACGCCGACGACCTCCGGCCCGCGGGTGCGCACGTGCCGCCGGCGGCGCACGCCCTGCGCGTCGACCGGTGTCGCCGTGTAGAACGGGCGGGCGACGGCGGCGCGCCAGTCCACGACCAACGGCTCGTCGTCCTCGGTGGCGCCGGGCAGCCCGACGCGGCCGAGCCGGCGCACCGAACCGTCGTCGCCGTCGAGCCGGCCGAAGACCAGGCCGTGGTCCGCCGCCCGCAGCTCCGCGCGCCGGCTCCGCAGCCGCGCGATCCGCGCGCGGGCCGCGGCGTCCTCGGGGCGCGCTGTGGCGAGGGTGCGCTCCAGGTCGTCGAGCACCGCGGCGCGTCGTGACCACGCGGCGTCGAGGGCGGCCTGCTCCTCGTCGATCGCGCCGGCGACGACCGCGCTGGTGACGACGTCGTCGGCGGTGCCGGAGGTCGTGTCGGAGGAGGTGGCGGCGGTGTGCGGGGTGGCGGGCTGGGGCACGAGACCTCTTTCGTACGGCGTACGGGGCCCTGCCCCAACGCGCCGCCCGTCGCGATTGTTCCCGGCCCGCCCGCCCACTCATGCCTGTTCGGCGACGCCGCGGGGTGGCGGCGTCAGTCGACGTACGGCCAGCCGGCGTCGTCGTAGCCGAGCAGGTTGATGCCGAGGAACGACGCGCCCGAGCCGGCGTAGTAGTGGTACATCAGCACGTCGGCGTCGACGTCGGAGAACACGGTCTGACGCCCCGGGCCGTGGATCGACCCGTGCCCGGCGAGCACCTGCGTGCCGCCGCCCTGGGTCAGGGGGACGCCGAGGCGGTCGACGTACGGGCCGGTGACCGACGTCGAGCGCCCGACCATGACGCGGTAGGTGGAGTCGGCGCCCTGGCAGCACGCGTCGAACGACACGTAGAGGTAGTAGTAGTCCCCGCGGCGGTGGATCGTGGGTGCCTCGATCGCGCCGCCCCCACGACCGGCGACCGAGTGGAACGCGGTGCCCGAGCGCAGGCCCGACTGCGGGTCGAGGCGGATCATCTTGATGCCCGACCAGAACGAGCCGAAGCTCAGCCACCACCGGCCGTCGGCGTCGACGACGAGTGCGGTCGATGGCGTTGAAGTCGTCGGAGGTGCTCGACTCCACGACCGTGCCGCGGTGCGTCCAGGTGCCCGGGTCGCCGGTCGGGCTGGTGGCCAGGAAGATCGCGGACCGGTTCACGCCGAACGACGACGCCGAGTACCAGAGGTAGTACCGGCCGTTCGCGTACGCGATCTCCGGCGCCCACAGGTGGGTGCTGCCGCCGGTGTACGTGTCGGCCCAGGGCGCGCCGTCCGGGAACGCGGCGCCGACCTCGGTCCAGCGCGTGCGGTCGGTGGACCAGGGTCGCGGAATACCGGCGTGGGGTATATGGTTGCCGGCAGCGGGGATACCCCAGGGGGGTATAAACCGAGATCGCGAACCCGTCCGTCCGAGGTAAGGATCGAGCTGTGGACCACTCCTCTCACGACCAGCACACGGGGCACCGGCGCCCCGACGCCGCGCGCGTCCTGGAGAACGACCACCACGCGCGCGAGGGTCACGACGCGCACGCCGGTCATGACGCGCACGCCGGTCACGACATGCACGCCGGTCACGACATGCACGCGGGCCATGACATGTCGGGCCATGACATGCCGGGTCACGGCGGCCACAGCGGTCACGGCGACCACGTCGGTCAGTTCCGCCGCCTGTTCTGGATCATGCTGGCGCTGGCGGTGCCGACCGTCGCGCTGTCGCCGATGTTCGCGATGGTGCTCGGTTACGAGCTCCCCGACGCAGCGTGGGTCGACTGGGTCTCGCCGGTCCTCGGCACGGTGATCTACGTGTGGGGCGGCCGGCCGTTCCTCACGGGGGCGGTGTCGGAGCTCAAGGCCCGCAAGCCCGGGATGATGCTGCTCATCGGCCTGGCGATCACGGTCGCGTTCGTCGCGTCGCTGGGCGCCAGCCTCGGCGTGCTCGACCACCAGCTCGACTTCTGGTGGGAGCTCGCGCTGCTGGTCGTCATCATGCTGCTGGGCCACTGGATCGAGATGCGGTCCCTGGCGCAGACCACCTCCGCGCTCGACTCGCTGGCGGCGCTGCTGCCGGACGAGGCGGAGCGCGTGGAGGGCGAGCAGGTCGTCACGGTCCCGCCGGCGTCCCTGCGCGTGGGCGACGTCGTCCTCGTCCGGCCCGGCGGCAGCGTCCCCGCCGACGGCCGTGTGGTCGACGGCCGCGCGGAGATGGACGAGTCGATGGTCACCGGCGAGTCGCGCACGGTGGGCCGCACGGTGGGCGACGCCGTCACCGCCGGCACGGTCGCGACCGACTCCGGCCTGCGCGTCGAGGTCACCGCGACCGGCGACGACACCGCGCTCGCCGGCATCCAGCGCCTGGTCGCCGAGGCGCAGGCCTCGTCGTCGCGGGCCCAGCGGCTCGCCGACCGCGCGGCGGGGTGGCTCTTCTGGTTCGCGCTCGGCGCCGCCGTCGTCACCGCGATCGCCTGGACGGCGTCCGGGCTGCCGGACGACGCCGTGATCCGCACCATCACGGTGCTGGTCATCGCCTGCCCCCACGCGCTGGGCCTGGCCATCCCGCTGGTCGTCTCCATCGCCACCGAGCGAGCCGCCCGCGGCGGCGTCCTCATCAAGGACCGCCTGGCGCTCGAGAGCATGCGCACCGTGGACGCCGTCCTCTTCGACAAGACCGGCACCCTCACCAAGGGCGAGCCGACGGTCGCGGAGGTCGCGACGGTGGCGGGGACGAGCTCGGGCCCGGACGAGGACGCGGTGCTGGCGCTGGCGGCCGCCGCCGAGGCGGACAGCGAGCACCCGTTGGCCCGGGCGATCGTCCGGGCGGCGGAGGCCCGCGGCCTCGACGTCCCGCGCGCGACGGACTTCTCGTCGTCGCCCGCCGTCGGCGTCGTCGCGACGGTCGACGGGCACGAGGTGCGCGTGGGCGGCCCCCGCCTGCTCGAGGAGCAGCGGGTCGACGAGGTGGCAGAGGCCGAGGCATGGCGGGGCGACGGCGCGATCATCCTGCACGTGCTGCGTGACGGCGCCGTCGTCGGCGGGCTGAAGCTCGCGGACGAGGTGCGGCCGGAGTCCGCCGAGGCGGTCGAGGCGCTGCACCGGCGGGGCGTGCAGGTCGTGATGATCACGGGCGACGCCGAGGCGGTGGCGCGGTCCGTGGCCGACGAGCTCGGCGTCGACCGGTTCTTCGCGGGCGTGCGCCCGGAGGACAAGTCGGCGCGCGTGGCGGGGTTGCAGGCCGAGGGCCACAGGGTCGCGATGGTCGGCGACGGCGTCAACGACGCCCCGGCGCTCGCGCAGGCGGACGTCGGCATCGCGATCGGCGCCGGCACGGACGTCGCGATCGCGTCGGCGGGCGTGATCCTCGCCAGCGACGACCCCCGGTCGGTGCTGTCCGTGATCGAGCTCTCGCGGGCCGGCTACCGCAAGATGACGCAGAACCTCTGGTGGGCGGCGGGCTACAACCTGCTGTCCGTGCCGCTGGCGGCGGGCGTGCTCGCCCCGGTCGGGTTCGTGCTCCCGATGTCCGTCGGCGCACTGCTGATGTCGCTGTCCACCGTGGTGGTGGCGCTCAACGCCCAGCTGCTGCGGCGGCTGGACCTGCGGCCCGACGTCGTGTCCCGCGACGTCCTCGGACGCTGACGGCGGGGCCCTGACATCGGTCCTCCGGTGCGAGATCGGTCGGACCCCCCGACCACCTCCCCACCGAAGAACAAGAGTCTCTCCGCCCACCTCCAAACGCGAGGAATCCTCCGACACCCCTCTTCCCCAAGGTGT
>NZ_JBHJVM010000001.1:18314-116926 GCF_042264825.1 Isoptericola sp. NPDC056134
GCGGCCTGATGTGGTTCCCCGCGGCGTCCTTGGACGGTGACGGTGGGGCCCTGCCGTTGTCCCTCTTTTGTGAGATTCTTCGCCCCCTGACGACCGATCTCGCACCGGAGGACCGATGTCGGCTCAGCCGATCTCGAGCCGGACGGCGTCGTAGGCCGCCTCGTTCCACAGGTGCTCGGCGCCGGCGTTGATCTGCAGCGTGATCTCGTTGCCGGCCGGCTTCAGCAGGCCCGCGTCGAAGGCGATCTCGCGGGTGTAGTTCCGCCCGCCGCGCGCGCTGCGGTAGGTGGCCCCCTTCGCGTCCTCGGGCCCGAAGGTCCAGACGAACGGCTCCCCGTTGACCGTGATCGTGAGGTTGCTGTTCTCCGGCGGCACCGGCAGCGCGGAGCCCATGGCCCACGCCGCCAGCGCGATCGTCAGGGTGGCCTGCGCGCCCGCCGCCGGCGCGCGGTCGAGGTCGAACAGGATGCGCCACGGGCTCTCCTGCCGGGTGACGTGCAACCGGTACGTCGTCGCCCCGCCGTCGCCGTCGCTCACCACGAGCTCGAGGACGGTGCGCTGCGCGTGCAGGGCCACGGCGAGCCCCTCCTCCGGCACGACGTCGCCCCCGATCGTGACCTGCGCGCCGCCCCGGCCCGCGGCCCGGACGACGACGGACTCCTGGTCCCAGGGCAGGTCGACGGCGAAGTCGGAGCGGAACGTGCTGAAGCCGGGCACCAGGTCCGCGCCGTCGACCTCGAGGCCCCCGAGCACGGGGAGGGCGGCGTCCGCCGCGAGGATCTCGACGGCGTTGAGGCGGCCGTCGCCGCCGGCGAGGAGGTCGAGCCGCCCCCCGGTGACGGTCACCGTCGCGGTGTGCACGGCGTACTCGCCCCGGCCGGAGTCGAGGGCCACCGGCTCGCCGCCGCCGAACGAGACCTGGGTCTTGTTGGCCGCGATGTCGTCGCCGGAGAGCACGGTGACCTCGTACTCGCCGTCGGGCAGGTCCACCGCGAAGGTGTAGCCGGACCCGACGACGAAGTCGCGCTGCAGGTCCCCGTCCGACCCGCGGTCGCGGGAGTCGACCGCCCGGTCGAGGCCGAAGCCCGCCCCGGCGGAGTACAGCGTGTTCTGCGCGACCCGCTGGTACCCGGCGGCGACGGGGCTGGACGCGGTGCCGAAGTCGAACAGCCGGACGCCGTCGGCATCCTCGGGGAGCACCGTGCCCTCCGGCGCCTGCACCGGGTACGACCGCTGGTACTGGATGTAGTTCCAGTCCTTCGCCGTGCTCGTGCCGACCGTGTACGTGACGCCGTCGGGGAAGTCGTCGTGGAACGACTCGAACAGGCCGTAGCGCCGGAACTCCCGGCCGTGCCGGAACTCCCGGGAGTCGCGGGTGGGGGTGCCGAGCTGGAACACCGTGCGCCCGTGGCTCGTGGGCTCCCACAGCATGCGGCCCAGCGTGACCTCCTGGCCGGCGCCCACCTCGACGTCGTCGATCACGTACTCGCCCCAGAGGCCGCCGCCGTAGACGGTGAGGCGGTAGGTGCCGGGGCGCACATGGTCGAGCGTGAACTGCCCTCCCCGACCGAGGTCGGCCCAGTAGTTGTGGCCGAGCACGGAGTCCTGCATGGGCGTCCCGTTGTCCGACAGCACGACGACGGCGCCCTCCAGGTTCGGCGTGCCGGGGACCCGCACCGTGCCGCGCACGCGGGAGCGCTTCGCGGTGGGCGTCCAGCCCTCGATCGCGAGCCGGTCGTAGAACTCGGCGTGCGCCTCGAAGCGCGCCTGGCGGGCGGCGTCGCGGCGCAGGGCGCGCGGGTCGTCGCCCTTGTTGAGGTAGACGAAGTATGGCCCGTACGTCTTCTGCCACGCCTGCCCGGCCGCGACGCGCACCGGCGGCGCGCCGTAGTGGGTGGCCTGCGGCTCCACGAGCAGCACGGGGGTGTCGCCGGTCTGGTGCAGGATCAGGTCCTGGCGCACGGGGCCGCCGCTGAACCCCTCGAGGTTCGGCAGGGCGGCCCACATGCCGTAGCCGCTGCCGTACAGCCCGTGCAGGCTGTGGTCCTTCATGGACACGGCCCAGTCGTACTTCGTGTAGTAGCGGCGGGGGTAGGCGGAGCCGGTGCCCTCGAGGTCGTAGGTCGCGTCCATCACCATCTCGGCGCGCGAGATCTCGCCGCCTGTGGGCATGCGTGCCGCGGCCTCGCGCCACCGGACGGCGTCGGCGTCGTCCTCCACCGAGGCGTGCGTGAAGACGCCGCCCGCCGTGTAGAAGACGTACCGGTGCTGGTCGGTGCGGAAGCCGTGCAGCTCCGCGGGGTGGTCGTAGCTGTACGCGAGGTGGATGCCGGCCTCGCCGGAGCGCACGACGTGGTGCCGCACCAGCCAGCACGGCATGTCGCCGGACGGGCTGTGGTGGTACGCGACGTCGACGAAGTCCTGCTCGACCCGGACGGTGAGGTGGTTGTCCGCCGGCGGGAGCGGAAGACTCCCGCCCTCGCGGACGGTGTTCATGTCGTAGTTCCCGCGGCCGACCAGGTTCACGCCGTCGTAGACGAGCGAGGTGGTCCGACCATTCGACTTGTCGACGGTGAGGCGGACGATGCCGTTGTCCACGACGACGTGCGTGTCCGTCTCGACGACCTCAGGCGGTCCCGAGGCGGCGGCGCGTGGGGCTTGCGCCCACGGCAGCAGCGCTGTTGCGGTGATCCCGGCCAGCTTCCCGAACGTGCGCCGCGTCATTGCGGCCGATGTGGTCATGCCACGGGAAATTAGCACGATTCAATCGTCGATTGGAAGGATTCATTAGACGACTGGAGTGTCGAGCTCAGGTCGCCGGCGGGAGGGCGGCTGTCAGGTCCACCTCGACGAGCTGCCCGGGGAATCCCAGCTGGGCCACCCCGAGCAGCGTGCTGGCGCTGGTGAACGCGGGGGCGAGGGGTGATCCCCTGCCTCCACGATCGTGACGTGGTGGTAGCCCGGAGTCACGTGCAGGCCCGCGGGGTCGAGGCGCGTGATCGTCATGACCCGAGTGTCACGGCCTCCGGCGTCGCGGTCGACGGGTTTCGCGCTCCGCCGCGACGGAGGATCACGAGGTTGAGCGCGGCCGCGGAGAGCAGCACGACGGCCGTGGCGACGAAGACGGCGCGCAGGCCGGCCTGCGCGGCGACCAGGCCGCCGAGCACGGGGCCGGCGACCTGCCCCACGTACTGCGCGGAGACGCCGAGCCCCAGCACCCGGCCGACGGCGTCCGGCGGGGCGAGGTGGCGCACGGCCGCGGTGATCGACGGCAGCAGGCCGCCGAGGCTCAGGCCCAGCAGCACGCGCAGCACGCCGAGCTGCCAGACGTTCGTCACGAGCGCCTGCGCCAGGGCGAGCACGCCCGCCGCCGCGAGGCAGGCGACGACCACGGGCGTGTGCCCGACCCGGTCCGCGAGCCGGCCCACCCGCGGCGCCGCGACGACGCTGCCCACGGCGGTCAGCGCGACGAGGATCCCCGCGACGCCGGCGGCGTGCGAGAGCTGGCCCAGGTCCTCGACGTAGACGGTGACGATCGGCTCGATCGACATCGTCGAGAACAGCAGCAGGCTCGACGTCGCCAGCAGCGCGACGACGGCGCCCGGGCGCTGCACCTGCGACCACACGCCGTGACGGCGGGTGGCGGCCCGGGGCGGACGCGGCCCGGCCGGCGGCTCGCGGAGCAGGAACGTCGTGGCGAGGAACGCCACGAAGATCACGGCCCCGCACACGACGAACGTCGTCCGGATGCCCACCCAGGCGGGCACGAAGCCGCCGACCAGCGGCCCGACGACGTTGCCCGCCAGGATGCCCGACGACAGCACCCCGAGGGCCCACGCGCTGCGGTCCTTCGGCGTCTGCGCGGCCACGAGGATGGTGGCCCCGGAGGAGTAGCCGCCGAGCAGGCCCACCAGCAGCCGCACCGCGACGAGCTGCTCGACGCTCTGCACGAACCCGAGCAGCGTCATCGCGACCGCCATGCCCAGGCTGGCGCGAACCAGCATGGACTTGCGGCCGAACC
Source organism: Isoptericola sp. NPDC056134 (assembly GCF_042264825.1). Classification (NCBI taxonomy): domain Bacteria; kingdom Bacillati; phylum Actinomycetota; class Actinomycetes; order Micrococcales; family Promicromonosporaceae; genus Isoptericola; species Isoptericola sp. NPDC056134. The sequence goes on from NZ_JBHJVM010000001.1 coordinate 22,336, forward strand.
GGTCGCCGAGCGCTCCCCACAGCGGCGCGGTGAGCGCCGCCGTGAGGAACGTGGCCCCGTACGCGACGCCCGACCAGCGCACGACCGCGGCCGGGTCGTCCACGCCGAGCTGCCGCACGTACTCCGGCAGGAACGGCACCAGCAGCGTCATCGCGACGAGCGTGGTGAACGACCCGACCGTGCCGACGGCGAGGTTCCGCCGCCAGTACCGCTGCTCGGGGTCGGCGACGGCGGGGTCCTCGACGTCAGGGCTGGTCATGCCCCAGGTCTACACCAAATGTCCGTTCAGTGGGACCATCTGTCTCGTATGGTGGCTATGCGTTCACGGTGAGACGCACCGTCGCGAACGCCGCGGGCGGCAGCTCCGCGGTGAGGACACCGCCCTCGAGACGCACGCCGTCGAGCGGGCGCGGCGCGACGGCGTCGGGCGCGTCGAAGGTGTTGTGCGCGGCCGGGTCGTCCGCCGCCAGCACCGTGGCGACGGGGTCGCTCACCGCGTGACCGCGCAGGTCGATCCGCACCGTGGCGCCGGCGTCGGGGTCGAGGTTGGTCAGCGACACCAGCACCGCACCGTCCTTCGTCGACGCCGACGCCGAGACCGTCCCCACGGCCGTGCCGTCGACGTCGTGCGTGGCCCGCGGCGACCGCTCGCGCACCGGCAGGCTCGCGGCGTCGTGGTGGCCCGCGCTCATCGCGAAGGCGTGGAACGTCGGCGTCTTGATCATCTTCGCGCCGTCGGTGAGCAGCATCGACTGCAGCACGTTCACCGTCTGTGCGATGTTCGCGAGGCGCAGCCGGCGGGCGTGGTCGTGGAAGGCGTCGAAGTGCACCGACGCGACGAGGGCGTCGCGCATCGCGTTCTGCTGGTACAGGAAGCCGGGGTTGGTGTCCTTCTCGACGTTCCACCACGTGCCCCACTCGTCGAGCGCCAGACCGAGCCTGGCCTCGGGGTCGTACGCGTCCATCACGGCCGAGTGCCCGGCGATGATGCGGCGCACGTCGAGCGCCTTGCGCATCGTGGCCCAGTACTCGTCGCGCGTGAACTCGGTGGCGGCGCCCTTGTCCCCCCACGTCCCGGCGAACGTGTAGAAGTGGAACGACACCATCTGCCACAGGTCGCGCGGCTCCGCGTCGCCGAGCTTCGCGACCTGCTGCATGAGCGTCTCGGTCCACGCGTAGTCGTCGTCCGACGCGCCCGCCGCGACCCGCACCAGGCGGTTGCCGCCGTGGTCGCGCGCGTACGTCGCGTGCTGCCGCGCCAGCGAGGCGAACTGGTCCGCGCGCAGGTTGCCGCCGCAGCCCCACGGCTCGTTGCCGATGCCGAAGAACGACACGCCCCACGGCTCGTCGCGGCCGTGCTCGCGGCGCAGACGGGCCATGGGCGAGTCGTCGCCGCGGGTCAGGTACTCGACCCAGTCCGCGGTCTCCTGCACCGTGCCGGAGCCGACGTTCCCCGAGATGTACGGGGCGGTGCCGAGCAGGTCGCACAGCGCCATGAACTCGTGCGTGCCGAAGGAGTTGTCCTCCACGACGTCGCCCCAGTGCGTGTTGACGATCCGGGGACGGTCGGCCGCCGGGCCCACGCCGTCGCGCCAGTGGTACGTGTCGGCGAAGCAGCCGCCCGGCCAGCGCAGGTTGGGGATCGCCAGCTCCCGCAGCGCCTCGACGACGTCGGTGCGGATGCCGCCGACGTTCGGGATGTCGGAGTCCTCGCCCACCCAGAAGCCCTCGTAGATGCACCGGCCGAGGTGCTCGGCGAAGTGCCCGTACAGGTGGCGGCTGATCGTGGGGCCGGGGACGTCGAGGTCGACGACGGCGTCGAGGGCGAGGTCGGGCGTGCTCGTGGACAGGTCGGTCACGGGGGAATCCTCCAACGTTGCAGGTGGCGGTCAGACGATACCCGCGGAGCCCCGCGCGGATGCCAGACTCCTCATGTGCCGAACACCCCGGATCCCGCCCCCGTACCGGCCCTCGCCCCCACCTGGCTGCGTGTCGCCACGCTCGTCGTCGCGGCCGCCGCCGTCCTCGTCGTCGCGTGGGCGTGCGCGACGGCGTGGGGTGCGGTGGTGCACGGCCACCCGGCGTACGCGGTGCTGCTGGCGCTGACGCTGGTGGGGGCGGTCGTCGCCGGGGTGCGGACGCTGCGCCGTCGTCCCGCGCGGCCGGGGTGGCGGCGGGTAGGGCGGGTCGCGCTGCTCCTCCTCGGCGCGGTGTGGGTCGTGCTGCTCGCCTGGCTGCGGCCGTTCGTCGCCGTCGAGCCGGCGCTCGCCGCCATGCGCTCGGACGACGCGGTGACGGTGACCGAGGGCGCCACCCGGTACGTGCTGACCCCGGCCGGCGGGGGCGACGGGACGGCCGTGTTCTTCCAGCCCGGGGCGAGGGTCGACGCCCGCGCGTACGCGGCGGTGCTGCGTCCGCTCGCCGAGGCGGGGCACACCGTCGTCGTCGCGAAGCAGCCGCTCGGGATCGCGTTCCTCGCCACCGGTGCGTTCGACGACGCCCGCGCGGCGGTGGACGCGGACCGATGGGTGGTGGGCGGCCACTCGCTCGGCGGCACCGTCGCGGCCATGGCGGCGGAAACCGCGGACGACGACGCCGAGGCACCCGCGGCCGGGCTGCTGCTGTTCGCCTCCTACCCGGCGGGCGACATGAGCGGCACGCTGACCGCCGCCGTCGCGTCCGTCTCCGGCAGCGAGGACGGTCTCGCGACGCCGGCGAAGATCGACGCGTCGCGCGCCGACCTGCCCGCCGACGCCGCGTTCACCGTCGTCGAGGGCGCCGGGCACGCGTACTTCGGCGACTACGGCCCGCAGCCCGGCGACGGCACCCCGACGATCTCGCACGACGACGCCCGCGCGCAGATCTCCGGCGCCGCCGTCGCGTTCGTCGACGGCCTCACGCGGTAGCCGCGAGGTACTACCTCGCCGGGACGGGTACTACCTCGGCGAGATCGGTACTACCTCGGCGAGATCGGTGCTGCCTCGTGCCGGGGTCACACCCCGTCCAGGGTGAGGTGCACGACCACCTCGTCGCCGTCGTCCACGCCCTCGGGCCGGCGCACGGCGTCCTTGAGCGGCACGAGATAGCCGCCGTCCCTGGGGAACAGGGAGGTGGTGAAAGTGGTGCCGCCGAGGCGGCCGGTCACGGGGATGACGCCCCAGCCGTACGTGACCAGCGCCGCGACCGCGGCGATCCGCTCCGCCTCGGCGTCGGGAACGGCCACGTAGTAGTACGGCGCGGGACCGCGCCACTGGAACACCTCGCCGCGCACCTCGAGCTCCATGCGCCCAGGCTGCCGCGAGACGCTGACACGGTCGTGCTCACGCGAGGTCGAGGACGGCGAACCCGTGCCCGTCGAGGTGCACGACGTCGCCGTCCCTGCTCAGGCCGCGCGCCTCGACCTCGCGGGCACCGGCCGCCCCGGGCACGGTGATCGACACGGACGCGCGGCCCGGGTTGAGCACGACGGCGAGCGTGCCGCCGCGCAGGTACGCGAACGGGTAGCCGGTGGCCAGCACGTCGACATCGGCGGTGGCGTCGAGCCGCGGGTCCGAGGTGCGCAGGTGCGCCAGGCGGCGTACCAGGTGCAGCAGCGAGCCCTCGTCGTCGAGCTGGGCGGCCACGGTGGGGCGGTCCCGGTCCGGGTCCTGCGGGAGGTAGCGCGACTCCGCCACGTCCGGCCCGAGCCGGCCGGGCGGCACGTCGCCCCACTGCATCGGGGTGCGCGAGCCCGCACGGTCGTAGGTGGGGTTGAGCCGGGAGCCCTCGAGAGTGGGGGTCTCGGGGACGAACCGCATGCCGATCTCGTCGCCGTAGTAGATCGACGGCATGGAGGGCCAGGTGAGGGTCAGGACGAGGGCCGCCCGCGCCTGCTCGGCGTCGCGCGCCCCCGCGACGAGCCGCGTGAAGTCGTGGTTCGACGTCGGCAGGCCGGTGAGCCCGCCGCGCCCGGCCGCCGCGATGGCGCCCGTCGCCTCCTCCCAGGCGCGGACGAAGGTGCCCGCGTCGCCGCGTGCCTCGGCGTCGGCCCAGCTGGGCACGTCGCCCCACGACGGCTGCACCGTCCCTGCGCCGTTGTTCCACAGCGAGCGCAGCGGCAGGCCGTCGTCGTCGCCCCCGAACTGGAGGAAGAAGTCGGCGTGGAAGCCGGACGGCACGGAGACGCGCGGGTCGCCCCACTCGCTGATCAGCACGCGGCCGGGATAGGTGGCGTCGAGCCAGGCGCGGTTCTCGCGCCACAGGCGGCCGGTCTCGACCAGCCCAGGGTCGTCCTTGACGAGCGACGCCGCCATGTCGACGCGGAACCCGGCGACGCCGAGGTCGAACCAGTGCGCCATGATCTCGCGCAACGCGGCCCGGTTCGCCTGCGGACCCGCGGCGTCGACCGGGCTGCGCCACGGCTGGGCGGGGTCGGGCCGCGCGAACCCGAAGTTCAGCGCCGGCTGCACCGGGAAGAAGTTCGGCAGGTAGAACCCGCCGCGCCGGCCCGGGCCGGGCTCGAATCCGTCGACGGGGACGTCGCTCCACACGTACCGGTCGTCGTCGGGGTCGTCCGCGGACGCGGCGAACCAGGGGTGCTGGTCGGACGTGTGCCCGGCCACGAGATCGAGCAGCACGGCGATGCCGCGCCTGCCCGCCTCCTCGGTGAGCTCCGCCAGGTCGTCGTTGGTGCCGTACCGCGGCGCGATCGTCATGAAGTCCGCGACGTCGTACCCGGCGTCGGCGAACGGGGACACGAAGCACGGGTCGAGCCACACCGCGCCCACGCCGAGCCAGCGCAGGTAGTCGAGACGCGCCGTGATGCCGGCGAGGTCGCCGATCCCGTCGCCGTTCCCGTCGGCGAAGCTCTGCGGGTACAGCTGGTACAGGACGGTACGCCCGAGGCGCGGGGCGAGGTCGACGGCAGCGTGCGGGGACGTGGGGGAGTGGGTCGGCACCGAGGCTCCTGTGGATCGGGATCTGGATCGAGATCGGGTCGGACGGGACAGCAGGCGGGGTCAGACGACGCCGGTCGTGCCGAGCAGCGACCCGAGGGCGAAGGTGACGCCGAGGGCCAGCGCGCCGCCGACGACGACGCGAGCGACGGACCGGTTGCGAGACGACCCGCCGATCCAGGCGGCGATCGAGCCGGCCGCGCCGAGGGCGGCGAGCACGACGACGAACGTGCCGGCGACCTTCCACGGCTCGGGGACGAGCAGCACGGCCAGCATCGGGAGCACGCCGCCGCACAGGAACGCGAGCAGCGACGCCCACGCGGCGTGCCACGGGCTGACGACGTCGTCGGGGTCGATGTTGAGCTCGGCGGACAGGTGGGCGCCGAGGGCGTCGTGGTGCGTGAGCTCGGTGGCGACCTGCCGTGCCGTGCCCTCGCTCAGGCCCTGCCGGCGGTAGAGGCCGACGAGCTCGTCGAACTCCTCGTCCGGCATGGTCGCGAGCTCGTGCTGCTCCTTGGCGATGAGCGCCTTCTCGCTGTCCGACTGGCTGGACACCGACACGTACTCGCCGAGCGCCATCGAGATCGCGCCGCCCACGAGGGCCGCGAGCCCGGCCGTGAGCACGGGCGCCCGCTCCGGCGTCGCGCCGGCGACGCCCACGACGACGGCGGCCACGGAGACGATGCCGTCGTTGGCGCCCAGCACGCCCGCCCGCAACCAGTTCAGCCGCTGGGCGAGGCCGCCGGCGTGCGGCTCGTCGGGATGGCCGGTCGGGTCGGTCTCGGTGCGCTCGGACATGTGCTCAGCACAGCATCGCTCGGTGGGTGCCGCCAGCACGACGCCCGACCGGGCACGGCACGGACCGCGGGCTCAGGCGTGCGTGGGGTGCTCGTGCTCCGGGTGGGTGTCCGGCTCGACCTGGAAGGTGGAGTGCTCGACCGCGACGTCGAAGTGGGTGGCCACGCACTCCTGCAGCTCGTCGAGGATGCGGCCGGCGTGCCCGTCGGTGAAGCAGCCCGAGTCGACGACGACGTGCGCCGACAGGATCGGCAGGCCGGTGGCGATGAGGGAGGCGTGCACGTCGTGCACGTCGCGCACGTGGTCCACCTCCAGCAGGTGGGCGCGCACCTCGTCGAGGTCCAGCCCGGGCGGGGTGGACTCCAGCAGCACCGACCCCGCGGCTCGCAGGAGCTTCACGGCGCGCGGCAGGATGAGCGCCCCGATGAGGAGCGCGGCGACGGCGTCGGCCCGCTGCCAGCCGGTGGTGGCGATGACGATCGCGGCGACGATGACGCCCACCGACCCCAGCGCGTCGTTGACGACCTCGAGGAAGGCGGCTCGCAGGTTGAGGTTCGCGTCGCGGCGGCCCGCGAGGACGGCCATCGACGCAAGGTTCCCGACCAGCCCGATGACGCCGAAGACGACGAGCTGCGTGGAGGGGATCTCCGGCGGGTCGGCGAGCCGCAGCACCGCCTCCACCAGCACGTACACGCCGACCACGAGCAGCACGGCCGCCTGCGCCAGCGCGGCCAGCACCTCCGCCCGCCGGTAGCCCCACGTACGCTGCGGCGACGCCGGCCGCAGCGACAGGTGCGCGGCGAACAGGGCGAGCGCGAGGCCCCCGGCGTCGGTGAGCATGTGGGCGGTGTCGACCAGCAGCGCGAGGCTGCCGGTGAGCAGCGCCCCGACGGCCTGGGCGACCAGGATCGTGGCGGTGATGCCGAACGCGATCGCGAGCCGGCCCCGGTGGTCGGCGGCGCCGTGCGCGTGGTCGTGGTCGTGGCTCACGCGGCGTCCTCGGAGCCGGCGCGTCCGTGGGGCGTGCCCGGCGTCGCGCACGTGCAGTCCGGCCCGCAGCAGTCCGGGTCGACGACGAGCGCCAGCCGCAGCATGTCGCCGAGCGCGTGCGCGAGGTGCGGGTCGGACAGCCGGTACTCGGTGCGGCGCCCGTCCTGGCGGCCCACGACCAGGCCGCAGCCGCGCAGGCACGCGAGCTGGTTGCTCATCACCTGCTTGGAGACGCCGAGCGTGGCGGCCAGGTCGGACGGGTAGGCGGGGGCGTCGCGCAGCGCGAGCAGGATGCGCGCGCGGGTGCCGTCCGACAGCGCGTGCCCGAGCCGCGCCAGCGCCGCCGTGTGCGTGAGGGTCACCGTCTCCATGGGCGCGACGGTACATGCCTCCATGTACTCACGCCAGGCTGTCGGCAGGCGCGGGCGGGGTGCTCAGGCGGTCGCCGGGGCGATCGCGTCGAGGACGGCGAGGTCGTCGTCGGTCAGCCGGAGCGCCGCGGCGGCGACGTTCTGCTCCAGGTGCGCGACGTCGCCCGTGCCCGGGATGGCGAGCACGTGCGGCCCGCGGTGCAGCGTCCACGCCAGCCGCACCTGGGCCGGCGTCGCGCCGTGCCGCGCCGCGACGTCGGCCACCTGGGCGGCGCCGGCGTCGTCCGCGGCCCGGGCGCCGGGGACGGCGCCGGCCACGGACGCGGCGACGGAGAAGAAGGGCACGAACGCGACGCCGCGCTCGGCGCACAGGTCCACGAGCGCGTCGTCGCCGCGGTACGTCAGGCCGTACCGGTTCTGCACGCACACGATCGGGGCGATCTCCAGCGCCTCGGTCAGCTGTTCGGGCAGCACGTTGGAGACGCCGATGTTCCGGACCAGGCCGGCGTCGCGGAGCTCGGCGAGCGCGCCGACGTGCTCGGCCACCGAGCCGGGCTCGGTCGTGAGGCCCGTGCCCCAGCGCAGGTTCACGACGTCGAGCTGGTCGAGGCCGAGCTGGCGGATGTTCTCCTCGACCTGGCCCCGCAGCTGGTCGGGCCGGGCGTAGGGCTCGAAGGCGCCGTCGCGGGACTGGGACGCGCCGATCTTCGTGGTGATCACCAGGTCGTCGGCGTAGGGCTGCAGCGCGGCCCCGATGAGCTCGTTCGCCGAGCGGGTGGGGAAGAAGTAGAAGGCGGCGGTGTCGATGTGGTTCACCCCGAGCTCGACGGCGCGGCGCAGCACGGCGACGGAGTCCTCGCGCGGCCGGACGGTCGCGGAGCCGAGGGTGCCGATCAGGCGCATGGCGCCGAAGCCGAGGCGGTTCACGGTGCGGTCGCCGAGCTGCCAGGTGCCGGCAGCGGCGGCGTCGGGGGTGGTGGGGGCGGTGAGGGAGGTCGTCATGTCGTCCAGCCTCGGCGCGGTCGGGGCGGGGGTCACGCGAGTGGCAGGTTGTTGCCGACCCTGGCAGCACCCTGCCGCCGGGTGCAGGATCGAGGCATGCAGACCGGAGAGGCCGTCACGGTCGTCCAGGGGGACGAGGAGCTGCTCGCCCGCACCGCGCACCTCTTCGCGCACGCGACGGAGATCTCCTGCGCCGCGAACGACCTCGGGACCTGGGTGGTGACCCACGGGCCGCAGCCGGTCGAGGACGCGGCGTCGGCCCGGCGCGACGACGTCCGCCTCCGCAAGGTGTACCGGCCGGGCGTGCTTCTGGACCCGGTGGCGGCGCGTGGGCTCGCGCGAGCGCGGGAGCTGCACGGTGCGCAGATCCGCATCACGACCGACGAGGTCAACGAGACCATCCTCTTCGACCGGCGCCTCGCGATCCTCGCCGGCGACGTCCGGGCGGGGCGGCGCAGCTACGGCATCGTCACGCAGCCCGAGGCGGTGGAGGGGGTCGCGTCCCTGTTCGAGGCCGTGTGGCGGTCTGCCGTCGACCTCGACGTCTTCGATGCCCGGATCGCCGAGATCCGCGCGATCGCCCCCCAGGTGCTCGACCTGCTCGGGCAGGGGGTCAAGGACGAGACCGCCGCCCGCGCCATGGGGATGGGCGTGCGCACCTACCGCCGCCGCGTCGCCGAGCTGCTGGCCGCGCTCGGCGCCACCTCGAGGTTCCAGGCGGGCGTGCGGGCGCGGGAGCTGGGCCTGGTCTGAGCCGTCGTCAGCCGTGCCGCGTCGGCACGTAGACGAGCTCCTGCGTGCGGCCGTCGAGCGTGCGCGTCTCCACGAGCTCGAGGTCGAAGTCCGCGGCGCCGCGGAACAGCGGGTCGACGCCGGTCTGCCCGGTGATCACGGGGAACAGCGTCACGCGCAGCTCGTCGACCAGGCCCGCGGCCATCAGCGCCCGGTTCAGCGACAGGCTGCCGTGGGACCGGAGCGGCACGGGCGACTCCTGCTTGAGCCGGCCGACGACGTCGACCGCGTCGCCGGCGGCGACGGTCGCGCCGCCGGGCCAGTCGAGGGGGTCGCGCAGGGTGCTCGACACGACGGTCGCGGGGGTGCGGACCATGCGGGAGACCCACGGGTCGTGCACGTCGGAGTCCTCGGTACTCGCGGCGAGCATCTGCATGAACGCCCGGTACGTGGTGGCCCCGAGGACCATCCGCTGCTCGGTGTCGAACAGGTGGAGCCGGTGCTCGAGCAGCTCGGGCCCCTGCTTGCCCCAGTAGCCGGTCCAGTCGCCGTGTGCGGCACCGAAACCGTCCAGGCTGGAGAAGACGTCGAACGTGTAGGTCGTGGCCATCGTCAGCTCCTCGGTCGGCGGGCCGCCTCAGTTCTTGAACACGACTGTACGACTTCGACGATCTACGCGCCCGGGCGCACCAGGCCCGTCTCGTAGGCGAGCACGACGAGCGCGGCGCGGTCACGCGCGTCCAGCCGCGTGAGCAGCCGGCTCACGTACGTGCGCGCGGTGGCGGGACTCAGGTACAGGTCGCGGGCGATCTCGTCGTTGGTGAGGCCGCGCCCCACCAGGGTGAGCACCTCCCGCTCGCGCTCGGTGAGACCGGCGACGGCGGCGTCGTCGAGCCGGCGCGGCGCGTCGGCGACGGCGCGCATCGCCGCGGCCGTGACGGCGGGGGACAGCAGCGAGTCGCCGGCGGCCACGGTGCGGATCGCGCCGCGCAGGTCGCCGGGGGAGACGTCCTTGAGCAGGTAGCCCGCCGCGCCCGCGCGGATGGCCTCGACCACGTGCTCGTCCTCGTCGAACGTGGTGAGCACGAGGACGCGGACGTCGCGCAGCGCCGGGTCCGCGACGACCGCCCGCGTCGCCTCGATGCCGTCCACGCCGGGCATCCGCACGTCCATCAGCACGACGTCGGGCCGCAGCTCCCGCACCCGCGCGAGGCCGGAGCGGCCGCCGGCCGCCTCGCCGACGACCGCGATGTCGCCGTCGAGCTCCGCCAGCGGGCGCAGCCCGGCGCGCACCAGCTCCTGGTCGTCGACCAGCACCACCCGGATCATGGCTCCAGTCTGGCCGGTCGGCCCGTCAGGTCGGCAGTTCGCGCCGGGCGCGGCAGTTCGAGCTGCCGCGCCGAGGACGAACTGCCGCGTCCACCGGGCCTGCCTCAGCGGGGGAGCGTCGCCGGGAGGTCCGCGACGACGGCGAACCCGCCGCCGGGCGCGTCGCCCGCGATGAGCGTGCCGCCCAGCAGGCCCGCGCGCTCGCGCATCCCCGCGACCCCGGTACCCGGCCCGGCGCCGGCCGCCGACCCGCGGCCGTCGTCGGTCACGCTGAGGCGCAGCCGCCCGTCGTCGACGTCCGCCTCGACCCGCACGTGCCGGGCGTCCGCGTGCCGCAGCACGTTGGTCAGTGCCTCCTGGGCGATGCGGTAGGCGGCGGCGTCGATCGCGTCGCTGAGCGCGCCGGGCGCGACGGCGTCGACCACCTCGACGTCGACGCCGGTCGCCCGCAGCGGCGCGACGAGGCCGTCGAGGCCCGCCAGGCCGAGGGCCCCGCGAGGCGCGGCGTCGGGCGCGCGCTCGCGCAGCACCTTCACCGTGGCCCGCAGCTCGTCGAGGGTGCCCGACGCCGCCTCCCGGACGCGGGCGAGCGCGTCGCGCGCCGCGTCGTCGTCCCGCCCGACCGCCTCGTCCGCGACGCCGGCGTGCAGCGCGACGACCGACAGGTGGTGGCCGACGGTGTCGTGCAGGTCGCGGGCGATCCGCAGCCGCTCGGCCTGCAGCCGCTCCTGCGCGGCGTGCGCCGCCTGCTCGGCCGTGAGCTCGCGGACCAGGGCGGCGCGCTCGCGGGCCTCCCGCGCCAGCCGGACGGCGACGCCGAGCGCGACCGCCGCCGCCGTCAGCGCGACGTTGGTGACCAGGTCGTAGGCCGTGAGCGCGGCGCTCGGGTCGACGTCGTCGCCGGTGACGCGGAACCAGGTGGCGACCGCGACGAGCACGCCGCCGGTGCCCGCCGCCCACCCGGCGCGCCCCCGCTCCGCCGCCGCGAACAGCGCGGCGACGGCGGGCAGCACCATGCCGATGGGCGCGAAGCCGAGGGCGTAGTAGGCGCAGACGCCGAGGAACGTGAGCACGAGCATCGTGCGCGGGGCGACGCGGCGCAGCAGCACCAGCGCGCCGAACCCCGCCGCGAACAGGTAGGCCGCCGCGCCGGCGTCGCCCTGGCCCGACGGGTCGGCCGCGATGACGACCGCGACGACGAGCGTCGACGCGAGCGCCAGGACGACGTCGGCCACCCACGGGCTCGGCGGCGTCGTCGCGGACGTGGTCATGCCCGCCAGGCTAGGCGCCACCCCCGGAGGGTGCCGAACAGGCGGAGGGATGCTCCGGGTCGGTCAGGGTCGCTGTCGCTCCGGGGCGACAACAGGAGACGCTCGCGGGCCGATGTGTCGCCCCTGCCCTGGCGGGAAGGGTCGAGGCATGACCTCGAACCAGCCTTCTCCCCAGCCCCGTCCACAGCCGTGGGCGCCGTCCCCGACGACCACGCCGACGCGCGCCGGCATCTCCTGGCCGCTCGTCGCCGGGCTCGCGTCGATGGCGCTGCTCTGGCCGCTCACCGGGCTCACCGGCATCGGTGGCACGGGCGCGCCGCGCGCGCTCGGCATCGTCGCCCTCACCGCCGTCGTGTGGATCGGCGTCGTCGGGTTCGGCCGCGTGCCCCGGCCGGTGCTCACCCTGACGATGACCGGCCTCGCGTCCGGCGTCGTCATCCTGCTCGTCTCGACGCTGATCGGCGGCGTGGGCCCGGGTGGCGAGGGCGCGGCCGCGTGGACGGCGGTCCCGGCGCTCGCGATGGACGCCGGCTGGGGCGCGCTCGCCGGCGTCGTCGCGCTCGGCGTCCAGAAGGCCCGGGGCGGCGCCCGATGACGATGCGCCCGACACCGGCGCGACGTCCGACGCGCCGCGCGGTGCTGCGCGCGACGTCGCTCGCCGCCGTCGTCGCGCTCCTGGCCGCCGGGTGCGGCGCGATCCCCGGTTCGGTGACGTCGGTGGACGAGCCGGAGTTCGCCCGCCCGCTGCCGATCCCGCCGCTCGCGGAGTCCGAGGTGGTGGGCGGCGTGCGCACCTTCCGCCTCACCGCGCAGGAGGGCACGACCGAGCTGCTGCCCGGCACCCGGACCCCGACGTGGGGCTACGACGGCCCGTACCTCGGACCCACGCTGCGGGCGGAGCGGGGCGAGCAGGTCGCCGTCGAGGTGACCAACGACCTCCCGGAGACCACCAGCGTGCACTGGCACGGGATGCACCTGCCTGCGGCGATGGACGGCGGCCCGCACCAGGCGGTCGAGCCGGGCGCCACGTGGCGGCCGACGTGGACGATCGACCAGCCCGCCGCGACGCTCTGGTACCACCCGCACCCGCACGGCGAGACCGAGAAGCACGTCTACCGCGGCCTCGCGGGGCTCTTCCTGCTCGACGACGACGCGTCGCGCGCCGCCGACCTGCCGCGGGAGTACGGCGTCGACGACGTCCCGGTGGTCGTGCAGGACAAGGTGATCGGCGACGACGGACGGCTCGTCCTGAAGGACGACGGCGGCGAGCCGGGCACGCTCGGCAGCACGGTCGTGACGAACGGGGTCGCCGGCGCGTACCAGCGCGTCACGACCGAGCGGGTGCGGCTGCGGCTGCTCAACGGGTCGACGGCGCGCACGTACGCCCTGGGCTTCGCCGACCGGGGGATGGACCTCGTCGCCACGGACGGCGGGCTGCTGGACGCGCCCGTGCGTCTGGACCACGTGCGCCTCGCGCCGGGGGAGCGGGCCGAGGTGGTGGTCGCGATGCAGCCGGGCGAGACGACGCGGCTGCACTCGTCCGAGGCGGACCTGGGCGGCGTCGCGGCGCCGTTCGCGGTGGGCGGCAACGACGCCTTCGACGTGCTGGAGCTGCGCGCGGCGGACGAGCTCGCGACGTCGCCGGAGCCGTCGTGGGGGCGCTCGCGGCACGCGGCCGAGGACGCGCTGCACGAGGAGCACGCGACCGTCACCCGCACGTTCGACCTCGACGAGCGCACGATCAACGGCGAGCGCATGGACGCCGGCCGCGTCGACGAGGTCGCGACCGTCGGCAGCACCGAGGTGTGGGAGGTGCGCAACACCATCCCGATGCCGCACAGCTTCCACGTGCACGACGTGCAGTTCCGGGTCCTCACGATCGACGGGGAGGCCCCGCCGCCCGGGCTCGCCGGCCCGAAGGACACCGTCTACCTGGAGCCGCGCCGCACCTACCGGCTGCTGATGCGGTTCGAGGACTACACGGACGACGTGCTGCCGTACATGTACCACTGCCACATGCTGCTGCACGAGGACGAGGGGATGATGGGCCAGCTCCTCGTCGTCGAGCCGGGGTCCGACGCGCGGCCGGGGCCGTCGGAGGCGCTGTCGCGGCGCGACGTCGGGCACGACGCCGGCCACGACGCCTCGGGTCCCGTGGTGGGCGGGTACGGCCCGCGCCGATCCACGGCCGGGCATCACGGCTGACCTGTGGGAAGGGTGCTGGCACGCGGGGCGGCGGGCTGCCAGGATCGCCGGGTGCCCACCCTGCTGCCCGTGACGTTCGCGCCCTTCACCGACCCCGAGCAGCCGGTGCTCGACGTGCCCGCTGCGGGCGCGCGCCTGCGCCCCTGGCGCCCGGAGGACGCCCCGGCGGTGCGCGAGGTGTACGCCGACGAGGTGATCCAGCGGTGGCACGTGCGCGTCCTGGAGTCGGACGACGAGGCGCGCGAGGTGATCGCCGGCTGGCGCGCGGGCTGGGCGGACGGGCGCGAGTCGAGCTGGGCGGTGGCGGACGCCGCGGAGGACGTCGTCGTGCTCGGGCGCATGGTCGTCAAGACGTTCGACCCGCACGGCGTGGGCGTCGTCGCGTACTGGACGGCCCCGGCGGCGCGGGGTCGGGGGGTCGCGCCGGCCGCGCTCGACGTCGCCGCCGCGTGGGCGTTCGCCGCCGGCTTCCACCGCCTCGAGCTGGTGCACTCCACGGACAACGCGCCGTCGTGCCGTGTGGCCGAGAAGGCGGGCTTCGAGGCCGAGGGCGTGCTGCGGCAGTCCGTGCGGCACCTCGACGGGTGGCACGACATGCACGTGCACGCCCGGGTGGCGGGCTGACGCCCGCGGCGGACGTCGGGCGGGCGGGGGTGGGTCGTGGAAGCATCGCACCGTGACCAGCACCGACGCCGACCGGCTGCGTGACCTCGCGCTGCTGCGGCGCGTGCGCGACCGGATGGACCGGGAGTTCGCGCAGCCGCTGGACGTGGAGGCCCTGGCCCGCGGCGTGCACATGTCGGCGGGGCACCTGAGCCGGCAGTTCAAGGCCGCGTTCGGGGAGTCGCCGTACAGCTACCTCATGACGCGGCGCATCGAGCGGGCGATGACGCTGCTGCGCCGGGGCGACCTGAGCGTCACCGAGGTGTGCTTCGAGGTGGGGTCGTCGTCGCTCGGCACGTTCAGCACGCGGTTCACGGAGCTGGTGGGGATGGCGCCCAGCGAGTACGCGCGGCGGGCCCGGTCCGCGGCGGCGGGGGAGCTGCCGTCGTGCGTCACGAAGCAGGCGACCCGACCGGTCAGGAATCGAGAAGCGCCGGCCGTGGACCTCCACCTAGCGTGAATTCCATGAGCGACATCGACATCACCATCCACACGACCTTCCTTCCGCACACCGACCCGGAGGCCTCCCTGGGCTTCTACCGCGACCTGCTCGGCTTCGAGCTGGTCCAGGACGTCGGGCAGGGCGAGATGCGCTGGCTGACGTTCGTCTCGCCGGCCCAGCCTGAGACCCGCCTCGTGCTCAACCCGCCCGCCGCCGACCCCGGCATCACCGAGGACGAGCAGCGCACCATCCGCGAGCTCATGGCCAAGGGCAGCTACCAGTCGATCATCCTGGGCACCAAGGACCTCGACGGCGTCTTCGCCAAGCTCCAGGCCGCCGACGCCGAGGTGGTCTCCGAGCCCACCGAGCAGCCGTGGGGCGTGCGCGACTGCGCGTTCCGCGACCCTGCGGGCAACATGGTCCGCATCGACCAGGTCGGGTGAGCGTCGTGACCCAGCAGACGACGAAGCGCCCGAAGGGCACCCCCGGACCGTTCTCCCTGTGGGTCCAGCGGCAGGCCAACGCGAGCACCGCCAAGAAGATCCGCCGCAAGGGCGGGCAGATGATGGGCATGGACCTGCTGGTCCTGCACACCGTCGGCCGCCGCACGGGCGAGGCGCGGGAGAACCCGCTGGCCTGGTTCGACGACGGCGCGGGCGGCCGGCTCGTGGTCGCGTCGGGGGGCGGCACGCGCCACCCCGGCTGGTTCGCGAACCTCGTCGCGCACCCGGAGCAGGTCGCGGTCGAGCTGCACGGCACCGGCACCACGCCGGTGACGGCGCACGTCCTCGACGACGCCGAGCGGGCCCAGGTGTGGCCGGCGATCGCCGCGGCCGCGCCGACCATCGACAAGCACCAGAGCAAGAGCGACCGCCAGTACCCGGTCGTCCGCCTCGTCCCGGCCGGCGCCTGAGGTGTGCGTCCCCGGGATCCCGCGCCTCACCCGGACGACGGCCGTCCGCGCGGACGGCAGCGAAGGAGTGGCCATGAGGTTCCGTGCGACCGTCGAGCCCGCCGAGACGATGAAGGGCCTCGAGGTGCCGCCGGAGGTCGTCGAGGCCCTCGGCGGCGGCGCCCGACCGCCGGTGACGATCACCGTGAACGGCCACACGTGGCGCAGCCGGGTCGCGATCATGCGGGGCCGGCACCTGCTGGGGCTGAGCCGGGCGAACCGGGAGGCCGCGGGCCTCGAGGTCGGCGCCGAGGTGGAGGTCGAGCTGGCGCTCGACACCGGGCCGCGCGTCGTCGTCGAGCCCGACGACCTCGCCCGGGCGCTCGACGCCGACCCCGTCGCCCGTACGGCGTACGATTCCCTTCCGCCGGGCCGCCGTCGCCACCTCGTGCTCGACGTCGACGGGGCCAAGCAGGCCTCGACACGCGCCCGCCGCATCGACAAGGCTCTTGCCGAGCTGCACGCGCCCGCTGGTTGAGCCTGCCGCAACCAGGTCTCGACAGGCTCGACCGCCGACCTCCAGGAGGATCCCAGTGACCGTCACGGACCCCTCGACCCTCACCCCGTCGTCCGGCACCACGGCGAGCGTCGTCGCGGTGCACGCGAGCGCCGTCCACGGCTTCAGCAAGCCGGCCCTCGACCAGGTGGTCCTCGTCGAGGGGGTAGGGGTCGAGGGCGACGCGCACGCCGGGGTCACCGTGCAGCACCGCAGCAGGGTCGCCGCGGACCCGTCGCAGCCGAACCTCCGCCAGGTGCACCTCATCCACGGCGAGCTCTTCGACCGGCTCGCCGCCGCCGGCCACGACGTGGCGCCGGGGGACCTGGGGGAGAACGTCACCACCCGCGGGATCGACCTGCTGGCGCTGCCCGTGGGCACCCGGCTGACGATCGGCGACGCCGTCGTGACCGTCACCGGCCTGCGCAACCCCTGCCAGCAGATCAACGACTTCCAGCCGGGACTGCTCAAGCAGCTGCTGCGCCGCGGGGCCGACGGCGAGGTCGAGCGGCTCGCCGGGGTCATGGGCGTCGTCTCGCGGGGCGGCGCGGTCCGGCCCGGGGACGCGGTCGACGTCGAGCTGCCGGCGCCGCCCCACCTGCCCCTCACCCGCGTGTGAGCCTGCCCGCCCCCCACCGGCGTCCCCGCCACCACGATCGAAGGAGCACCGCCGTGACCGCCACCGAGTCCCGCGCCGAGTCCCGCGCCGGGTCCCCCGCCGCGACGTCGTCGCACACCGCCGACGCGCACGACGTCATCCGCGTGCAGGGCGCCCGCGAGAACAACCTGCGCGACGTGGACGTCGAGATCCCCAAGCGCCGCCTCTCCGTGTTCACGGGGGTGTCGGGCTCGGGCAAGAGCTCGCTGGTGTTCGCGACCATCGCTGCCGAGTCGCGGCGCCTCATCGACGAGACGTACTCGACGTTCGTGCAGGGGTTCATGCCGTCGCTGCCGCGCCCTGACGTGGACGTCCTTGAGGGCATCACCACCGCGATCCTCGTGGACCAGGAGCGCATGGGCGCCAACGTGCGGTCCACGGTCGGCACCGTCACCGACGCGAACGCCATGCTGCGCAACCTGTTCAGCCGCGTGGGCGAGCCGTACGTCGGCCCGCCCACGGCGTTCTCGTTCAACATCCCGACGTCGACGGCGAGCGGGGTGTTCAGCACCGGCAAGGCCGGGGGCGAGGTCGAGAAGAAGGTCGTGCGCAACCAGGTGTACCTGGGCGGCATGTGCCCCGAGTGCGAGGGCCGCGGCACCGTCTCCGACCTCGACCTGTCCGTCATCGTCGACGAGTCGCTGTCCCTGCGCGACGGCGCGATCCTCGTGCCCGGCTACAAGGCCGACGGGTGGATGGTGAAGGGTTTCTCGGAGTCGGGGTTCGTCGACGGCGACAAGCCGGTGCGCGACTACACGGAGGCCGAGCGGCACGACTTCCTCTACCGGGAGAAGGGCAAGGTCAAGGCCCTCGGGATGAACATGACGTACCAGGGCCTCATCCCCAAGCTGCGCGAGTCGATGTTCAGCAAGGCGCCCGAGTCGCTGCAGCCGCACCTCCGCGCGTTCGTCGAGCGGGCCGCGGTGTTCGTGCCCTGCCCGGAGTGCGACGGCACCCGGCTCAACGAGTCCGCCCGGTCGGCGAAGGTCAACGGCGCGGGCATCGCGGACGTGTGCCGGATGCAGATCACCGACGCCGCCGAGTGGGCGCGGGGGATCGACGACCCGGGCGTCGCGCCGCTGGTCGGGGCCCTGCTGCACCTGTTCGACAAGTTCGTCGAGATCGGGCTGGGCTATCTGTCGCTGGAGCGGCCGGCGGGCACCCTGTCGGGCGGCGAGGCGCAGCGCACCAAGATGATCCGGCACCTCGGGTCCGCGCTCACCGACGTCACGTACGTCTTCGACGAGCCGACCGTCGGTCTGCACCCGCACGACATCGAGCGGATGAACGGCCTGCTCCTGGAGCTGCGCGACAAGGGCAACACCGTGCTCGTCGTCGAGCACAAGCCGGAGGCGATCGCGATCGCCGACCACGTGATCGACCTCGGCCCCGGCGCCGGGACCGACGGCGGCACGATCTGCTTCGAGGGCACGCTGGAGGGGCTGCGCGCGAGCGGCACCCTCACCGGCCGCCACCTGGACGACCGCGTCACCGTCAAGGAGTCCGTCCGGGAGCCGTCCGGCGCGCTCGAGATCCGCGGCGCCTCCCAGAACAACCTGCGCGACGTCGACGTCGACGTCCCGACCGGCGTCCTCACCGTCGTCACGGGCGTCGCGGGCTCCGGCAAGAGCTCGCTGATCCACGGCAACCTCGCCGGTCGCGAGGGCGTCGTCGTCGTCGACCAGGGCGCGATCAAGGGCTCGCGCCGCTCCAACCCGGCCACGTACACCGGGCTGCTGGAGCCGATCCGCAAGGCGTTCGCGAAGGCGAACGGCGTGAAGCCGGCCCTGTTCAGCGCGAACTCCGAGGGCGCGTGCCCCACCTGCAAGGGCAACGGCCGCATCTACACGGAGCTCGGCTTCATGGAGACGGTCGAGACACCGTGCGAGGACTGCGGCGGCAGGCGGTTCATGGCGTCGGTGCTGGAGTACACGCTCGGCGGCAAGAACATCGCCGAGGTCTTCGACCTGTCGGTCGCGCAGGCGCACGCCTTCTTCCGCGAGGGTGAGGCGAAGATCCCCGCGGCGCACAAGATCCTCGCCCACCTGGAGGACGTCGGGCTCGGCTACGTGAAGCTCGGCCAGCCCCTCAACACCCTGTCCGGCGGCGAGCGGCAGCGGCTCAAGCTCGCCATGCACATGGGCGAGAAGGGCGGCACGTACATCCTCGACGAGCCCACCACCGGCCTGCACCTGGCCGACGTGGCGAACCTGCTGGGCCTGCTGGACCGGCTCGTGGACGATGGCAGGACGGTGATCGTCATCGAGCACCACCAGGCCGTCATGGCGCACGCCGACTGGATCATCGACCTCGGGCCGGGCGCCGGGCACGACGGCGGCACGGTCGTCTTCGAGGGCACGCCCGCCGACCTCGTGGCCGCCCGCTCCACCGTGACCGGCGAGCACCTCGCGGACTACGTCGGCGCCTGATGCGGGACGGCGGGCGGGGAAGAGCGATGGACCGCTTCGCGGGGCGCGTCGCGCTCGTGACGGGGGCCGCCCACGGGATCGGTGCGGCCGTCGTCCGGCGGCTCTCCGCCGAGGGCGCGGCCGTCGTGCTGGCCGACGTCGACACGGCCGCGGCCGAAGAAACGGCGGCCGCCCT
Source organism: Isoptericola sp. NPDC056134 (assembly GCF_042264825.1). NCBI lineage: Bacteria > Bacillati > Actinomycetota > Actinomycetes > Micrococcales > Promicromonosporaceae > Isoptericola > Isoptericola sp. NPDC056134. Next base: position 41,783 of record NZ_JBHJVM010000001.1, read on the forward strand.
GGAGGCCGTCGCGCGTGAGCGCGCGCTCGTCGTGGCCTGCGACCTCACCGACCGGGCGTCGGTCGAGGCGGCGACGGAGACCGCCGTCGCCCGGCACGGCCGCCTGGACGCGGTCGTCAACGTCGCGGGCGGCGCGCTGCCGCACCCGGACCAGCTCGACGGCGGCACCGACGCGGACTGGGCGGCCACGGTGGACCTCAACCTCGCGGGGCCGGCGCGCGTGGTGCGCGCCGCCGCGCCGCACCTGGCCCGGCCGGGCGGCGCCGTCGTGCTGGTCGGGTCGGTCAACGGGCTCGCGGCGTTCGGCGGCGACGCCTACTCGGCCGCGAAGGCGGGCCTGGGGGTGCTGGCGAAGAACCTCGCCGTGCGGCTCGGGCCGGACGGCGTGCGCGTCAACGTCGTCGCCCCCGGCACCGTCCGCACCCGGGTCTGGGACACCCAGGGCGGCCCCGACCGCCTCGCGCCGCTGTACCCGCTCGGCCGCGTGGGCGAGCCGGAGGACGTCGCCGCCGCCGTCGCCTTCCTGGCGTCCGACGACGCCGCGTGGATCACGGGCGCCACCCTGCCCGTGGACGGCGGCGTGCTCGCCGGGCCGCTCGCCGCGTTCGCCCGACTCGCCGACGGGACCTGACGAACCAGTTCGTCACCGCCGTCGTCGCCTGCTTCGTCCCGCTCGCCGCGGGGCTGTACCTCCTGGTGACGGCGGCGTGGACCCTGGTCCAGCGGATCCTGCTGCGGCGCCGCTTCCCGCTCCGGCCCGAGGGCGGCGCCCGACCGGCGCTACCGTGACGCCATGTGGTTCGAGCGGCCCGGTTCGACCCCCGCGGTGCGCACGGTGTGGTCCGCGACCGTGGAGGAGCCGGGGGAGTACCTCGTGGCGGGCTCGGAGTACTGGGGCATCTCCTTCATCCGCCGCGCCGACGGGAGCCTCGGCGGCGAGCTCGACGGGCCGAGCCTGAGCGCCCGCCGCACGACGAGCGTCGTGGGGGAGAGCTACTGGGGCGTGGAGCTGGCGCCGTTCGTGGTGGTCGCGGGCCTCGACAAGCAGCCGGTGCTCGGGGCCACCGTCGACCTGCCGGTGCGCTCCGGGCGCGTCCGGCTCGGGGAGCGGTGGACGACGCTGCCGGCCTTCGACGAGCTCGAGGACTGGGTGGACGAGATGGTGCGCCTCGGCCCGTTGGGCGTGGACGACGGCGTGCGCGCGGCGCTCGACGGTCAGCGGGACGGCGCGTCGCCGCGCACCTGGCAGCGCCGCTACCGGCGCACCGTCGGGCTGACGGCGGGGCAGGTGGAGCAGGTCCGGCGGGCCGAGCGGGCCTACGCCCTCCTGCAGGGCGGCGTCGCGCCGGCCGAGGCGGCGGCGCGGGCCGGGTTCGCCGACCAGGCGCACCTGACCCGCAGCCTGCGCCTCATCCGTGGGCGGACCCCGGCGGCGGTGCTCGCGGCCGCCGCCCGCCGACGGCCCGCCCGGTGACGTTCTCGTTCAAGACCGGGCCCCGGCCGGCGCGGTGTGATGGCGGGGACGAAAGGAGCCACCATGGCCGTCCCCCCAGGATTCTCGACGATCAACCCGTTCATCATCAGCAGCGACGTCGAGAACCTCATCCTCTTCCTGGTCGACGTGTTCGACGGCGTCGAGCACCCCGACGCGCGGACCGTCGACCACGACGGGCTGCTGCTGCACGCCGAGCTCCAGATCGGCGGCACCACCGTCATGTTCGGCGAGCGCAAGCCCGGCTGGCCGTTCACCCCGTCCCTGCTGCAGGTCTACGTGGACGACGTGGACGCGGTGCTCGGGCGGGCGCGGGCCGGTGGCGCGGACGTCGTGACGGAGCCCACCGCGTTCTTCGGCGAGGTCTTCTCCCGCTTCGTCGACCCCTGGAACAACCTGTGGTGGGTCTACAGCACCCCGCAGGACGACGCCGCGGGCGAGTGGGAGGAGGCCGGCGACGGTGCCGAGAGCGACGCCGGGAGCGACGCCGAGTGGGAGCCGACGCCGGAGCTGACCTACATCCGCGACACGCTCGTCGCCACCCTGCCGCGCCTGCGGGACCCGGTCGCCTGAGCCGCGGTCACGTCGCCGCCCGCCGCCTCAGGGCCGGACGTAGACGCCGACCCGCGACGCGGGCCGGAACCCGTGCGCCTCGTAGAACGCGGCCGCGGCGCCGTCCCGCACGGTCAGGAGGTACCAGTGCTGGACGTCGGGCAGGCGGTGCTCCAGGGCGGCCAGCAGGCGGGACCCCCAGCCCTCGCGCTGGTGGGCGGCGGCGACGCACATCTCCTGGACGAGCAGGTGGTCCTCGGTACCGGCGCGTTCACGGTGCCCGAGGACGAAACCGATGACGTCGCCGCCGTCGGTGACCGCGACCGAGCCGACGGATCGTGGCGTGGCCAGCATGTCGCCCAGACGTTGCGCGGCGTCCCCGCGCGTCCACTCCTCGTTCCACGGCGGCGCGGAGAACGTGCGCACGAAGAGTCGCGCGCAGTCCTCGAGGCGGTCGGCGGTGAGATCGACGATCACCCGCGGAACATAGCAGCGCCGTCGGGTCACGTCCGGGGCGCCCGCGTCGTCGGAGTGGCAGGACGCGCGGTGGTCGCGCGACGACGGAGGAGGACGGCATGGCACGCATCCTGGTCACGGGCGGCACGGGACACCTCGGCAGGCTGGTGGTGCCGCGCCTGGTACGCACCGGCGCACAGGTGCGGGTGCTCAGCCGCAGCCCGCACGCGGACGGGGACGGCGTGCGGTACGTCGTCGGGGACTGGGCGACGGGCGAGGGGCTGGCGCAGGCCGTGGGCGACGCGGACGTCGTCGTCCACCTCGCCGGCGACCAGCTGCACAACGAGGAGACGGCTCGGGCGCTGGTCCGGGCGATCCGCGACGCGGGCAGCGAGCCGCACCTGGTGAACATCTCCGTGGTGGGCGCGGAGAAGGTGCCGGTGACGTCGGGGTTCGACCGCCGTGCCCTCGGGTACATGGAGAGCAAGCTCGCCCAGGAGCGCGTGCTGGAGGAGTCCGGGATCCCGTGGACCAACCTGCGCGCCACGCAGTTCCACGAGCTGGTGCTCATCGCCGCCCGGGCCCTCGCGAAGCTGCCGGTCGTGCCCACGCCGTCCGGCTGGCGGGCGCAGCCGATCGCGGGGGACGAGGTCGCGGCACGTCTGGTCGAGCTCGCGCTCGGCGACCCGCAGGGGCGGGTGCCCGACGTCGCCGGGCCCGAGATCCACACGTTCCGCGGGATGGTCCGCGACTACCTCGACGCGGTGGGGTCGCACCGCCCGACGATGCCGGTGCGCGTGCCCGGCGCGGCGTCTCGGGCCTATGCGGCGGGCGGCAACCTCGCGCCCGACCGCGCCGTCGGCAAGCAGACGTGGGCCGAGTTCCTCGCGGAGCACGTCGCGCGGCGCTGAGCCACGAGGAGGTCAGAGGTCGACGCGCATCACCGCGCGGCGCGACGTCGGGCGGCTCACCTCGCGGAACCCGGCGGCCTCGAACACCTCCGCCACCCCGACGTAGAGCTCGCCCCACGAGTCGCTGTACCCGGGCTCGACGACCATCGGGTAGCCCTCGACGGCGCGCGCCCCGCGGGAGCGGGCGTGCTCGACGGCGGCGGCGGTGAGGGCCGCGCTGACCCCCCGGCGGCGGTACCCGGCGCGGGTGACGAAGCAGACCACGGCCCACACGCCGTCGTCGTCCTTGTCCTCGTCGCGGCCCGACCAGGGCACCCGCGCCGTGCGCAGCCGGGGGTACGCGGTGCGGGGCTCGACGGCGCACCAGCCGGCGGGCTCGCCGTCGAGCCAGGCGACCAGCCCGCTGGTGGTCGGGGCGTCCGGCTCGCCGCAGTGCGTGTCGCGGCGCAGCGCGGCCGCCCGCTCCTCGCGGGCGGTCTCCCGCCAGTCGGAGGACGGCGTCTGGAACCACCGGCACTGGCAGCGCGCCCCCTCGCCGCGCGGGCCGAGCACGGTCTGCAGGTCGTCCCACGTCGCCTCGTTCGCCGGCCGGACCACGATGTCGGACGTCATCGCCCCATCGTGCCCGGCCGCCCGGCTGCCCTCCACAGGTGGCGACGGTCGACGTAGCGATGGGTCCCCGTCCCGTGCGGGGACGAGGACCGACCGCTACGTCGACCGTCGCGGTCAACCGGGGTCAGGCCGCGCGGTCACCCTTGAGCACGCCGTAGACGAGGGTGTCCGTCCACTCGCCCTTGGACCACCAGTCCTGCCGCAGGTGGCCCTCGCGCCGCATGCCCACGCGCTCGCACAGGCGGGCGGACGGCTCGTTGCGGGCGTCGAGCTGCGCGACCACGCGGTGCATGCGATAGAAGCCGAACGCCAGGTCGAGGACGGCGCGCACCGCCTCGGTCGCGAATCCTCGGCCCGTGAAGTCGGGGTGGAAGACCCAGCCGATCTCCCCGCGGGAGACGGTGTCGCCCGTCGTCCACAGGGCGACGTCGCCGACGACCTGGCCGTCGTGCTCCACGATCAGCGCGAGGGCGGAGCCGGGCTCGTCGATGCGGGTGCGCGCGAGCCGCTTCGCGAGCTGCGCCTCGGCGACGTCCGGCGTCCACGGCTCCTCGAGCAGGTAGCGCGCCACCTCCGGGTCGGCGTAGTAGGCGAGCAGGGGCTCGAGGTCCTCCGCGCGGTGCGCGCGCAGGACCAGTCGGCCCGTGGTCACCGGCAGCGGGGTCTCGGTCGTCACGGTCAGGCACCCTACGCGCCGGGGCGGGCGAACCGCGACGTCGGCCCCCGAAATGTGCGTGACGCGGACCCCGGGTGCGGCGCACCGTGGAGGCATGAGCACCCCCGCGGCCACACCGACGTGGCGCCTGGTCGAACCGCCCCGCGCCGACCTGCTCGACGCCGCCGAGGCCTGGGCGTACCGCGGCGTCGCGGCGCTGGAGCGGGCGGTGGGGCTGGCCGACCTGGGGCACGACGACCTCGCGCCCAGGGCCGTCGACCTGCTGGTCGGCGACCGTCACCAGGAGCACGCGCGCCACCACCGGCTCGTGGCGGTGGACGGAGAGGTGACACCTGGCGTGCCGCGCGTCGTCGGCCACGGCGAGCTCGTCCTGCCCGTCTCCGACAACCGCCACCTCGCCGTCGTGCACATCGCGGTGCTGCCCTCCCACCGCGAGCAGGGGATCGGGTCGGCGATCGCGGACCGGCTGCGCCGGGTCGCGCTCACCGAGTGCCGCACCACCGTGTTCGCGGAGGTCGAGCTCGCCGCCGAGCCTCCCGCCGACGCCCCGGACGCGGTCGCGCCCCGGGAGGGTCCGGGGCACGTCTCCGCCGATCTGCCCGGCATGCGGTTCGCCCGCCGGGCCGGGCTGGGGCTGGAGATCGTGGCGCGGCGCTCGGTCCTCGACGTCCCGCTGCCCGACGACGTCGTGGACCGGTTCGTGGCGGACGCCGCGGCCCGGGCCGGGGACGGCTACCGCCTGCACACCTGGCAGGACCCGGCGCCCGAGCGGTGGGTCGACCAGCTCGCCGCGCTGGAGCACAGCCTGTCGGAGGACGAGCCGAACGGCGGCCTCGCGCTCGAGGCCGAGCGGTGGGACGGCGCGCGCATCCGCCTGGAGGAGGCGAAGCGGGCCGAGAGCGGCCGGACCGGGCTCGTCACCGTCGCCGAGCACGTCGCCACCGGCACCCTGGCGGGGATGACGCTGCTCGCGTGGGACGACGACCGCCCCGAGCTCACCGAGCAGGACAGCACGGTGGTGCTGGCCGGGCACCGCGGCCACCGGCTCGGCATGCTCCTCAAGGCGGTGAACCTGCGCGAGCACACCCGCCTGCGTCCCGCCGCGCGCCGTATCTCCACGTGGAACAACGAGACGAACGCCCCGATGCTGGCGATCAACGTGGCCCTGGGGTTCCGGCCCGCGGGCGGCTCGGCGGAGCTGCAGGCGCCGCTCGCCGACGTCGTCCCGCTGAGCCGCGGCTGACGACGCCGGGCGGTCAGGCCGTGCGGACCTCCAGCGCCTCGCCCGGCGCGAGCCGCCGGTACTCGGCCCCGCCGAGCCCGCCCGCGACGCGGTCGACCAGGGCCAGGCCGGCGTCGTTGAGGATCGCGTCGTGGATCGGGACGGCGACGCGCGGCGCCACCCGGCGCACGTAGTCGACCGCCTCCGCGAGCTTGAGCCACGGCGCCGCGACCGGCAGGGCCAGCACGTCGACCCGGACGTCCTCGGGGGCGGGGGTGAACGAGTCGCCAGGGTGCAGCACCGCGCCGTCGACGAGGAACGCGACGTTGGCCGGCGGGGTCATGTCCGGGTGGATGGTCGCGTGCACGTGCCCCAGCGCCTGCACGGCGAACCCGGCCGCGTCGAACGACGCGCCGCCGTCCACCGCGTGCAGCCGGTCGGCGGGGGCGCCTGCGTCGGTGAGCTGCTCGACGACGGCGGCCGGGGCCCACAGGTCGGGCCCGCCGTCGGCCGCGAGCGCGGCGGCCATGCGGGGGACGTCCACGTGGTCGACGTGCTCGTGGGTGACGAGGACGGCGTCGGCGCCGTCGAGGATGCGCGGGTCGGTGAACGTACCGGGGTCGATGGCGAGGACACGGTCGTCGCGCTCCAGGCGGACGCCGGCGTGGCCCCAGGTGGTGAGGGTGAGGGAGGACATGCTGCCCATCCTGGCCCTGTCACCTGGAAGTGTCCTCAGCGGTGTGCTCGAGAAGGGCCGGGAGGAGCACGTCCCACGACGACGGCGGCGCGACCTGGTGGCCGACGCCGTCGAGCACCAGCAGCCGCGCCCCGGGGATCCCCGCGGCCAGCGCGGCGCCGTGACCGGGGAACAGCGGGTCCTCGCTGCCGTGCACGACGAGCGTCGGCACGGTGAGGTCCGCCAGGGTGCCCTCGAACGGGGCCCCGGGTTCCGCGGCGAAATGGTTCGTCCCGGCGGTGGCGTCGATCGAGCGCGCGACGGCGCGGGTCGCGACGGCGCGGGTGCGCGACTCGTCGAAGTCGCCCCGGCCGGTGAGCGCGCGGTCGTCGGCGACGACCGCATCGATCAGCGCGTCCGTGTCGCCGGGGTCGGGGGAGGGGCCGTCCCACAGGCCAGCGAGCTCGGGGGCGGACGGGGCGAGCGCGGCGTCGTCCGGCCCGGCGAACGCGCGCGTCGTGGACATCAGCGTGGCCGAGGCGACCCGGTCGGGGTGCTCCAGCGCGAGCTCCTGCACCATCGCGGCGCCCGCCGAGAGGCCCACGAGGTGCGCCCGCACGACGCCCAGGTCGTCGAGCACCCGCAGCGCGTCCTCGGTGAGGTCGCGGCTCGTGTAGTCGGGGGCGCCGGGCGGGCAGGTGGCGGAGCGGCCCGTGTCGCGGTGGTCGTACCGGACGACGCGGCGCCCGCCCGCGGCCAGCGCGGCGCAGAGGTCCGCCGGCCACCAGTCCATGGACGAGGCCACGCCCCCGAGCAGCAGGATCGTCGGGTCGGCGGGGTCCCCGACGGCCTGGTAGCACAGCGGGGCCGCGCCGTCGGTGAAGAGCTCCGGCCCGAGGGCGTCCCCGTCCGCGGGCCCGACGGACGAGGGGTCAGGAGGTCGTGTCATGCGGGGTGGACGCCGCGGGCGGGCCGGATTCATCGCCCGACGACGTCACGGCAGGCGCAGCAGCGCCTGGACCGGGGTGTGGTCGCTGGGCCAGCGACCGTCGTCGCGCCAGGTGTTGATACCTGCCGCGAGCACCTCGGTGCCGCCCGACGCCAGGATCCAGTCGATGCGTTCGCCGCCGGGCACGGGGGCGCCGTAGTCGGGGAACGTGCCGACGTCGGGGGTGAGCCGTCGGTCGGCGACCACCCACGTGTCGTGCAGGCCGCCGTCGGTGACGAGCACGTCGTAGGGCGCGGACCGCTCGGCGGGCGCGTTGCAGTCGGCGGTGAAGACGGCGGGGAGCCCGGACCCGGAGACGAGGTCGCGCACCACCTCGGCGCTGCGCACGCGGGCGGGCTCCGACTCGTGGTCGAAGTGCGAGTTCACGTGCACGAGCTCGGTGCCCGTGCGCTCGTCGCGGAACCGGGCCCACGTGACGACGCGCGGGTAGACGTGGTCCCACGTCGAGCCCGCCAGCCGGGGCGTGTCGGACAGCCAGAACTGGTCCCACCACAGCAGCGACAGCCGCCGGGCGTCGTAGAGGATCGCGGAGTGCTCCCCGGCGGCGCCGCCCTCGCGGCCGTGCCCCACCGACCGGTAGTCGTCGCCCAGCGCGTCGGTGACGGTCGTGAGCTGCGCGAAGTGCGCCTCCTGGACGCCGAGCAGCGTCGGCCGTTCCCGCGCCAGCAGCCGGCCGACGAGAGGCGCGCGGTCCGGCCAGTGGTCCGGGCTGCCGGGGAGCGTGTCGTCGATGGCGCAGCGGACGTTGAGGCTCATTACGTGCAGCAGGTCGGCGTCGGGCGCACCGACCAGCGGGGCGTCGTCGGGCGCGACGGGGAGGGTGTCGGGCACGGCCGCCACCGTACCCGGGCACCCGCCCGCTGCTAGGTTCGGGCGCATCGTGACCGACCCCTCCCGAGACACCGCCCCGACCGCCGCCCGCCCCGACACCGCCGCCGACACCGACACCGCTCGACTCGTCGCCTGGGGCCAGGAGCTGCGCTCCGTCCACGCCCGCCTCCGCGACGCCCTCGAGGTCGCGCGCGAGGCCGTCGACTCCGCCGGCGACGCCGCGCCCGCCCCGACCGACGGCGCCGACCCGCGCCGCCTGCTCGGCCTCTACTGCCACGGCTTCTGCCAGGCGCTCGAGGGCCACCACCGCGGCGAGGACGCCAACGTCTTCACCGCCCTGCTCGACCTGCGCCCCGACCTCGCGGACGTCGTCGCCGAGCTGCAGCGCGACCACCGGCTGCTCGACCACCTGCTCGGCGAGCTGTCCCGCGCGGTCGACGCCGGTGCGGACGCCGCCGCTCTCGACCGGCACCTGGACGGCATCGACGCCGTCATGGAGACGCACTTCCGGTACGAGGAGAAGCGGCTGGTCGCCGCGCTCGACGAGCCGGCCCTCGCCGCCGCGCTGTCCGGGACCGGCCGGCGCGCCGCCCTCGGGCCGCTCGCCTGAGCTGTCCGCGACCAGCCCAGGAAGTACCGCGCCGAACGGTGCCGACGGGCTGTCACCTCGTCGGGTGGGACGACGGCGCACGTCGGGCAGACTGGGCGCACCGCCGTCCCGCACCGCCCGAGAGGTCCGCCATGCCCGCCACGCCCGTGTCCCCCCGCCCGCCGCTGTCCGTCGTCGGCCGCGTCTTCGCCGTCGTCGCCGTGATCGAGGCGTTCACCTGGGCGGGCCTGCTGGTCGGGATGTTCCTCAAGTACGTCACGGAGACGACGGAGGCGGGCGTCTGGCTGTTCGGCCGCCTGCACGGCGCGGCGTTCGTGGCGTACGTGGTGGTGACGCTGCTCGCCGCGGTGAAGCTCCGCTGGGGCTGGTTCCGCGCGCTGGTGGCGCTCGCGGCCGCCGTCCCGCCCCTGACGACGCTGCTCGCCGAGTGGTGGCTGCGCCGCACGGGCCACCTGAGCGTGCCGTCGGCGGTGTCGTCAGAGAAGTCCGCCGAGACCCGGCTCGACGACGAGGCGACGGTTTCCTGATCGTTACCCCGCCCGCCACGCCGGCGTCGCCCGGCGCCGCTACGGTGCCCCTGATATCTCCTCACCTCAGGGAGCACTCATGTCCTTCGTCCGTCCCCTCGCACGCCGGCGGACCGCCGGCGTCGCGTGCGTGACCCTCGCCTTCGCGGGGATCGCCACCGCCGGCGCCGTGTCCGCCAGCGCCGACCCGATCGTCGACGTCCAGATCCTCGCCACCAACGACTTCCACGGCCGCATCCAGGCGAACGGCACCGAGGCCGGCGCCGCGGTGCTGGCCGGGGCCGTGCAGCAGCTGCGCGCCGAGAACCCGAACACCGTGTTCGCGGCCGCGGGCGACCTCATCGGCGCGTCCACGTTCGAGTCGTTCATCCAGCACGACAAGCCCACGATCGACGCCCTCAACGCCGCGGGCCTCGACGTGTCGGCGGTCGGCAACCACGAGCTCGACCAGGGCTACGACGACCTGGTGAACCGCGTCATGGCGCCCTTCGACGCCGAGACGAACCCGTACGGCGGCGCGCAGTGGCAGTACGTGGCCGCGAACCTCAAGATGAAGGCGACCGGCGACGACGCCGTCCCCGCCACGTGGATCAAGGACTTCGGCGACGTGCAGGTGGGCTTCGTCGGTGCCGTCACCGAGGAGCTGCCCGCCCTCGTCAGCCCCGCGGGCATCGCGGACCTCGAGGTGCGCGGCATCGTCGACTCGGTGAACGAGGAGACCGACGCGCTCAAGGCCGAGGGCGCCGACCTCGTCGTCATGCTCGTGCACGAGGGTGCGGAGTCCACGGACTGTGCGGCGATGCCGACGGCGGACAACGCGTTCGCCGAGATCGTGAACGACGTCAGCCCCGACGTGGACGCCATCGTCTCCGGGCACACGCACCTTGCCTACGACTGCAGGTTCCCGGTGGCCGAGTGGGCCGGGGAGGCCGTGACGGAGCGCCCGGTGGTCTCCGCGGGCCAGTACGGCTACAACCTCAACCAGCTCACCTACTCGGTGGACGCCGCGACGGGCGAGCCGGTCGGCGTCGAGACGGGGATCCTGCCGTTGGCGGGCCAGTACCCGGCCGACCCGGCGGTCGGGACGATCGTGTCCGACGCGGTCAAGCAGGCCGACGTGCTCGGCGCGGAGCCGCTGGGCGAGATCGGCGGTGCGTTCAACCGCGCCAAGCTGTCCTCCGGCGCGGAGAACCGCGGCGGCGAGTCCACGCTCGGCAACCTCGTCGCCGAGGTGCAGCGGTGGGCCACCGAGGCCCCCGAGTCCGGCGAGGCGCAGATCGCGTTCATGAACCCGGGCGGCCTGCGCGCCGACATGGTGGGCTCCGGCACGGACGCCTTCCCGCGCACGCTCACCTACAAGCAGGCCGCCGCCGTGCAGCCGTTCGCCAACACGCTCGTCAACATGGACCTCACGGGCGAGCAGATCAAGACGGTCCTCGAGCAGCAGTGGCAGCGCGACAAGGACGGCAACGTGCCGTCGCGGCCGTTCCTGCGGCTCGGCGTCTCCGAGGGCTTCACCTCCACCTTCGACGCGAACCGGCCCGAGGGCGACCGCATCACCGGCATGTGGCTGGACGGCGAGCCGATCGACCCGGCGACGTCGTACTCCGTCACGGTGAACTCGTTCCTCGCGTCGGGCGGCGACAACTTCCGCGCCTTCGCGGACGGCGCGAACGCCCGTGACACGGGCAAGGCCGACCTCGCGGCGTTCGTCGACTACATGGCGACGCACGCCGCCGGCGAGCCGCTCGCCGTCGACCCGGGCCAGCGCGCCGTCGGCGTCTCGTTCCCGGCCGACGCCCCCGAGGCGTACGAGCCCGGTGCGAGCGTCGCGTTCGACGTCTCCTCCTGGTCGATGTCCGCCCCCGGGGACGTCACCGACCCGGAGCTCACCGTGTCGCTCGGCGACCGGGTGCTCGGCACCGCCGCCGTGGACAGCACCGCGGGCACCGAGCCGTACGACACGATCGGCACCGCGTCGGTCGCCGTCGAGCTCCCCGCGGACGCCCCGTCCGGCGCCGCGACGCTCACCCTGTCCGGCGCGGGGACCGGCACCGAGGTCACCGTGCCGATCGAGGTGGCCGAGCCGGCCAAGGCCACGCCGACCCTCACGGTCGACGCGCCGAAGACCGCCGTCGCCTGGTTCCAGCCGGTGCGCCTCGCGGTGTCGGTCGAGACGCCGGACGGCGCGCCCACGGGCAAGGTCACCGCGACGGTCGACGGCAAGAAGGTCGACGCCGCCACGCTGAACAAGAAGGGCGACGCGCGCCTGTGGGCGGGGCCGTTCAAGCCCGGCACCGTCGAGGTGGAGCTGCGCTACTCCGGCGACGACGCCACCGAGGCCGCCACGACGACCACCACCATCCGGGTGAAGAGCCTGTGGGAGGTCATCTTCGGCAGTCTGTGACGGGGTGCCCCGACACCTCGCGCATGAACGGCCCGGCCCGATGCTCCCCTGAGCATCGGGCCGGGCCGTTCGGCTTCTCGGTGCGCCGTCAGGCGCGACGACGCAGGTGCAGCACCAGGGCCGCCACCCCGCCCAGGAGGCCGAGCACCAGCAGCATCCCGCCCGCGAGCGCCGCCGGGTCCGCCGGGCTGGACTCCATCTCGGTGCGCATCGTGGTGGTGCCGTCGGCGAGCTCGACCGTCCCGGCCGCCAGATCGCCGGCGCCGGAAGCCAGCTCCGCGCTGCCGTCGGAGAGCTCCGTCGCGCCCGACAGGAGCCGACCCGCCCCGGCGGAGAGCTCGCCGGAGCCCGTGGCGAGCTCCGTGGCGCCGTCGTCGAGACGCTCGCTGCCCTTGCGCAGCCGCTCGGCGCCCGCCGCGGCGTCGGTGGCGCCGGTCGCGAGCTCGTCCAGGCCGTCCTGGAGACGGCCGGCGCCCGCCTCCGCGTCATCGAGCCCGGTCACCAGACGCCACGCGCCCGCCTCTGCGTCGCCCAGCTTGGTGGAGAGGCGCGTGCTGCCGGCGGCGACGTCGTCGGCACCAGCCGCGAGGGCCGGCGTCTTGCCCGCGAGCTCGGCCGCGCCGGTCGCCACCTGGTCCGTCCCTGCCGCAACCCGCAGCGAGCCCGCGGCCAGCGCATCGGCACCCACGGCGAGCTCCGCCGTCCCGTTGGCCAGGGAGCGTGCGCCGGTGTCAGCTGCCGCGACGCCGGCCGCGAGCGCTGCCGTCTTCTCGGCGATGGTCGCGTTCCCGGCCGAGACCCGCTGTGCGCCATCGTTCAGCGTGACGCTCTTGCCGGCGAGGTGCTTCATCCCCGCGTCGAGGTCGACGGAGCCGGCCGCGACCTTGCTCGCACCGGTGGCGGCAGCGCTGGCGCCTGCCTGGAGCCGCTTGCCACCGTCGAGCACGGCCGAGACGCCATCGCTGACCCTGGCGGTACCGTCCGCGAGGCCGGCGGAACCGGCAGAGAGCCTCGTCGCTCCGGAGAGGAGGCCCTCCTTCTCGTCGTTCAGCCCCGCGTCGAGGAGCTGGGCGCCGTCGCGGAGGCTCGCCGCTCCAGCACCGAGCTTGTCCAGGGACCCGGCAAGCGTCGTCGCGCCGTCACGGCTCTGCGTGACACCGTCAGCGACCCCAGAGGCACCCGCAGCGACCTTCTCCGCCTGAGCGGCAAGGGCCTCGAGCCGTGCCCGGGCGTCGGGGTCGGCGGTGGCAGAGGCGAGCTCCGTGAGCTGCCGGGCGATCCCGGACGTCCCGGCCGCGACGTTCGAGGCGCCTGCCTGGGCAGCCTTCAGGCCCTCGGCCAGCTTCGCGCCGCCGGCCGCGGCCTCGTCGGTGCCAGCCGCGAGCCTCGACGCACCCGCGGCCGTCGTCGATGCGCCGGCGGCGACCTTCTGGGTGCCGGCGACCAGCGTCTCGGCGCCCGACGCCAGGGCGGCAGCTCCGGAGGAGGCGTCCTTCGCTCCCGCCTCCAGCTTCGGGCCGCTGTCCATGAGCGAGTCCAGTCCCTCCGAGATGCTGGCGACCCCGTCGGAGACTGCGGCCGCACCGACCGTGAGATCACCGGAGCCCTGGGCGAGCGCGCCACTGCCGTCGACGAGTGCCTTCGTGCCGTCGGCAACCGAGCTGGCCCCCGCCGCGAGCGGCTCCGCGCCGTCGGCGATGGCGCTCGAGGCGGTCGCGAGCTGCGTGGTGCCCGAGGCCAACGAGTCGGCGCCGTTGGCTGCGACCTGGTTGCCGTCGCGCAGGGCGAACGCCCCGCCCGCCACGATGAGGGCGCCGTCGGCGGTCTGGCCGGACCCGGTCGCCAGCCTGCCCGCCCCGGCGTCGGCACGGGCTGCCCCGTCGGCGAGCTTGTCCGCCCCGGCGGCGAGCGTGGCGCTGCCGTCGTGGAGCTGCGACGTGCCGTCGGCGAGCTCACCGCTCCCGGCCCGGAGCCGCACCGTGCCGTCGTGCAGCTCGACGATGCCGGCGGAGGCGCGGGTCGCCCCGGGGCTCAGGCGGTCGTTGAGCCCCTCGGACAGCTCGGCGGCGCCGGTGGTGAGCTGGGCGGTGCCGGCCGTGAGGTCGTCGGTCCCGTCGACGAGGCGTGCGGTCCCGTCGGACAGGTCGGACGTGCCGTCGGCGAGGGTGCCGGCGCCCTCGGCGAGTCGGCCGCTGCCGTCGGACAGGTCGGCGGCTCCGTCGCGCACGGCGGTGGCGCCGGCGTCGAGGCGGGTGGCGCCGTCGGCGACCTTGCCGTCGAGCAGGACGAGCACCACGAGCGCGACGAGAGCGGCGAGCGCGAGCGCTGCGATGGCGGTGACCGTGGACGCGGCGTGGCCGCGGGATCGGCGGGGTACGGGGGCGGTGGGGTTCATCGGGCCTCACTCCGGTCCGCGTCCACATCGACGCGGGAGGTGCGGCACGGCGCTGGGCCGTGGCCCGTCGTCGTCGACGGGTCTGGAGGGAGACTACTGAGGTTGCCTCAATAAGGGGAAGATGCGGGTGGATTTCACCCTCTCGGCGGGCTCAGCCCCAGCCGCAGGTGTCGTGCACGACGTCGTAGACGGCCGCGCGCTGCTGGTCGGTCATCGGCACGTAGATCACCGGCTGCGGCGCCCCGTCGACGTCGGCGTGCACGGGCAGGAACGTGCCGCGCTTGTCCTCCGCCACGACGTGCGGGTCGCAGCGCGCGGGCATGACGTCGAGCACGACCTGGCCGTCCGCCTGGCCGGCCAGGTCGTCGCCCGTCCAGACCGTGCCCGTGGCGGGGGTGAGCAGCGTCGTGCCGGAGACCTCGACGAGCCGCACGTCCGGGCCGCCGGGGACGGGCTCGACGGCGAGCGTGATGCGGCCACCGGGCGCGTCGCCGTCGGGCGTGGGCACGTCCGCGGCGCGCACGTCGGTGACGTGCAGCGTGACCCCCGACGCGACGAGCCGCTCGGCGCACACCTCCGCGTGCACGGCGGCGAGGCGGGCCAGCGGGTCGGTGACGTCCACCTCGAGGGTGGTCCCCGCGGGGGTGCTCCCCGGGGAGTTCTCGCCCGCCGCCAGCCGTACCGTCGCCGTCGCGACCGGCGTCGTCTGCGCGTCCGAGCCCGACAGGGCCGCGGGCGGCTCGGCGTCGCAGTCGATCTCCCCGAGCCGCAGCCGCACGTCGCGGCCGGCCCCGGGCGCGAGGGTCCGCGCGCGCGTCGGCCCGTCGGGGGCGCTCGGGCCGTAGCCCGGCGCGTCGAGGGCGCCGCCGAGCAGCGTCACCGCCTGGTCGGAGCCGTTGACGACGTGCAGCGTGGCCCGGCGGTCGGCGTACTGGGTGCGGTCCTGCCGCAGCTCGGCGCTCAGGCCCTGCGCGACGCCGCTCGGCAGCGGCGCGGCGTCGTCGCCCCGGGACGTGCAGGCCGTCGCCAGGACGGCGAGGCCCACCGCGAGCCCGACGGCGCGACGGGCGCGCACGTCACGCCCCCTCCGCCGACGACGAGCGCGCGGGGCGGTCGATGACGCGCGTCATGACCAGAGACGTGCGCGTCTTGTCCACGCGGGCGCTGGCGCGGATGGCCTCGACGGTGCGCTCCACGTCGGCCATGTTCCCGGCCATGATCTGCACCATCGCGTCGGCCTCGCCGGTCACGGTGTCGACCCGCACGATCTCGGGGATGGTCGCCAGGTCGCGGCGCAGCGTAGCGGGGGAGACGTTGCCGCGGCAGAACAGCTCCACGTAGGCCTCGACGCCCCACCCCAGCTCCTCGGGCGCCACCCGCACCGTGAACCCGGTGATCTCGCCGCGCGCCAGCATGACGTCCACCCGCCGCTTCACCGCCGGCGCGGAGAGCCCCACGTCGGCGCCGATGTCGGCGTAGGTCGCGCGCCCGTCGCGCAGCAGGTGGCCGACGATCCTGCGGTTCACCGCGTCCATGCCGTCACCATGCCCTCTCCATGCCCGAATTCTTCAACCGCCGCGCACGATCCGCCACGTCGGGGCCCCGAACGCGCAACGGATCGGGCGTCGGGCGCAACGTCCGCGGCCCTAGCGTCCCGGTCATGACGGCCCTCACCACGCCGACGACGACGTCGGCCACGGTTCCCCAGCCCGCGAGCGCGGAGCGCACGGCGACCCCGCGCCGCTTCCTCATGTGCCCGCCCACCTACTTCGACGTGGTCTACGCGATCAACCCGTGGATGGACCTCGGCGTGCCGGTCGACGCCGGCCGGGCGCTCGCGCAGTGGGAGCACCTGCGCGCCACCTACGAAGCCCACGGCCACCACGTCGAGGTGATCGACCCCGTACCCGGGCTGCCCGACATGGTCTACGCCGCGAACGGCGGCGTGGTGCTCGGCGGCCGCGCGCTGGCCGCCCGGTTCACCTACCCGGAGCGGCGGCCCGAGGGGATCGCGTACGAGGCGTGGTTCGCCGGCGCGGGCGACGGCGTCGTCAGCCTCGGCCAGGCGGCCGAGCAGAACGAGGGCGAGGGCGACCTGCTGCTCGTCGGCGACGTCATGCTCGCCGGCACCGGCTTCCGCACCTCCCGCGCCGCGCACGCCGAGGTCGCCGCGCTGCTCGGCGTCGAGGTCGTGACCCTCGAGCTCGTGGACCCCCGCTACTACCACCTCGACACGGCGCTCGCGGTGCTCGACGGCGGCCCGTCGCCGCTGGTCGCGTACCTGCCGGAGGCCTTCAGCCCGGCCTCGCAGGCCGTGCTCGCGGAGCGCTACCCGGACGCCATCGTCGCCACCCCCGAGGACGCCGCCGTCCTCGGCCTCAACGCCGTGTCCGACGGGCTGCACGTGTTCCTCACCGACCGCGCCACCGGCATGCACGCCCGCCTGCGCGAGCGCGGCTTCGAGCCCGTCGGGGTCGACCTGTCCGAGCTGCTCAAGGGCGGCGGCTCCGTGAAGTGCTGCACCCTCGAGCTGCGTCCCGCCCTCGCCGCTCCCCTGAGCCAGGAGGCCCGCGCATGACCACGTCCACCAGCAGGGTCCCGTTCCTCGACGTCGCGTCCATGGCGCGCTGGGTGGCGCACCGCGGCCCGGAGGCCCTCATCGGGCACCTCGTGGACGCCCTGGAGGTCGACTTCGCACGCTGGCCCGACCTGGACAAGCGCCCGCGCATCGCGTCGCACTCGCGCGACGGCGTCATCGAGCTCATGCCGACGTCCGACGACGTCACCTACGGCTTCAAGTTCGTCAACGGGCACCCCCGCAACCCGGCGCGCGGCTTCCAGACGGTCACCGCGTTCGGCGTGCTCGCCGACGTGCGCAACGGCTACCCCACGTTCCTCGCGGAGATGACGCTGCTCACCGCGCTGCGCACCGCGGCGACGTCGGCGCTCGCCGCCCGCTACCTGGCGCGCTCCGGCTCGCGCACCCTCGCGCTGATCGGTGCGGGCTCGCAGTCGGAGTTCCAGGCCCTGGGGATGCGGGCGGCGCTCGGGATCACGCACCTGCGCGTCTGGGACACCGACCCCGGCGCGCAGGCCAAGCTCGCCCGGCACGCTCGCGCCCTCGGCTTCGAGGTGCACGAGGCGAGCAGCGGGGAGGACGCCGTCACCGGCGCCGACGTGATCACCACCTGCACGGCGGACAAGACGAACGCGACGGTGCTCACGCACGACATGGTGTTCCGCCTCGCCCACCCGGGCGTGCACGTCAACGCCATCGGCGGCGACTGCCCCGGCAAGACCGAGCTCGACCCGGCGATCCTGCGCGACGCCGAGGTGTTCGTCGAGTACGAGCCGCAAACCCGCGTCGAGGGCGAGATCCAGCAGACGCCGGACCTCGTCGTCACCGAGCTGTGGGAGGTCGTGGCCGGCCGCCGCGACGGGCGCCGCGGCGCCCCCGCCACGGCGGGGCCGGGGGAGACGTTCGCGAGGCACGCGGGCGACCGGCACACCCCGGACGACACCACCGTGACGGTCTTCGACTCCGTCGGGTTCGCCGTCGAGGACTGGGCCGCGCTGCGGTTCGTGCGCGACGACGTCCCCGACGCCCTGCTGCAGCACCTGGACCTCGTCGCCGAGCCGGAGGACCCGAAGGACCTCTACTCGCTGGTGCTCGCGGCCGAGGACGACGTCCGCGCCGACGCCCGCCGCGCGCTGGACCGGCTCATGGGCCTGGCCGGGCGCGGCCACGTCGAGGCGCTCGCGACCGCGCGGTCCTGACCCGCGCCGCCGCACCGACCCGGCCCCGACCGTGGCCGCCCGCTCCCCGGGGGCGGCCACGGCTGCCGGCGACGGTCACGCGCCGTCGCGCACGAGGGCCGGGAGCTCCGCGAGGGTGCGGATCCGGTGGGTGGCGGCCGAGAAGTCCTGCGAGGCCGTGAAGTCGTGGTGGACGACGGCGCAGTCGATGCCCGCCGCGACCGCGGCGGCGAGGCCCCGCGACGAGTCCTCGACGACCAGCGCCTCCTCCGGCGCGGCCCCGAGGGCCCGCAGGGCGGTCAGGTACGGCTCCGGGTGCGGCTTGGCGCGCACGTAGTCCTCGCGCACGAGGACGACGTCCATGAACGGCAGGATGTCGCGGCCCTCGTGGATGAGGTCGAAGTCCACGCGACGTGACGTCGTCACGATCGCCATGCGGACGTGCGGCGCCAGCGCCGCCAGGACGTCGAGGACGCCGTCGATCTCGATGGCCTCCGTGCGCAGGTACTCCTGGTAGTAGCGGTCGCGGACCGGCCGTTGGCGGTCGATCGTGGCCTCGTCGATCCCGGCGGCCCGCGCCTGGGCCCAGGTGGCCTGGCCGTGGTGCATGTCGCGCAGGTACCGGCCCCGGTCCTGCGTGAAACCGACGTCCGCGAGGGCCCGCTCCCCGGCCCGGTAGTACCAGGGCTCGGTGTCCACCAGGACGCCGTCGTGGTCGAAGAGCACGTACTCCTTCACGCCCCCGAGCCTGCTCCACCTCCGCGCGGGCGTCACCGTCGTCCCGCCCCCTGAGACCTGCCTGGTCGGGGGCTTGCCGGAACCCTGGGGTGCGCTGCCATCATGAGCCCCGCGAGCGCGCCGTCCGCGCGCCGCTGGAGACCCAGGGACGGGGGCACCGTGACCGAGACCGGCGGTGACGACGCGCCGGCGCGCGCGGGCTATGTCGACGACGCGATCCGGCGGATGCGGGTCGCCGCCGCGGCCGCCGGGCGCGGGGGAGCGCCCGGCGCGGCCGGGACCGCGGACCCCCAGGTGCTGCGCACCGCCCTCGTGACTCTCTCGCCCGACGACCAGCGACTCCTGTGGGCGACGCACGTGCAGCGGCAGGAGCCGTCCGCCGTCGCCGCCGCGCTCGGCACGCACCCCCGCGCGGCGGCCCGCCTCCTGCCGCAGGTGGAGCAGGGCCTCGCGGCCGCACTCGCCGACGCGCACGCGCCGGGCTGCCCGCCGGCCTGCGCCGGGACGCGGCGGGCTCTCCTCGACCTGGTCCAGGGCCGGCTCGCGGCCGGGCAGGAGACCGGGGTCGAGGACCACCTCCTCGACTGCGCCGCCTGCCTGCGGGCGTTCGTCGACGTGCGCGAGCCCGCCTGGGCGCTGCGGGACGCCGGGCCGCGGCTGCTCGCGGGCGGGTGGCACCCTCCCGCGGTCGCGGTCGTGGCGGCCGCGGAGACCTCGTCCGACCCGGCGTCCGGCACTGCGGCGGGCGCCGCCCCGCGGCCCGCGCGCCGGCAGAGCTGGCTGATCGTCGCGGGCACGGTCGCGTGCGTCGCCGTGGCGGCCGTCGCGATCGCGCTCGGCAGCGGCGACGCGGCGCCCGCGGCCCCGGAGACCGGCTCGTCCCCGGGGGCGACCGTCCTGGGGACGGCGCCCGCCGGCGCGACGTCGCCCGGGGCGACCCCGTCGTCGGCGTCCCGCGACGACGGCCCGAGCACGGGGCCGACGCCGTCCGTGGACCCGTCGGCGACGCCGTCGGGCGAGCCCTCGCCGGCCGCGTCGTCGGACGACGACGCCGCGACGTCCGACCCGTCGACGTCGCCCGCGTCGTCGCCCGGGCGCGACGAGCCGGCCTCGTCGTCGAGCTCACCGTCGACAGGGTCGTCCGGGTCGTCCACGTCGGATCCGTCGACGGACGGCCCCGGCACGTCGGCCGGTGACCCCGACCCCGAGCCCTCCGACACGGCGCCGTCGGAGCCCCCGCAGAAGCCCACGGAGAAGCCCACGCCGACGCCGACCCCGACGGTCTCCGCGACGCCGACGCCCACGCCGACCGCGACCCCCGATCCGGAGCCCACGGACGAGACCGACCCGCCCACGGAGTAGCTCGACGTGCCGGTTCGCGGACCGTTCCGTTCCGCGGCCCCGGCGGGCGTCACCGCGCCGCGCACCCCTCGGGGCAGGGGATTTGCCATCGACCCGTGGGCCGCTGCGATCATGTCCCCCGGCGCGCCCGTGCCGCGCGCCCTGGACGGCCCGCGACGACGGGCACGGACGAGCATCGGCAGGACGGGGGCGTCGCGTGGCCGCGATCCACGACGGCGACGCCCCCGCGCGCCGGGGCGCCGTCGACGACGCCATCCGGAAGATGCGCGCCGCGGCCGCGGCGGACGGGCGCGACGACGCCCCGGGGGCCGCCGGCACGGTCGACCCCGCGGTGCTCCGTACGGTGCTCGCGACGCTGCCCCACGACGACCAGCGGCTGCTGTGGGACAGGCACGTCGTCGGCCGCGAGCTCTCGGCGATCGCCACGGAGCTGGGCATGCACGCCCGCGCGGTGCTGCGCCGCCTGCGCCAGGCCGAGGAGCGGCTCGGCGCCGCGTTCGCCGAGGCCCACGCCCGTGCGTGCCCGCCCGGCTGCCTCGACACGAGGCAGTCGCTGCACTCCTACGTGCGGCACCGGCTGTCGCCCCCGCGCCGCACCGTGCTCGAGGCGCACCTCTTCGGCTGCCAGGGCTGCATGCGCGCCTTCGTCGACGTGCGCGAGGCCGGCTGGGCGGTGCGCGACGCCGGCCCCCTGCTGCTCGCGGGCACGGCGGCCGGGGTCGTCGCGGGCGCCCCCGTGGTCGTCGGCGCGCTCGGCGCCGGCACGACGGGCACCGGGGCGATCGCGTGGTCCGGGCCGGTCGGGGCCGCGCTGCTCGCGGCCGGGGAGTGGGTGCGGGCGCTCGCGCTGCGGCTGGGCCAGTTCGGCAAGGCCGGGATGATCGGCGCGGGCACCGTGGCGGGGGTCGCGGTCGCGGCCGTCGCGGTGGCCCTGAGCGGCGGGGTCGGCGGGCCGGCGGCGGCTCCGCCCGCGCCCGGTCCGACGCCGTCGTCGGCGGTGCCCGCCCCGGCGCCCGGTGACACGGCCTCGCCCGACGCCCCGCCCGAGCCCGAGCCGAGCGCGTCCACCTCCGCCGAGCCGGCTCCGTCCGAGGACCCCTCGGCGCCGCCGGTGACCGACGACCCGACGACGGCCCCGACGACCGATCCGACGGCGCCGGGCACCACGCCGACCGGCCCGCCGCCGGGCACCCGGCCCGGCACGCCGTCGTCGCCGGAGCCCAGCGACCCGGAGGCCGAGCCGACGCCGTCCCCGCCGCCGTCCGGCTCCGCCAGCCCCTCGCCGACGACGTCGCCCAGCCCGTCGCCCTCCACGCCGACCTCGACGCCGACGGCACCCACCACACCCACCCCGACACCCACCCCCACCCCGACGCCGACCCCCGTGCGGACGACGGTCACCGTCACCACGTCCGGTCTGCGCGGCGTCGACGCGGTCACGACGACCGACCCGGACGCGACCGTCGTCAAGGTCGCCGAGGACCGCCGCTGGCTCCGGGCCAAGCAGTGCGACGGCGGCTGGTACGTGGCGTCGTGGCGCAACGACGTCGGCGAGCTGACGGTCACGGTCGAGGCACCGCCCGGGGTCGACCCCGGCGTGACCGTCAAGCGCACCTACAACTGGCCGGCGTGGATCTGGTCCTGCTGACCGACGCAGGTCGAGCCCGCCGGGACCGGGTCCCGACAGGCTCGACCGGCGTGCGGTGCAGGTCGGCTGAGGTCAGCGCGTGGCGAAGCCGTGCGCCCCGCGGTGGTGACCCTCGCCGTGACCGTTCCCGTGGCCGTTCCCATGTCCGTGACCGTTCCCGTGTCCGTGACCGTTCCCGTGTCCGTGGCCGTGGCACGGCCGACCGGGCTGGACGCCGTTGACGGCCTCGGTGCTCCACGCCAGCTGCTGCGCGGCGTGCCCGATCGCGCGGGACATGATGTCCAGCGCCTCGAGGCTCACGTTCGACAGGTCGTCGCCCTCGGAGTGGTAGTTCTGGTCGAGGGCCTCGCCGGCGACGCCGCCGAAGACCGCGGCCTCCTCCTCCGTCTTGATCGCGTCCGCGCCGGTGAACAGGCCGGAGGCGGGGATGCCGTTGCTGATGAACGCGTCGTAGTCGGAGCGGCCGGAGAACTCCGAGTCCACCCAGGCCTGGTCGATCCCGTCGAAGTAGTCCGTGAACACGGCTTCGGTCGCGACGGAGCCCTCGGGCACCGTCACGGGGGCGGGGAACGTCGACTCGTTCGCGTCGTACACGCCGATCGTGTAGTTCGGCGAGCCGACCATGTCGAAGTTGAGGTAGGTCGCGATGTCCTCGAGCCCCTCCGGGTCGTTCGTCACGAGGTCGTCGACGTAGTGCGCCGACCCGACCAGCCCGAGCTCCTCGGCGCCCCACCACGCGAACCGCACGGCGTTGTTGAGCTTGGCGCTCTTCTTGTTGAGCTGGACGGCGGTCTCGAGGATCGCCGCGGAGCCGGTGCCGTTGTCGTTGATGCCCGGGCCCTCCGGCACACCGTCGAGGTGCGCGCCCAGCATGACCACGTTGTCGTGCCGCCCGCGCTTCGTCTCCGCGATGACGTTGAACGTCTCGGCGGTGCCGATCACCGCCTGGAGGTCGAACGAGACCTGCAGCGCGGGGTCGGCCTCGATCGCCGCGACGATGGCTGCGCCCTCCGCCTGCGTGACGCCCACGGTGGGCGCGTAGCCGTCGTTGCGCTCGCCCAGCGTCCCGTTGAGGGCGCCGTCGGTGTTGTTGTAGATGATGAGCCCGGCGGCGCCGGCCTCACCGGCCGCGAGCGCCTTCGCGGCGAACGCGCACGCCCCGCGCTGCACGACGGCGATCTTGCCGGTGGCGTCGACGCCGGCCCACGAGTCGTCGTGGGGTGCCTCGGGGTCGTCGCTGGCCGGGCAGCCGTCGGCGATCGCGGGCTGCACCGCGGCCGCGGTGACGCCGTCGTCGGGCGTGGATGTCGAGTACGTCATCGGCACGGGGTCGAACTCGACGCCGGGGACGGTGACCGACAGGTCGAGCACGTCGAAGGTGTCGAACTCGAAGTACTGCCGCTCCGGCTGGTACCCGGCCTTGCGCAGGGTCTTCTCGACGTACCGCGCCGACGCCTCGTAGCCGGGGGTGCCGGCGGCGCGGTTGCCGTCGTTGTCGTCGGCGATCTCCTGGAACGCCTCGAGGTGCCGGAAGACTCGCTCGCCGGTGACCTTCTTCGACAGGTCGGGGCCCGGCACGTGGGTGCCGTGCCGGCCGGTGGCGACGGCGGGTGCCGCCGTCGCCGTGGGGGTGAGGGACGCCGCGACGACGAGCCCGCCGAGGGCTGCGGTCGCGACGGCCGTGCTGAACGTCCTTGTTCTCACGGTCGACCTCCTGGTGGTGACCCCGCGGCCCGGGTCGGGCTCACGACGCACGGCGCGACGCTGCGGGGTGCGGATGGCGCGAGCGTAGGCCCGGGAGGCGCTGCAGGAAACCCCTGGGGTGCGACGTCCCTCAGCCGCGCTCGAGCAGGACGAGCACCTCGTAGTGGCTGGTCTGCGGGAACATGTCGAGCAGGCGCGCGCGGGTCGGACGCAGCGAGGGCATCCGCGCGAGGTCCTCGGCCAGCGTGACGGCGTTGCAGCTGGAGTAGAGCACGTGCCCGACGGCGGACTCCTCGAGCCGCCGGGACAGGTCGGCGCCGATGCCGCGCCGCGGCGGGTTGACGACCACCAGCTCGGGGGCGACGCCGTCGCGCGGGGACCCGGGCACGAGCTCGGTGGCGTCGCCGGCGGCGAAACGGACGCCGGCCACGGCGTCGGCCCACCACGCGGCGTCGTGCCCGGCGACGACGGCGTCCGCGGGCAGCGCGGCGAGCCCGTCACGGGTCGCGCCCGCGCTCGTCACGGCCTCCGCGGAGATCTCGATCCCGGTGACGGCGCGCCCGGGAGCGGCGCAGTGCAGCGCGAAGCCGCCGACGCCGCAGTAGAGGTCCCACAGGGACGCGGGCGCCACCTCGTCCACCCACGCCCGGGCCTGCGCGTACAGGGCGGTGGCGACGGCGGTGTTGGTCTGGAAGAAGCTCTGCGGGCGCAGGTGCAGCGTGATGCCGTCCGCGCCGACGCGCATCGGCAGCGCCTGCCGCTCGGTGAGCACGATCTCCAGGTCGCCCTCGAGGACGGCGGCGTGCACCGGCTGCACGTTGACGCTCACCACGGCGACCTGCGGCAGCTCGTCGAGCAGCCACGGCAGGTGCTTGCGCAGGCGCGCCACGGGCTCCTGGCTGCGCAGCACGAACCGCACCATGAGCTCGCCGTCCGGGGAGAGGGTGACGAGCACGTGCTTGAGCTCGCCCCGCCACGCGGACTCGCGCGGCGTCTCGCGGCGGCGTGCCCCGCGCGACGGCGACGTCGCGTCGTAGGGCTGCAGCCGCGCCCGCGTGATCAGCGCGGCCAGGACGGGGAACGACTCCTGCAGCGCGGGCGGGTACAGACCGCAGTCGGTGAGGTCGATCCCCTGGCCGGCGAACGGGCCCGCCGCCGACCCGAGGATGCCGAGCACCGGCTCCTCGACGGTGCCGCTGACCACCATCTTCGCCTTGTTGCGGAACCCGGACTCCGGGCCGGTGACGGAGGGGAGCCAGTCGATGCGGCCGTCGGCGAGCAGCGCGCGCACGTGCGCCACCTTCTCGTCCACCTGCGTGGGGTACGGCGTCGCGAGGAGGGTGCACGAGTGGCAGCGGCCGGCGTCGAAGTGGGGGCACTGCACCCGCCCATTGTCCCCTGCGGCCCGACCCCGGTGGGCGCCGCGGCGTCCTCAGCCCACGAAGAGGCAGAACGGGTGGCCCGCAGGGTCGGCGTAGACCCGCAGCGGCTCCTCCGGGTCGTCGGACCGGTCGAGCAGGAGCCGCGCACCGAGCGCGAGGGCGCGCTCGTCCTGGCGGTCCAGCGCGGCGACGTCCGGCACGGTCGCGTCGAGGTGCAGCTGCTGCGGCACGCCGTCGTCGGGCCAGGTGGTCGGCGGCAGCGACGGCACCTGCTGGAACGCGAGCGGCACGCCGCCCGGGTTCCGCAGCACCAGCCAGTCGGCACCGCGCTCGTCCGGCTGCCCGGGACCGGGTGGCTCGTCGCCGGCGCGGTACGCGAGCCCGAAGAGCTCGCGGTAGAACTCCGCGAGCCGACGCGCGTCGGTGGTGTCGAGCACGACCTGCCGGATCGTGGGGACGTCCGGGGCGCTCATCGGGCTGCCCCGGGGAACCGCTCGGCGATGCCGCGCAGCCTGGTAGTGAACGCGGCGTAGTCGAAGCCGTCGGCGAGGTTGTCGTTGCCGGCCCGCATCCCCACGGCACCGTCGGCCTCCTCCCGGAGGATGTCGGCGTGGCCGGCGTGCCGGCTCAGCTCGGTGGAGACGTGCACGAGGATCTGGTGCAGCGTGACGTCGCGGTTCCCCTCGCGCCACCACCAGACGTGCCCGGGCGCGTCCAGCGGCAGGGCGTCGATGGTGGCGTCGGCGAAGTCCCACACCTGCCGGTACAGGCCGACGACCTGCTCGACCGACTCGTCCTCGGTGGCGAAGAACTCCGCCTGGAGCGCGTCCGCGTCGGCGTCGGGGGCGTCGGCCGCGGCCAGCCACGGCGCGTCCTCGGGACGCGGCCAGGGGCGGCCGAAGACGTCGCCGAAGTAGCCGATCTCCACCGTGGCGGCGTGCTTGACCAGCCCGAGGAGGTTGGTGCCGGTCGGCGTGCGGGGCATCCGTGCCTCTCGCTCCGACAGCCCCTCCAGCTTCCACAGCAAGGCCTCGCGCGCGGAGCGCAGGTAGCGGTGCAGCACGGTCTTGGCGTCCGGGGGCAGCTCGCTCGTCGTCATCGGCCCAGCGTGCCGGACGGCACCGACAGCCGGCGCGGCGAGTCCCGCCGACCATCGTGCGGGATCAGGGTAGGCAACCCTTACCTGGGCTGTTATGGTGACGCCAGGTCGTGACGAGCTGTCACTACCTCGGTACCTGCCGGTCGTCCATGGCCTGGCACGACACCCGATGCTGGAGGTCCCATGACGGTGCTCGCGGACGTTGCCGCGCTCTCGACCCGACTGCGCGAGGGCACGCGCGCCGAGCACACGCAGGCGGAGTCCGAGGGCTTCGTCGAACGGCTCCTGTCGGGCGGGCTCGACGTCGCCGCGTACGCCGACCTCGCCGCGCAGCAGCTCGCCGTCTACACGGCGCTCGAGCAGGCGAGCGAGCGGATGCGGCAGGACGAGCGCGGCGCCGCCCTGGTCTTCGACGAGCTCACCCGCGTGCCCGCCATCGAGCGGGACCTCGCCCACCTGCACGGCGCCGGATGGCGTGACGTCGTGCGGGTGCTGCCCGCGACCGAGCGCTACGTCGCGCGGCTCGACGCCGTCGGCGGCGACGTCGCCTGCTATGCGGCGCACGCCTACACGCGTTACCTCGGCGACCTCTCGGGCGGCCAGGTCATCCAGCGGATGATGCAGCGCCACTACGGCATGGGCGCGGCGGGCCTGGAGTTCTACGACTTCCCCGAGATCCCCAAGGCCAAGCCGTTCAAGGACGTGTACCGCGAGCGCCTCGACGGGCTCGACCTCGACGACACCGAGGTCGAGCTCGCCGTCTCCGAGGCGCAGGAGGCGTTCCGCCTCAACCGCGCGATGTTCGTCGAGCTCGGCGTCGCGCACCCCTGACGGACTGCCGGCCCGGGTCAGCGGACCCGGGCGACGAGCACGGCCACGTCGTCGCGCTGCCGGCCGTGCACCATCCGGTCGACGAGCCGCTGCGGCAGATCCGCCGTCGGGCTGCCGTGCAGGTCCGCCAGGACGGCGCGCAGGTCCGCGGCGCGGGCGGCGAACGTCGCGGTGCGCGACTCCACGAGACCGTCCGTGTACAGCAGCAGGGTGTCGCCGGGGCCGAGCTCGGCCGCGTGGTCGCGGCGCACGACCGACGGGTCGACGCCCAGCATGAGGTCGGGGCGGCCGTCGAGCTCGTGCACGCTCCCGTCGGCGCGCAGCACGACCGGCCGCGGGTGCCCGGCGCTGGCCCACCACAGCCGGCACCGGTCGTCGCCGCTGCCCGGTTCGCCGCGGCCGGTGCGGTCCAGGCGTGCGACGACGGCGGTGCCGCTGGCGGTCAGCCCGAGCCCGCGGTTGGCGCGGTCCAGCTCGCGCAGGAGCCGCGCCGGCGGGGCGTCCTGGCACCACGCGAGGGTGCGCAGCATGGCGCGCAGCTGGCCCATGCGGGCGGCGGCCTGCATGTCGTGCCCGGTCACGTCGCCGATCATCAGCACGGTCGAGCGCGGGTCGAGCTCCACCGCGTCGTACCAGTCGCCGCCCACCTTGTCCGTGCGGGTCGCGGACGCGTAGGTCGACGCGAGCTCCAGGTACGGCACGCGGGGCAGGTCGGTGAGCATCGCGGCCTGCAGCGTGGTGGCGACCCGGTGCCGGTCCTCCAGCACGCGGATGCGCACCAGTGCCTGCGCCACGCACGACGCGAGCGTGGCGGCCGTGCGGCGGCTCTCGTCGTCGTGCTCGTGCGGGCCGCGCCACAGCAGGACGACGACGCCGAGCAGCCGGTCGTCCACCACCATCGGCACCAGCGCGAGGCCGCCGAGCGACGGGTCGATCCACGGCGCCCAGGTGGGCTGGGCGCGCAGGGCGGCCGCGCCGTCCCGGTAGAACGCGGACCGGCGGGCGCGGGCGACTGCCGCCACCGCCGGGTCGTCGAGGCGCCAGTGCCGCGGCAGGTAGGGGTAGGCGCCGTCGCGCTCCACGAGGGTGAGGCCGGACCCGCCGGGCTCCGCGAGCGCGAGCGCGGCCCACACGGTGCCCAGCCCGGGTCCCGACGTGCGCAGCGCGTCCACGATCTCGTCGAGTGTGGTCGCGGCGGCGAACCTGTCGGTGAGGTCGAGCAGCATGCGGGTGCGGCGCGTGGCATGCACCGCCACCTGCTGGATGCGGTGCGCGCGCTGCCGCTCGAGGCGCAGACGCAGCTCGGCGGTGCAGGCGGCGGCCAGGTCGGCCAGGGTGGCGAGGTCCGTGGCGCTCCACGCGTGCGCCTCGGTGTCCAGCGCGCACAC
This sequence comes from Isoptericola sp. NPDC056134, assembly GCF_042264825.1. Lineage (NCBI taxonomy): Bacteria > Bacillati > Actinomycetota > Actinomycetes > Micrococcales > Promicromonosporaceae > Isoptericola > Isoptericola sp. NPDC056134. The sequence continues at coordinate 70,067 of NZ_JBHJVM010000001.1, forward strand.
CGTGCCGACGGCGGTGCCGTGCCGGTCGAAGATCGGGAAGCCCGCGTACGACCCCATGCCGAGCTCGGTGACCGTCTCCCGGCTCGCGAAGCGCGGGTCCGCACGCAGGTCCTCGACGACGAGGGGCTGGCCGGAGCGGATCGTCTCGCCGCACAGCGGCTCGGTGAGCGTGGTGCGCCGGGTGGCCTGGAACGGGTCCGGCAGCCCGAGCGCGCCGGGGTACACCTGGGCGTCCGGGAGCACGAGCGTCACGAGGGCGGTGGGGACGCCGAGCTGGCGCTGCACGAGCCGCGCGAAGCGGTCGAACGACTCGTCCGCGACCGGCCGGGCGAGCCCGGCCGCCACGAGCGCCTGCACCGCGCCCGTCCCCGGGGCGTCCTGCACGGCGCCCGTCCTCGGGGCGTCCTGGGCCGGAACCGTCCTGCCGGGGGAGCGTGGCGTCACGGGCGCGCACCCTCGGCAGGGCTCTGCGCTCCGCGACCCGCGACCATGCCCCGGATTCTTCCACGCAGGCCGCCGGATATCCTCGCCGAACGATGGACGTCACCCGCCGTGCCCCCGCCGCGCTGCCGCGGATCCTGGCCGCCGCCCTCGTGTCCGCGTCGGCCGTGCTGCTGTTCGCGGTGCACGTGCGCCCGCTCGCCTACGTGCCGCTCGTGGCCGGCGTCGCGCTGGGCCTGCTCGTCGACCGGCGGCTGGGCCGCGACCTCGCGCTGATCGCCGTCGCGCTCGGCATCATCTCGACGATCTCCCTCGAGGCGGACCTGTCCGACGCCGGGATCGCGCGGTTCGCCGTCGTTCTGTCCCTCGCGGTGCTGGTGCCGTGGGCGGCGTCGCGGTACTGGTTCCGCGACGACGACGGCGCGGGGGCGGTGCGGTTCCCCGTCGCGACGGGCCGCCGCTGGACGCGCGGGCAGTACGTGTACCTCGTCGTCGTGGTGGCGGTCGGCTACCTCGTGCTGCCGTGGTACTTCCTGGGCTCGGGCGCCTACCTCAACTGGCCGGCGCTCGAGAGCGGGCAGGACGTCGCCCGGCTGTTCGTCGGCGTCAACGCCGTCGGCATCTGGGACGAGCTGTTCTTCGTGTGCACGGTGTTCGCGCTGCTGCGCCGCCACTTCGGGCTGTGGACGGCGAACGTGCTGCAGGCCGCGATCTTCGTGTCCTTCCTGTGGGAGCTCGGCTACCGCGAGTGGGGGCCGCTGCTCACCGTGCCGTTCGCCCTGGTGCAGGGGTGGATCTTCGCCCGCTACAAGAGCCTTCCGTACGTCGTGACCGTGCACCTGCTGTTCGACGCCGTCGTCTTCGCCGTGCTGGTGCACGGCCACCACCCGGAGCTCTTCGACGTCTTCGTCACCGCCCCCTGACCCCGGTCGTCATTTGTGGCGGGCGTGCGGGCCGTGGAAGGGTGCGCCCATGCCAAGACGCGGCAGCCAGCGGTGACGAGCCCGGACGGGTGGACGACATGCAGGACCCAGAGCACGGCCCGGACGACGACGCTCTCGACACCTGTGCCGCGGAACCCATCCACGTGCCCGGCTCGGTGCAGCCCCGCGGGGTGCTGCTCGTGCTGCGCGACGACGTGGTGGTGCAGGCCTCGGCCACGCTGCCCGAGCTGATCGGCCCGCAGCCGGCCGACGTCCTCGGCCGGCCCCTGACCGCGGTGCTCGGCGCCGAGGCCGTGGCGGCCCTGCGGCTCGAGGACGTCACCGAGGGCGGGCCGCTCGCGGACGGTCTCCGGCGGGTGACGCTGGACGGCCGCACGTGGGTCGCGTCGACCCACCGCAACCCGCAGGGCGCCGTGGTCGTCGAGCTCGAGCCGCTCGCGGACCAGGCCGCCGACCCGGCGGAGCCGTACCGCGCCGCGTACACCGTGCTCGGCCAGGCGGCGACGGCCGGCTCGCTGGACGAGCTGTACGACCTCACGGCGCGCGGGGTGCGGGAGGTGACGGGCTTCGACCGGGTGATGGTGTACCGGTTCGACGAGGACCACCACGGCCAGGTCGTGGGCGAGGCGCGGCGCGCCGACCTCGAGCCCTTCCTCGGACACCGGTACCCGGCCGGCGACATCCCGCCCCAGGCGCGCGCCCTCTACGAGAAGAGCTGGCTGCGCCTCATCCACGACGTCGCGTCCGTGCCCCGGCCCCTGGTGCCCGCGCTGCTGCCGGCCGCCGGAGAGCCGACCGACCTCTCGTTCGCCGGCCTGCGGGCGGTGTCGCCGGTGCACGTCGAGTACCTGCGGAACATGGGGGTCGCCGCCTCGATGTCGATCTCGCTGCTGCGGGGCGGGCGGCTGTGGGGGATGGTCGCGTGCCACCACGTCGCCGGCCCGCACACGCCGTCGCTCGAGGTCCGCGCGGCGGCCGAGGCGCTCGCGGCGGGGCTGTCCCTGCAGATGGTGGTGCGTGCCGCCGCGGACGACGCGCAGCACGCCCGCGAGGTCTCCCGTGCGCTCGAGGCGCTGGTCCGGGCGGAGGACGACCCGGTGGCCGACGCCGTCGCGCAGCCGGGGCTGCTGCGCATCCTCGGCGCCGACGGCGCGATGGTCCGCACCGGCGACGCGACGGCCACGGTCGGGCTGGTCCCGGACGAGCCCGAGGCCGTGGTCGACGCCGTGCGGCGGACGGCGCGGCCCCGCAGGGACGGCGGCACGGAGCCGGTGTACGCGTCGCACGACCTGCGGGCCGAGCACCCGGGGCTGGCCGACCGCCTGGGCGACGTCGCGGGCGCGCTCGTCGCCCCGCTGCCCGACGGGGACCTGCTCGCCCTGTTCCGCAGCGAGGTCGCGCGCGAGGTCACGTGGGGCGGCGACCCGCACGAGAAGACGGTCGACCGGGACGAGAGCGGCGCGGTCGTGCGCGTGGGCCCGCGACGGTCGTTCGCGGCGTGGCGCGAGGCCGTGCACGGCACCTGCGAGCCGTGGTCGGACCATGACGTCCGCGCGGCCCTCGTGGCGCGCCGGACCATCGTCGAGCTCCTGTACCGGCGGTCCCGGCCCGACCTGGGCGCGGCGCTGGTGCTCCAGCACTCCTCGCTGCCGGCGGAGCTGCCGACCCTGCCGGGGTGGCGGCTCGAGGCCCGCTACCGGCCCGCGGACGGCGGCCGGGTCGGGGGCGACTGGTACGACGCGTTCGAGCTGCCCGACGGCCGCACCGCCCTCGTCATCGGGGACGTCGCCGGGCACGGGCTGCCCGCCGCGTCGGCGATGACCCAGCTGCGCAACGGCCTGCGCTCCTTGCTGCTCGAGCACCGTGACGTCGCGACGGCGGCGGCCGGCCTGGACCGCCTCGCCCGGACGCTCCTCACCGACGACATGGCCACGCTGCTGGTCGGCATCCTCGACGTAGACCCCGAGACCGGCACGGGCGGCGTCGACTACGTCTGCGCCGGGCACCTGCCGCCGGTCGTCGCAGACGCGGACGGCGCGCGGTTGGTCGAGGTGGTCCGCAACCCGCCGGTCGGGGCGATGCGCGCGGCCGTGCGTGCCGGGCGGATCGACCTCGTGCCGGGCGAGTCCCTGCTCCTCTACACCGACGGCCTCGTGGAACGACGCGGCACGCGGCTCACGGAGCGGCTGGAGGACCTGCGCTCCACCGTGGGGCTCACCCGCGACCTCGAGGTGATCGAGCACAAGCTCGCCGGGCTCGAGTCCGACGACGACTCCACGATGCTCATGGTGACGGCCCTGGGCCGCCGCTGACGGAGACGCCCCGTCGTCGTCGCCACCCTCACTCGCACTCGCACTCGCACTCGCACTCGCACTCGCGGTCCGGCGGCGCCGCCGGACCGACGCCGGAGGCAGGCGGCGCGCGGGGGCGGGCCGGTGCAGCGGGCGCTCGTGCCGGCGCGGGCCGCCGTCGACCCGGGCGTTCGACGAGCCGTGCTCGGCGACGAAGGGTGGGCGCATGGTGGTCCTCCTGGGCGTGGTGCGGTCGGCCCTCGCGGCCGTTCCCAGGCTCGCCGTGGCCCCGGCACGGATCAACGGCCGATCCGGCTACGCTCGTTCACCCCGGGTCAACGATCGGTCGCCCCGGGCCGAGGGGGGCACGGCGGCGAGGGGTGGGACGGGGCGTGGAGCTGCGTGAGATCGAGATCTTCCTGACCCTCGCGGAGGAGCTGCACTTCGGCCGGACGGCGGAACGGCTGCACGTCTCGGTGTCGCTCGTGAGCCAGTCGATCCGCAAGCAGGAGCGGGCCGTCGGGGCGCCGCTGTTCGAGCGCACCAGCCGCAAGGTCGAGCTCACCCCCGTGGGTGAGGTGCTGCGCGCGGGCCTGCGCCCCGCATACGAGGGCATCGGCGCCGCCGTCGCCGTCGCCACGGTCGCGGCGCGGCGCGTGGCCGGCACGCTGACGCTCGGCTTCATGGGTGGGCAGGCGCACGAGCTGGAGCCCGACCTCGCCCGGTTCCGGGCGCGGCACCCCGACGTCGAGCTGCGCTTCCGCGAGGTCGTCTTCAGCGACCCGTTCGCCGCGCTGCGGCGCGGCGACGTCGACCTCCTGACGACGTGGCTCCCTGTCGAGGAGCCCGACCTCACCGTCGGCCCCGTGCTGCGGTCCGAGCCGCTGCGGCTCCTGGTGGCGACGGACCACCCGCTCGCGGCGGCGGGGCGGGTCGACGTCGAGGCGCTCGCCGAGCACGCCGTGCCCGCGGTCCGCGGGGCGGCGCCGCCGGCGTGGCTGGCCGGCGTCCTGCCCGAGCGGACGCCGGCCGGGCGGGAGGTCCCGCGCGGACCGGCCGCCGCCACCTACCAGGAGATCCTCGCCCTCGTCGCCGCGGGGAAGGTGGTGTGCCCGGTGCCCGACGAGGGCCGCCGCTACTTCCCGTGGCCGGGCGTCAGGTACCTCCCGCTCGACGGCGCGCCTGCGGTGCGCTGGGCGCTGGTGCGGCGCTCCTCCGACGCGACCGCGCCGGTGCGGGCCTTCGTCGCGGAGGTCGCCCGCGAGGGGTGAGCCGACCCGTCAGCCGGGGAGCTCGTCGAGCAGCCGGGACATCCGGTCGATCTCCGCGATCTGATCTGCCGCCACGTTCGAGGCGAACTCCTGGACCGTCTCGTCACGCCCGGCGGCGCTGAGGTCGTCGACCATCTCCAGCGCCCCCGCGTGGTGCTTGATCATGCCCTCGAGGAACAGCCGGTCGAACGCGGTGCCGTCGGCGTCCGCCAGGGCCGTCATCTCGGCCTCGGTCAGCATGCCGGGCATGGAGCCGTGGTCGTGGGCCTGCGGGGCGCGCGGCCCGCTCCCGTCCGACGGCGCGGCCGACGCCGTCGCCACCGCGGGCACCGGGAGGCCCTGGTCTTCGAGCCAGCGGCTCATGTAGTCGATCTCGCCGTCCTGCGTCAGGCGGATGCGGTCGGCGAACTTCGCGAGCGGCGCCGACTCCGACCGCTCGGGGACCAGCTGCGCCATCTCCACGGCCTGGGCGTGGTGGCCGATCATCCGCGTCATGAAGTCGGCGTCCGCCTCGGTGACGACGTCGGCGTCGCCCATGCCCTCGTAGTCCTCGGGGGCGATGGTCTCGGCGGGCTCGCCGGGCTTCCCCGGCGCGAGCACGGCCGACGACGGCGTCGGAGCCGGCGCGGGCTCCTCGGCGGTGCACCCGGCGGAGAGCCCCAGGGCGAGCGTGACGACGCAGGTCAGGGCGGCGCGACGGCCGCCCGAGCGACGGATCCGGGGGTCTGTGGTCACCGGAAGATCCTCTCCTGAGGTTGTTGCCACGGCGTAAAAAGATGCCCGCACACCTGGTGGGGAGGATGCTTCCAGACAACACTCAGTGTGACCAACACCACGAGGTGTGGCGCTAGCGCGTCGTCCAACCCTGAGTTCACGGAAGAGGAGTCCACGGATGCGGAGTTCACGGACGAGCAGTTCACGGACGAGAGGCGTCGCCGGTGTCGCCCTCTCGCTGGCCCTGATCGCGGGGGCGCTGGGTCTCGCGGCCCCCGCGTCGGCGTCCGATACCGCCGAGCCCGACGTCCCGCCGGGCGAGGTCGCGTCGTCGAACATCGAGCACCTCAGCAACAACCCGAAGAACGGCGCCCTGCAGGGCACCGGCTCGGACATCGCGTTCCAGGGCAAGTACGCCTTCGCGGGCAACTACGACGGCTTCACCGTGTACGACCTCTCCGACCCGGAGGAGCCCGTCCAGGCTCTGCAGGTGTACTGCCCGGGCTCGCAGAACGACATCTCCGTCTACGGCGACGTCCTGGTGCTCTCCACCGACTCGTCGCGCAGCGACGACTCGTGCGCCTCGACGACCCGGCCCGCGACGGAGAAGGACGCCTGGGAGGGCATCAAGGTCTGGGACATCTCCGACCCGCTGGAGCCCGAGTACGTCAAGTCCGTCGAGACGGCGTGCGGCTCCCACACCCACTCCCTGGCGCCGAGCAAGAACGGCAAGGACCTGTACGTCTACGTCTCGTCGTACAGCCCGAGCTCGACCTACCCCGACTGCCAGCCGCCGCACGACATCATCTCGGTCGTGAAGATCCCGATGAAGAACCCGGCCGCGGCGCGGCTCGTCGCCACGCCGAACCTCTTCCCCAAGGGCGGCTACGAGGGCGACCCGGACCGTCGCGCCTCGGCGACGTCCGGCTGCCACGACATCACCACCTACGCGCAGAAGGACCTCGCGGCGGGTGCGTGCATGGGCGACGGCATCCTCATGGACATCAAGGACCGCGCTCACCCGAAGGTGATCAGCACGGTCCGGGACACCGAGAACTTCGCGTTCTGGCATTCGGCGACCTTCAACAACGACGCGACCAAGGTCGTCTTCACCGACGAGCTCGGCGGCGGCGGGCTGGCGACCTGCACCGGCGAGTACGCCCCGGAGCTCGGTGCCAACGGCATCTACGACATCGAGAAGGAGCGGAAGAAGGGCGGGAAGCACGAGACGAAGCTCGTGTTCCAGAGCTACTACAAGATCCCGCGCATCAACGACGCCACCGAGAACTGCGTGGCGCACAACGGCTCGCTGATCCCGGTCAAGGGCAAGGACCTCATGGTCCAGTCCTGGTACCAGGGCGGGGTGTCGGTGTTCGACTTCACCAACTCGAAGAAGCCGAAGGAGCTCGCCTGGTTCGACCGCGGCGCGGGCGTCTCCAGCGGTGGCACCTGGTCCACCTACTGGTACAACGGCTACGCCTACTCGAACGACCTGGGGATCGGTTTCGACACGTTCGACATCGACGACCGGATCGACGGGAAGGCGAAGACCAACCTGCGGTCGCTCAACCCCCAGATGCAGCAGAAGTTCTGAGGCGCTGAGCCCGGCAGCGGCCGGGAGTGACGACGGCGGCCGGTCCACCCACGGGGTGGGCCGGCCGCCGTCGTCCGTCGGCGCTCCGGCCCCGATAGGTGGCCGGGTCGACGATCGTGATCGAATCGATATGTTCACCGGTCCAGAACGCGCCGACCTGCAATTTTATCGGCCCTATGGTGTGTTCTGCGTCTCATCTCCGGTGCGCTGAACGCCCGTGTGACAAGACGTGAACCACGGCGAAACACAGCGCGAGTAAGGTCAGCGACTGTTGCACAGGTCTATCGTGAGGCGCCCTGCCAAACCACCTCGGCCTGCGCTTTCGTCATCAGTGCGCGCGGCCCGCACCCACCGGGCAGGGGCCACGCGCGTCGTCGGGCCACGAGCCCCAAGTGCACAGGGAAGTCCATGCGTGTCGCGCCTCTCGCCATGCTGACCGGGAACCAGCCACCCGGACGAGGGGGCACCCCCGTGCCCGCACCGACGAGCGTGGTCGGTCGCGACTGATGGGCCGGTTCCTCCTGCGGCGTGGTGCGAACTACGTCGCGATGCTCTTCGTCGCCGTCTCGGCGACGTACCTGCTGGCCTCGGTCTTCATGGACCCCCGGTCCAACTACCTGTCGCGCAACCCGCGCCCGCCGATGGACTCCATCAACGCGTCCCTGACGGCGGCGAACATCAACGACGAGGACCCGCTGCTGCTGCGCTACTGGCGCTGGCTGACGGACATCGTCCTGCACTGGAACTGGGGCCTGAGCCCCGACCAGGAGCCGGTGGCCAGCGCGGTCGCGACGCGGATCGGCGCGTCGACGCAGCTCGTCACGCTCGCCACGGTGCTCGCGATCGTCATCGGCGTCGCGATCGGCGTCTACACCGCGATCCGCCAGTACAAGTGGCAGGACCGCGTGCTCGGCGGCTTCGCGACCTTCTTCCTCGTGATCCCGACGGCGGTGCTCGCGCTGTTCGTCGTCATCGCCGCGATCTACATCAACGAGGCGCTCGGGTTCCGGTTGTTCTACGTCACCGGGTTGCACAGCTACGAGGGCGACAACCCATGGTTGTGGCTGCTCGACCTGGCGCAGCACCTCATCCTGCCGACCATCGTGCTGACGATCATCGGCGCCGTGAGCTACCACCTCACGCAGCGCACGTACCTGCTCGACACGATGAAGGCCGACTACGTGCGCACCGCGCGGGCCAAGGGCCTGCCGCTGCACCTCGCGATCCGCAAGCACGCGCTGCGCACGTCGCTCATCCCGACGGCCGTGAACGTCGCGTTCTCGATCGCGACGGTGTTCACGGGCGCCGTGATCACCGAGACGATCTTCGCGATCAACGGCCTGGGCCGGTACTTCGTCACGACGATCGTCAACAACGACATCAACGGCGCGACGTGCATCGCGGCGTTCGCCGGCGTGTGCACCCTCGTCGGTGCGCTGCTGGCCGACCTCGTCGTCGCGTGGCTCGACCCGCGCATCAGGATCAGCTGAGAGGGGCTGGACAACCATGGCTGACTCCGAGCTGACCGTCACCGCCGCCGCCGTCCTCACGGCGGAGGACGAGCAGAGCACCGGGCTGCGGCGCACCGGGCGCTTCACCCTGATCGCCAGGCGCTTCGCGCGCCGCCCGTCCGCCGTCGTCGGGCTGGTGCTGCTGGTGCTGCTCGTCGTGTTCGCGTTCGTGGGCCCGCGCATCGCGCAGTGGGGCTACGACGAGCCCGACTTCCTCGCCCTCGCCCAGGCGCCGTCCGCCGAGCACTGGTTCGGCACGACGACGGGCGGGTCCGACGTCTTCGCCCTTGTGGCCCGCGGCCTCGGCCGCTCCCTCGCCATCGGCATCCTGTCGTCCGTGGCGATCACGGTGATCGCCGCGATCATCGGCACCACCATCGCCTTCTTCGAGGGCTGGGTGGAGCGCGTCGGCATGTGGGTCCTCGACATGCTGCTGGTGATCCCGTCGTTCCTGCTCATCGCGATGATCGTGCGCTCGTCGTCCGGCGCCAACGGCTGGATCTGGCTCACGTTCGGCATCACGGTCTTCGGCTGGATCGGGTACGCCCGCGTGCTGCGCACCCTGACGCTGTCGCTGCGCGAGCTCGACTACGTGCACGCCGCCAGGTACATGGGCGTGCGGTCGTTCACGATCATCCGTCGGCACCTCATCCCGAACCTCGGGTCGGTGCTCATCATCCAGACCGTGCTCGGCGTGGTCGCCGCCGTGAACTCCGAGACGGCGCTGTCGTTCCTCGGCCTCGGCATCAAGGCGCCGGACACCTCGCTCGGCACCATCCTCCAGGCGGGGCAGAGCGTCATCCTCACCGCGCCGTGGGTGCTCATCGCCCCGTCGGTCGCGCTGGTGCTGCTCACGTTCTCCGTGCAGCTCATCGGCGACGGCCTGCGCGACGCCATCGACCCGAACTCCCGGTCGGGAGGCCGAGCATGAACCCCGTCCTGAGCGTGCGCGACCTGCACGTGAGCTTCGCCTCGGAGGCCGGCACCGTCCGCGCCGTCCGCGGCGTGAACTTCGACCTCATGCCCGGGCGGACGCTCGGCATCGTGGGGGAGTCGGGGTCCGGCAAGTCCGTGACGTCCCTGTCGGTCATGGGGCTGCTCGACGAGAACGCCCGCGTCGAGGGCTCCATCCGGCTCAAGGGCACGGAGCTGCTCGGGCTCAGCGAGCTCGAGCTGTCCAAGTACCGCGGCAACGAGATGGCGATGGTCTTCCAGGACCCGCTGTCCGCGCTGACCCCGGTCTTCTCCATCGGCGACCAGCTCGCCGAGGCCCTCGACCTGCACCAGGACCTGAACCGCAAGCAGGTCAAGGAGCGGTCGATCGAGCTGCTCGACCTGGTCGGCATCCCCAACCCGGCCGAGCGGCTGCGGGCCTACCCGCACCAGTTCTCCGGCGGCATGCGCCAGCGGGTGATGATCGCGATCGCCATCGCGAACGATCCCGACGTCATCATCGCCGACGAGCCCACGACGGCCCTCGACGTGACGATCCAGGCCCAGGTGCTCGACGTCCTCAAGAAGGCGCAGCGCGAGACCGGCGCCGCCGTCGTGATGATCACCCACGACCTCGGCGTCGTGGCCGGCGTGGCCGACGACGTCCTCGTGATGTACGCCGGCCGCCCCGTGGAGCAGGCGCCCGTCGACGAGCTGTTCGCCCGGCCCGCCATGCCGTACACGATGGGCCTGCTGGGCGCCGTGCCGCGCCCCGACCGCGGCGAGAACCGCCGCCTCGTGCCGATCCAGGGCAACCCGCCGTCGCTGGTCGACCTGCCCGTCGGCTGCCCGTTCGCCGACCGCTGCCCGCTCGTCGAGGACCGCTGCCGCACGGCCGAGCCCGACCTGCTGCCCGTGGCCGGCCGGCCCGAGACGCTCGCCGCGTGCGTGCGCGCCGACGAGCTCGCCGAGCAGGGCGTCACGTTCGAGGACGCGTACGAGGTGGCCGAGGCCGCCGAGTCGACGCTCGAGTCGGTGCCCCGCTCCGAGCGCGAGGTCGTGCTCGAGGTCGAGGGCCTCAAGCGGCACTTCCCGCTCACCAAGGGCGGCTTCCTGCGCCGCCGCGTCGGCACCGTCAAGGCCGTGGACGGCGTCACGTTCGACGTGCGCGCCGGCGAGACGGTCGCGCTGGTCGGCGAGTCCGGCTCCGGCAAGACGACGACGCTCCTCGAGATCATGAAGCTCGAGGCGCCGCAGGGCGGCCGGGTCGCCGTGCTCGGCAAGAACCTCGAGGAGCTCTCGACGCGCGAGCGGGCGGGGCTGCGACGCGACCTGCAGATCGTCTTCCAGGACCCGATGAGCTCGCTCGACCCGCGCATGCCGGTCTACGACGTGCTCGCCGAGCCGCTCAAGGTGCACGGCTGGTCGCGGCAGAAGGTCAACGCCCGCATCGACGAGCTCATGAAGCTGGTCGGCCTCAACCCCGACCACGTCGACCGGTTCCCGTCGCAGTTCTCCGGCGGCCAGCGCCAGCGCATCGCCATCGCGCGGGCCCTCGCCGTGAACCCGCGGCTCATCGTGCTCGACGAGCCGGTGTCGGCCCTCGACGTGTCGATCCAGGCCGGCGTCATCAACCTGCTCGAGGACCTGCAGGCCCAGCTCGGCGTCGCGTTCCTCTTCGTCGCGCACGACCTGTCCGTGATCCGGCACATCTCCAGCCGCGTGGCCGTGATGTACCTGGGGCAGGTCGTCGAGTCCGGGGACACGGAGGCGGTCTTCACCGCGCCGCGCCACCCGTACACGCAGGCCCTGCTGTCGGCCGTGCCGCTGCCCGACCCGCAGCTCGAGCGCGGGCGCAAGCGCGTGGTGCTCGAGGGCGACCTGCCCAGCCCGGTGGAGGAGATCCCCGGCTGCCGCTTCGCGAGCCGCTGCCCCGTGCGCGCCACGCTGCCGGCCGACGACCAGCGGCGCTGCGACACCGTGCTGCCCGTCCTCACCGGCGGCGACGACCAGCTCGCCGCCTGCCACTTCCCGCTGACCAGGACGTCGGCGGGCCTCACAGACGTGCGGGAGACCACCCGCGCCTGACCCGTCCGGGTCATCTACCCCCCGGGTAGACGCTTCTCAAGGAGAATCATGACAACGATCCGCAAGAAGGGCGTCGGTGCGGTCGCTGCTGCCGCGGTGCTCGCGCTCACCCTGGCCGCGTGCGGCTCCGGCGGTGGCGACGACGAGGGCACGGCCAAGGGCAACGGCGACACGTCGATGACGACGCAGCCCGCCGACGGCGTCCCCTCCTCGTACAAGGGCGAGCTGCCCATGCCCGAGGCCGGCAAGGCGTACAACAACCCGCAGGACCGCGACGCGGTCGAGGACGGCGGCACGCTCACGCTGGCGACCTCCGAGGTCACGCCGAACTGGAACGCGTTCTCGGTCGACGGCAACACCCGCTACATGGGCGACTTCTGGAAGCTGTACCAGGCGTCGCTGTGGGACTACGACGTCGCGGGCAACCCGACGCCGAACCCGGACTACCTGTCGAACGTCGAGGTCACCAGCGAGGACCCGCTGGTCGTCACCTACGACGTCAACCCGAAGGCCACCTGGAACGACGGCACGCCGATCGACTGGACGGCCTTCGAGGCCACCTGGAAGGCGCAGTCGGGCACCATGAAGGGGTTCAACCCCCTGGGTACCACCGGGTACGACCAGATCAAGTCGGTGAAGAAGGGCAAGGACGACAAGCAGGTCGTCGTCACCTTCGACACGCCGTTCTTCCCGTACCAGTTCCTGTTCATCAACCTGATGCACCCGGACGCCCTGGACGCCAAGACCTACACCAAGGGCTGGGTCAACGAGCCGCACAACGAGTGGGCCGCCGGTCCGTTCATCGTCGACTCGCAGGACGAGACGCAGGCCACCTTCGTGCCGAACCCCAAGTGGTGGGGCGAGGCGCCGAAGCTGGAGAAGATCGTCTTCAAGCAGATGGACGACGCCGCCTCGATCAACGCCTTCCAGAACGGTGAGATCGACTCCGTCGGCGTCGCCGCGGCCGACCGCCTCAAGGTGGCGCGCGGCATGGACGACGTGCAGATCCTCATCAACTACGCCCTGTCGACCGGTGTGTTCACGCTGAACACCAAGGCCGAGGCGCTGCAGGACATCGCGGTGCGCAAGGCCGTGACGCAGGCGACCGACGTCTCCAAGCTCGCCGAGATCGACTTCCAGGGTCTCGGCTGGGAGGAGGACCCGGCCGGGTCCGAGGTCATGTCGCCGATCCAGGACGGCTACGAGAACAACATGCCGGCCGACGCCGCCTTCTCGGTGGAGAACGCCAAGGCGACGCTCGAGGGCGCGGGCTACACCCTCAACGAGGAGTCCGGCTACTACGAGAAGGACGGCAAGCCGGTCCACCTCAAGTACACCTTCTTCGGTGACAGCCCGACGCAGACCGCCATGGCGAACGCCGTGCAGGCGATGCTCAAGGCGGCCGGCATCGAGGTCGAGCTCGACAACCAGGACCCGTCGAAGTTCTCGGACACCGTCCTCGGCGGCAAGTACGAGATGCTGATCATGGCCTGGTCGTCCTCCGACCCGTACGGCTACAGCACCTCGGGCTGCCAGCTCTACTGCTCCGACTCGGACTCGAACTTCACGTACATCGGGACGAAGGAGATCGACGAGCTGATGAAGAAGCCGGGCACCATCGAGGACATCCCGGCCGCGATCACCGCCTTCAACGAGGCGGAGAAGAAGGCGCTCGAGCAGTACGGCACCTTCCCGATCGACTTCGGTCCGGAGATGACCGCGGTGAAGAAGGGCCTGGCCAACTTCGGCTGGCGCACCTCCGGGTTCGAGGGCCTCGCCCCGCACCCGGAGAACTGGGGCTGGCAGAAGTGACGCACCGCGTCACCCGCTGAGCACCACGCACGACGACGCCGCCTCGACCGCCCGGTCGGGGCGGCGTCGTCGCGCCCGGGAGCGACCGGGAGGTCAGCGGTGGCGGCGCAGCGCGCCCTCGAGGAGCGGGACGGCGACGGCGACCAGCGTGAGCGCCGCGCCGACGTAGGTCGCGGCACCCGGCGGGGCGACGGCGGGGGAGACGACGTCGAGGACGAGCGCGCCGACCACCTGGCCCGCGATCATCCCCAGCCCGAGCAGCAGCACGCCGATGCGCTGCACCACGGCCGCCTGCAGGGCGATGAAGACGATGCCGAGCAGACCGCCGGAATAGAGCAGCAGGTCGGGGGGCAGCGAGCCGGTGGGGGCGCCGTCGACGGCGAGCGACACCCCGAACACCACGAGCAGCGCCGCCGTCCCGACGAGGAAGCTCACGAACGTCGCGGCCAGCACGCCGCCGTCGCGGCCGCCGCCGGCAGGGCGCACGGCCGCGCGCACGCGGCCGTTGAGCGCCTGCTGGAACGACTGCAGCACGCCCGCCACGAGGGGGAACAGCGCCAGCCCGAGGGCGGCGGTCGCCGCGCCCGCGCCGGAGACCACGACGACGGCGACGACCGTGAGCACGGGGCCGAGGGCCCGGCCCACGGTCACCAGGCGCACGCCGCCCGGCGCGAGCCCGAGCCGGTCGATGACGAGGGAGCTCACCGACTGCCCGGCCACGAGCGCGATCGTGAACACGGCCACACCGAGCGCGTCGACCGTCAGCCCCTGCGACATCACGTAGAACGCGCCGCCGAGGCCGCCCAGGCACTCCCACCAGCGCAGGCCGCCCGAGGAGCCGCCGCGGCGCAGGCCGGCGCCGACCTGGGCGAGCGCCGACCGCCCGGCGCGGGAGAACGGGAGCGCGAGGGTGAGGAGCACCAGGCCCGAGCCGAACGACAGGGCGGCCGTGCCGAACGCCGTGCCCGTCTCGGTGGCGAGGGTGCCGTTGACGCGGCTCTGCAGCGCGGCGGCGAACCCCGCGACGATCGCGAGCGCCACCCCGACCGCCCGCCCGGTCCCGGGGCCTGCGGCGGGGTCGGGCGTCTGGTTCACCCCGGGAGTGTACGTCCGGGAAACCGGCGGGCCCCGTGTGAGGATCCGCCCATGACGGGAGCCCACGCACACGGCCACGCGCACGGCGGACCGGTGGCGCCGGCTCCACGACGCACCCGGCTCGTCATCGCGTGTCTCGTGCTGCCCGCGATCGTCGCGACGGCGCTCGGGATGTGGATGCTCTGGCCGAAGGCCGGCGAGGTGCCCGATCGCATCCCCGTGGTCGTGGACGGGAGCTCCTTCGTCGAGGTGACGGTGGCCGGGCCCCCGGGCGAGGACGCGTCGGGCGAGGTGACCCTGCCGATCGAGCTGCCCGACGGCGGCGCGTCACGCATGCAGGTCGACCCGCGGTTCGAGTTCGAGACCGGCGACGGCCTGGTGGCGCTGCACATCGGCGACCTCCAGGGGGAGATCGCCGCCCCCTACGTCTTCATGGAGCACCAGCGGGAGCTCCCGCTGGCGCTCCTCGCCGGGGCGTACGTGCTCGTCGTCCTCCTCGTGGCCCGGTGGCGGGGCCTCGCCGCGATCGCCGGGCTCGGTGTCGCGTTCGCGGTCTTCCTCGGGTTCACGTTCCCCGCCCTGCTCGCAGGCAAGGACGCGATGGCGATCGCGCTGGTGACGTCGTCGGCGGTGATGCTCGTCGTGCTCTACCTGGCGCACGGGCTGACGACGCGGACGTCGGTGGCGCTGCTGGGCACGCTGGCCGGCCTGGCCCTCACGGCCGCGATCGGCACGTGGGCCACGTCCGCCTCGAAGATCACGGGCGCGACGTCGGAGACCGCGCAGATGCTGCCGTCCATGGCGGCCGGGGTGGACCTGCAGGGCATCGCGCTGTGCGGGCTCGTGCTGGCGGGCATGGGCGTGCTGAACGACGTCACGATCACGCAGGCGTCGGCCGTCTGGGAGCTGCGCGCGCTGGCGCCGCTGGCCTCGCGCCGCGCCCTGTTCGCGCGGGCGATGCGGATCGGTCGTGACCACATCGCGTCGACGGTGTACACGATCGCCTTCGCCTACGTGGGCGCCGCGCTGCCCCTGCTGCTCACGGTGTGGCTGCTGGACCAGTCGCCCGTGACCGCGCTCACCTCGGGGGAGATCGCGGAGGAGATCGTCCGCACGTTGGTCGGGTCGATCGGCCTCGTGCTCGCCATCCCGATCACGACGGCGATCGCGGCGGTCGTGGTGCCGGGACCGCCGGACGCCGCCCCGGTCCTGCCTCGGCACGAGCCCGCCGAGGCACTCACGTGAGGTGGTCGAAGTCGCCGCGCACCCAGGCCGCGTGCCGCTCGGCGGAGCGCAGCACGACGTCGCGCGCGTCGGCCGGGATGACGCCGTCGAAGTTGTTGTAGAGGCGGTCGAAGGGCCGGCGGGCCACGTGCGCGGCGACGCGCGTCACGACCGCCGCGGACAGCGGGATGCGGTTGGGGTAGCTGCGCATGAAGCTCGCCGTGCGGTCCGGGTTCGCGAAGATCGTGTCGCCCGACAGCAGCACGCCCCGCCCGTCGGCGCCGGCCTCCCAGTGCACGACGGCAGAGCCCGGAAAATGTCCGCCGGGCTGGCTGAGCCACACACCGGGAAGGATCTCCCGCTCGCCCGCGGGTCCGGGGGCCCAGGTCTCGATCACCGGATCGGGGCGTGCGACCCAGCCGGCATCGGCCTCGCTGACCAGGACCGGGACCTCGCGTCCCGTGACCGCGGTCAGCCGCCGTGACCACTCGACCTGTGCCCCGAACATGTGCGGGTGGCTCGCAGCGACCGCGACGACGCCGCCCTCGCCGGCCAGGCCGGCCACGGCGTCCACCGCCGCGTCGTCGACGAAGCCCAGCGGGTCCCACAGCAGCGCACCGGCCGACGTCAGCACCAGCTTCGACTGCTGCCCGATACCGACCCCCGGCGCGACCTCCAGGGCGACGAGCCCCGGTTCGAGCTCGCGCACGGACACCGCGCACCCCTCCCCGGCCAGCTCCTCGAGGGTGGTCCAGGCCTGCCCCGACACCGGCACCCACTGGCGCTCGTCCGCGCAGATCGCGCACGTGTCGGGGCGCTCGGCGTGCTCGACCGCGCAGGTGCGGCACACGGAGACGGTGAGGGCAGCGGGGGGCGTCGTGTCGATCCCGGTGATGGTGGTCACGTCGCCCATCCTGCCCCCGAACTCCGCCTCGTGGGGGAGGCGGGACCCCGGCCGGTCTTCCTACGCTGGGCGGATGCCGCAGCAACCTGCCGGGTGGACCGCCCGTCTCTCGGACTGGTGGGGGATCGACTCCGGGTGGGAGCGCGTGCCCGCCGACCCCGCCCGCGCCTACCGCCACGACCTGTGGCTCGGGGCCGTGTTCGTCGTCGTCTCCCTCGTGGGCGCCGAGCTCGCCCGCAGCATCGGGTACTTCGAGGACGAGACGGCCCCGACCTGGCTGCTCTACCTGCTCGCGGCCGTGGGCGCCGCGCCCCTCATGTGGCGGCGGCGGTTCCCGCTGGTCGTGCTCTCCGTGGTGTACCTGCACTTCCTCGTGGTGGGTCTGACCGTCCCCCTGGTGACGATCCTCGTGCCGCTCCAGGTCGTCTACTTCGTCGCCCTGTTCAGCGCGGTGGCGTGGGCGCGCGACCGGCAGGCGATGGTGCTCGTCGTGGGCGCCGCGCTGCTGGCGATGTTCGGGTGGCTGGCCTGGCAGTTCGCCGTCGGGGCGGGCATCGACGGCATCATCGAGTCGATGGGGCTGGCCGACGAGCAGCCCGGCCTGGTCGACCCCGGCGTCGCGTTCACCGCGTACAACCTGCTCATCAACGTCGCCTACTTCTACGGAGCGGTCGTGGCCGGCCAGCTCATGTGGCACGGCGCCCGCCGCCGCGAGCAGCTGGAGGCGCAGGCCGCGACGATCGAGCGTCAGACGGCGGAGCTCCAGCGGCAGGCCGTCGTCACCGAGCGGCTGCGCATCGCCCGCGAGCTGCACGACGTCGTCGCGCACCACGTGTCCGTCATCGGCATCCAGGCGGCCGCAGCCCGGCGGATGCTCGCGGGCGACCCGGCCGCCGCGGCCGAGCCGCTGGCCACGATCGAGGGCGAGTCGCGCGAGGCGGTGGCGCAGATGCGCGGGCTGCTCGGCACGTTGCGGGGGGTCGAGGACGTCGGCCCGGCCGGGACCGCGGCGGCCGGCAGGCGCGCGCCGGAGCCCGGGCTGGCCGACGTCCCGGCCCTCGCCGACGACGCCGGTCTCGACGTCGACGTGCGGGTGGTGGCCGAGCCGGGCGCCGTCGACGCCGTGCCCGCGCCGGTCGGCCTCAGCCTGTACCGCACCGCGCAGGAGGCGCTGAGCAACGTGCGCAAGCACTCCACGGCCCGGTCCGCGCGCGTCGTCGTGCGCGTGGACCGCCGCCCGGCACGGCGCGACGACCCGTCCGCCGACCGGTTCCCGCACGGCTTCGCCGAGGTGGAGGTGCTCGACGACGGCCGCCCGCGCCCCGGCTCCACGGGCACCGGCCTCGGGCTGGTGGGCGTGCGCGAGCGCGTCGCGACGCACGGCGGCGTCGCCGACGTGGGGCCGCGTGCCACCGGCGGCTACCGTGTGCGGGTGCGCCTGCCCCTGCCCGAGGACCGCCCGTGACCAGCGCCGACGCGCCCGTGCGGGTGCTGCTGGTCGACGACCAGAAGCTGGTGCGCTCCGGCTTCGCGATGATCCTGTCCGTCGAGCCCGACGTCGAGGTCGTGGGCGAGGCCGCCGACGGCGCGCAGGCGGTGGAGCAGGTGCGGGCGCTGCGCCCCGACGTCGTGCTCATGGACGTGCAGATGCCGGTGATGGACGGCATCGAGGCCACCCGGCGCATCGTCGCCGACGACCTCGCCAAGGTCCTGGTGCTCACCACCTTCGACGACGACGCCTACGTGGACGACGCCCTGCGCGCCGGCGCGTCCGGCTTCCTGCTGAAGAACTCCGACGCCGACCGGCTCGTCGACGCCGTCCGCACCGTCGCCGCCGGGCACGCGCTGCTCGCGCCGGAGGTCACCCGTCGGGTCATCGAGCGCATGGTCTCCGGGGAGCGGCCGCCGGCGGGCGCGCCGTCGGGCACCCAGCCGGCACCGTCCGACCCCCGGCTGCACCAGCTCACTCCGCGGGAGCGCGAGGTGCTGGTGCTCGTCGGCCAGGGGCTGTCGAACGCCGAGATCGCGGGCGAGCTGTTCCTCGGCGAGGCCACCGTCAAGACCCACGTCTCCAACGTGCTGGCCAAGCTGCACCTGCGCGACCGCGTGCAGGCCGTCGTCTACTACCACCGCGCGCTGACGTAGTACCTGGTGACGGTTCCCGGCGCGGAACCGCCACCAGGTACTACCTCGAGGGCTGTGGACAACGCCGGCCGTCCGCCGTCCCGCTCGGCTTGGCTGCTGCCATGCCTCGTCGGATCGACGTCCCCTCGCCACTTGTCCGGCTCGCCGCCCACCAGGAAGGCCTGGCTTCCGTCGCCCAGTGCCGTGATCACGGGCTGACGGGCCATCAGGTCGCCGCGCTCGTACGGCAGGGACGATGGCGGCGCGCCATGCTCGGCGTCCTCGACACCGGCATTCCCTCGGCGCGGGACGACGACCCGTACGACCGACGTCGGCGCCGGGGCGCGATCGTCGGCCCGCTCGCGTTCCCCGGCTCGGTGGCGACCGGCGTCGCCTCGCTCGTGCTGCAGGGCGCACAGGGCGCGCCGCGGCGGGTGCCGCCGGAGGTGACCTTCCCCGACGGCACGCCTCGTCGGAGCAGCAAGCCCGTCCGGATCCGACGGGAGCAGCTCCGCCGGTGGGTGGTCGTCGACGGCATCCCCTGCGTCCAGGCAGACCTCGCCCTGGCCCAGGCGGTCCCGGAGCTCGACCGCTGCGACGCCGTCGCCCTCATGGACTCCGTGCGGCATCGACGCCTCGTCTCGGAGGCCGAGTTCCGACACGCCCGCGAGGCCGCCCGTGGCCGTCGTGGCGCCGCGCGCTCGAGGGCGTGGTGGGACGAGTCGGACGGGCGGGCGGAGTCGCCGATCGAGACCCGGGCGCGGCTGGCCTGCACGGACGCAGGCTTCCCGCCCGATGCGCTCCAGCTCGAGATCCACGACGAGCGCGGCCGGTTCCTGGCCCGCGCGGACCTGGCCTGGTTCCTGCCCGCCGGAGGGGTCGTGCCCGTGGAGCTCGACGGGCGGGAGGAGCACTCCACCCCCGAGGCCGTGTTCCGCGACCGGACCCGGCAGAACGCCCTGGTCGCCCGCGGGGCCAGGATGCTGCGGTACACGGGACGGGATGTCATCGGGGGAGCTGTCGTCGCCGATGTCGGCCGCCTGCTCGATCGGGCGGGCTGGGCGCCGCGCCCCTGGCCTGCCGACACCCCGTTGGTGCTGTCGACGTAGTACCTGGTGACGGTTCCCGGCGCTGAACCGTCACCAGGTACTACGTCGACGTCAGGCGCGGGGCGGACCGCTCCTGACCGGTCTTCCGGCCGACCGTCGTCAGGGCGAGGAGGTCGCCGGCGAACCGTGCGTCCGGCCGCACGGTGCCGGGGACGGACGGCCGCCGGTACCGACCGGCGGCCACCGTGCGGCGACGAAGGTCGGGGGTGGCGCGGCTCCGCCGGCAGGGGGAGGCGCGGATCTCCGCCGCCGGGCGGATCCGCCGCGGGCTCGCGGTCCGTAACGTCGTCGTCATGGACAACGACTCCCTCGAGGTCCGGGGCCTGACCCGGACGTTCGGCGACCTCACGGCCGTCGACGACGTCTCGTTCGCGGCCCCGGCCGGGCTGCTCACCGGGTTCGTCGGCGGCAACGGCGCCGGCAAGACGACGACCATGCGCATGATCATGGGCGTCCTCGCGCCCACGGCCGGCGAGGTCCGGTTCGGCGGGGACCCGGTGACCCGCGCGGACCGCCGCGCGTTCGGGTACATGCCCGAGGAGCGCGGCCTCTACCCGAAGCAGCCGGTGCTCGACCAGCTCGTCTACCTGGCGCGGCTGCGCGGCATCGCGGCCCCGCGGGCCCGCGCCGAGGTGCTGGACATGCTCGACCGGCTCGGCCTCGCCGGCCGGTCCAAGGAGCACGTGGAGAAGCTGTCGCTCGGCAACCAGCAGCGCGTGCAGATCGTCGCCGCGCTGATGGGCACGCCGCGGCTCCTGGTGCTCGACGAGCCGTTCAGCGGCCTCGACCCGGCGGCCGTCGACGGCATGGTCGACCTGCTCGCCGAGCACACCGCCCGCGGCGTGCCGGTGCTGTTCAGCTCGCACCAGCTCGACCTGGTGGAGCGGCTGTGCGAGCGGCTCGTGATCCTCAAGTCCGGCCGCGTCATGGCCGACGGCGCGCCCGCCGACCTGCAGCGGACCGGCGCGCTGCGCCACCGGCTCGTCACGAGCGGCGACGCCGGCTGGGTGCGCGGCGTCCCCGGTGTGCACGCGGTCGACGTCGACGGGCCCGTCGCGCTGCTCGAGGTGGCCGACGACGCGTCCCTGCAGCGGCTGCTCGCCACCGGCCTCGAGCGCGGCGGCGTCCGCGAGCTCACCCCCGTCCGGCCCACGCTGGCCCAGATCTACCGCGAGGTGACGGCATGACCACCACGACCCCGACCCGCCCGGACACGCCGGGCACCCTCGACCGGACCGGCGAGGAGAGCACCCGCGGCGCATGGCTGGTCGTGATGAAGCGCGAGATCGTGGTGCGCGCCCTCAACAAGACGTTCCTCGTGGGGCTGCTCGTCTCGGTCGCGATCATCGCCGCGCTGGCCGGGTTCATGGCCTGGCAGGGCAGCAAGACCGACAGCTTCACGGTCGCCGTCCCGGCGGGCGACGCCGCGGCGACGGCGGCGGTCGCGTCCGCGGCCGCGATCCCCGAGGAGCAGGGCGGCGGCGCCGAGCTCACGACCCTCGAGGTGCCCGACGACGCGGCCGCCCGCGAAGCGCTCGCCGACGGCGACGCGGACGGCTGGCTGCACCCTGCTGACGGGGGCGCGGACGGGGGCGCCGGCGGCTGGGTGCTCACCGGCGAGGCGGACCCCGACAGCACGCTCACCCGTCTGCTCACGGCGGGGGTGGCCGCGGAGACGCTCGACGCCAACGCGCAGGCCGCCGGCACCACGACCGCCGAGCTCACCGCCGGCGGCACCCTGACCACCGACCGGGTCGACGGCGACGCCGTGGACTCGCAGACGCTGTTCTTCGCATCGTTCGCCCTCGCGCTGCTGTTCTTCATCGGGGCGCTCGGCTCCGGGCAGATGATCGCGGGCAGCGTGGTCGAGGAGAAGCAGTCGCGGCTGGTGGAGATCATGGCCACCGCCGTGCCGCTGCGGCACCTGCTGGCCGGGAAGATCCTGGGCAGCTCGGTCGTGGCGCTGGCGCAGAACGTGGTGTTCGCCGCCGTCGGCCTCGCGGCCCTGTCGTTCACGCCGACGGCGTCGATCCTGCCGTCGCTGTCGACGTCGCTCGTCTGGTTCGTGCTCTTCTTCGCGGTCGGCTTCCTCGGCCTCGCGGCCCTGTACGCGGTGGCGGGCGCGCTCGCGTCGCGCACCGAGGACCTGCAGCACACCACCACCCCGATGACGATGGCCATCATGGGCGTGTACTTCCTGACGTTCTCCGCCAGCGGCACCTTCGAGACGGTCCTGTCCTACGTCCCCGTGGCGAACGTCGTCTCGATGCCCGTGCGCGTGCTGTCCGGCGACGCCGCGTGGTGGGAGCCGATCGTCTCGCTGCTGATCCTCGCCGCCTTCGCCGTCGTGGCGCTGCTCGTGAGCGAGCGGGCCTACCGCGGCGCGCTGCTGCAGACCGGCGGACGCGTCGGCTGGCGGAGCGCCCTGACGGCGCGCGCCTGACCGGCAGCCCGCACGGACCGCGATTCCCGTCCACGAGCACCGTCCACGAGCACCGTCCACGAACACCGACGAGGGAGCCCGGCCATGACCGCACCGACCACCGCGTGGGAGCACAAGGTGCTCACCTACAAGCTCGCGATGCGCGGGTTCGACTACGCCCAGATGGAGCGCGACCTCAACGACCTCGGCCGCGAGGGCTGGGAGGCGGTGGGCACGCTGTCGCCGAGCTACGGCGCCGGCCAGGCCATCGAGGTCGTGGTCGTCGTCAAGCGCCCCGCCGCCTGAGGTCGGCCGTGGGGGTAGGGGAGTCCCCCGAAATCGCTCAGGGTTGTCCCCCGAAGGTCCCGAAAACCCTGGGATCGCGGGGCTCGGGCGCCCTAGCGTCAGCCGCATGACCGCCGTCGACGCCGCCCGCCTGCAGTTCGCGCTGCTCGCCGGGACCCACTTCCTCTTCGTCCTGGTGACGCTGGGGCTCGGGCCCGTCGTGGCGATCCTGCAGACCCGATGGGCGGCCGCCCGCGACGCCGGCCGGGCGGCGACGCTCGAGACCGCCACCCGCTTCTGGGGGCAGCTCTACCTCGTCAACTACGCGCTGGGCATCGCCGCCGGCATCGTCATGGAGCTGCAGCTCGGACTCCACTTCCCGGGCCTGCTCGACGTCGCCGGCGGCGTGTTCGGCGCCCCGCTGGTGATCGAGACGATGGCGGCGTTCTTCCTGGAGTCCACGTTCCTCGGGCTGTGGGTGTTCGGGTGGCACGTGCTGCCGCGCTGGGCGCACACGGCGGCGTTCTGGGCGGTGGTGGTCACCGGCTACCTGTCGGCGTTCACCGTGATGGTGGCGAACGGCTTCCTGCGGAACCCGGTCGGTGTCGAGATGGTGGACGGCGTCGCCCGCGTCACCGACGCCGCGGCCCTGGTCACCAACCCCGCAGCGCTGCTGTCCGCGCTGCACGTCGTGGGCGCCTGCCTCATGGCGGGCGCGTTCCTGCTGGTGGGCGTCAGCGCCTGGCACCTGCGCCGGGCGCCGTCGCGGCTGCCGGGCGTGGTCGCGGCCGGCCTGCCGGGCGCCGTCATGTCGCCGGAGAACGACGTGTGGCGGCGCTCGATGCGGATCGGGCTGGTCGCGGGCACCGTCGGCGCGTTCGTCGCGACCTCCTTCGGGTACGCGCAGTTCACCTACCTGCAGGACCTGCCCGGCGGCGACCCGCCGGTCGTGGGCATCGCCTACGGCGTGATGCAGGGCGTCGCCGGACTGGCGTTCGTCGTCGGGTGCGTGCTGCTGCTCCTGCTGCCCGGCAACGTGCTGTTCCGCCTCTGGCGGCCGCTGCGCACCGGCCTCTACGCCACGCTCACCGCGCTGCTGCCCGTGCCGTTCCTCACCGCGCTGCTCGGGTGGGCGGCCCGCGAGATCGGCCGCCAGCCGTGGGCGATCGCGGGCGTGCTGCGCACCGAGGACGCCGTCTCCGGCGCGTCCGCGGGCACGGTGATCGCGTCCCTCGTCGTCCTCGTCGGCGTGATGGTCACCCTCGCCGTCGTCGACTGGTCGGTGATGGCGCGCCTCGCCCGCCGCGGCACGACGCGGCTCGCTCTCGGCGCCCCGCCCGCCCAGGTGCTGCACGACGCCGACACCGACGACGGCGACGGGCGCGACGACGGCGGCACCCGGCGCGAGGACCGCGCCGAGCTCCTCACCTTCGGAGGCACCCGATGAACGTCCTCGGCTGGGGCCTGCTGCTCTCCGTCCTGCTCGCGGGGTGGGCCGCGCTCGACGGCGCCGTCCAGGGCGGTGTGCCGCTGGTGCGCGCGCTCGGCGGCCGCGACGACGCGCGCCGTCGCACGGTGCTGGCCACGGTCGCGCCGTTCCTCCTGCTGGGGGAGGTGTGGCTGGTCGCCGCGGCGGGCGTGCTGCTCGCCGCCTTCGGCCACGTCGAGGCGACGCTCTGGGCGGCCGGGTACCCGTTCGTGGTGGCGCTGCTGGTGGCCTGGGTGGTGCGCGACGCCGCGCTCTGGCTGCGCAGCCGCCTGCCGTCGCCGGGCTGGCGCCGGGGGTGGGACGCCGTCGGGCAGGCGGCGAGCCTCGCGCTCCCGGCGGCGTTCGGTGCCCTGGCCGGCGTCGCGTGGGTGCGGTTCTCCGTGGTCGGGCCGCAGGCCGACGGCGGCTCCGGCGCGGCGCAGGCGCTCGCGCTCGGGCTTCCGGTCGTCACGGCGGGGCTCGCCGTGGCGACGGCGCGGGTGCACGGCGGGCTGGTGGTCGCCGCGCGGGCGCCCGAGGCGATCGCGCGGGAGGCCCGGCGGCGTGTCCGCCGCGCCCTCGTGCCGGCCGCCGCGCTCGCCACGCTGGCCGCGCTGGCCGCGCTCGCCGTCGCGGCGCTCGGGACGGCGTCGGCGCTGGTCGCCGCCGTCCTGCTCGTCGCCGTCGCGGGGGTGGCGCTCGCGGCCCGGTTCGACCTGGACCGCGGCGTGCACCGCACCGGCGTCGTGCGCGTCTCCGGCCCGCTGCTCGCCGTCGTGCCGGTGGCCGCGACCGCCGCCGTCGTCGGGCCCGCGGTGCTCGCCCTCGCCGCGCCCGCGGCGGTGCTGCACGCCCTGACCTGGCCCGTGCTGGGCGCGTTCGCCGCCGTCCTGGCGGCGCAGGCGGTGAGCTGGCGGGTGCTGGTGCGCCCCCTCGGGCCGCGCACCGCCGTCTTCCTCTGAGCGCTCCGCCGTCCCGGGTCCTGACGCGGTCGTGACGCCCGGGCAACACCGCGGAAACGGGCGCCGCGCAGCATGGGGACGAGCGGCCGCCCGGGCCGCGCGAAGGAGGTCTCCCATGGCTGCCACGATGCCCGTCCCGACCCCCGTCCCCGCCCCGTCGCGGGCGGTCCTGCCCTCGCCGCACTCGGCGACCGCCCCCGGGGCGGGGCGTCGCGCCAACCCCGGCGACCGGCTCACGGTCGACCCCGACGACCGCCGCCGGCGCGCCCGCACCGCGCTGCTGGAGCTCGCCGTCGCGCGCTCCGTGGAGCGCCGCCGAGCGCTCTGAGGGGCGGTACGAGCGGGCCCTGAACATCCGCGACGCGCACGGGTCGCCGGGCACGCGGGCCAGGCTTAGGTTCGAGAGGTGGCCCGACGACGCGGCGCCCGCCCGGACGCCTACACGTTCGACCTCGACGCGGACGGCGCGGCGCCCGACGACGTCGAGGATCCCGCGGACGCGCCGGTCGTCCGCGCCACCCGGAGCGCCGGGTCCCGCGGTCCCCTCCTCATCGACCTCGACCCCGACGACGTCGACGACGGCCCGGACGGGTTCCCGCCGCCGTCGGGCGCCGGGCCCGAGCCGCTGACGTGGCGCCGCGCGCTGGACCGCGCGCGCGACGCCCTGCGCGGCCGCCGGCTGGTGGCCGCGGTGGTCGTGGTCGCGGCGGCGCTCACGGCGGTGGTCGTCGACACGGTGGGCGACCGCGGACGCATCGCCGCCCTGCGCGCCGCGCCCGGCGGGGTGCTGGACCTGAGCGCCCAGCCGCACGAGGTGTGGCGGGTCGAGGCGGAGGGCAGCGTACCCGGCGGGCTCATGGCGGTGGCCGGCGGGCTGGTGGTGGCGCAACGCCAGGACACGCTCCTCGGCCTGGACGTCGAGACCGGCGAGCGGCGCTGGCAGGTGGCGCTCCCGGCCGGCGCGAGCTCGTGCGGCCCGGGGATGCAGGTGTGGTCGGGCGGCGTCCAGGCGGACACCGCGGACCGGATCGTGTGCGTGACGGCGAGGCCCTCCGACGGCGGCGCCTCGGAGGGCGACAGGGTGCGGCGCAGCACGGTGACCGTGGTCGCCGCCGACGGCACCGTGGAGGGCGCGCGGGAGGTGGAGGGCTCCCCGGCCGAGCTCTACCCCGGCGGCGACGGATCGCTGGTCTCCGTCGAGTGGGTGGGCGAGGCGTCGCCCGTGGACCCGCGGGTCGCGGACGACGTCGTGGCCGGCGTCGCGGACGCGGGGGCCATCTCGGACGGCTACGACCTGCGGGTCCGGGTCGAGGACGCGGTCACGGGCGACCGCCGGTGGCAGCAGACGGTCCCGTTCGACGGCGCGGTGGACCCGTCGTTGTGCGTGCGGTGGTCGGACGACGGCACGACGTCGGGGGTGGACCTGCGCGGGGGCGTCCAGACGGTGGTCACCGACCGCCTGCTGTGGCTCGGAGGGTGCGGCATCGACGCGTGGTTCACGCCGGACGGCGGTCGCCTGGACCGCCCGGCCGACCCGGGGACGTTCGAGGGGTTCTCCGTGGAGCCGCTGACCGGCGGCGGCTACGCGGTGCGCACGGACGCCGACGACCTCAGCGCCGAGGATCCCACAGCCACCGACCGCATCCTGCGCGACGACGGCACCGAGGTGCGCGAGGTGCGCGGGCGGTACCTCGTGCCGCTCAGCACGGACGGGGGCGGGGACGGCGTGCACCTCGCGCGGCGCGGCGCCGCGACCGTGGCGACGTCCGACGACGGGACCGAGCTGTGGCGCACCGACGTGCGCAGCACCAGCGTGCTGGTGCGGACCGCTCAGGTGGCCGTGGTGGTGGACGAGGGCCGGCGCGTGCACGGCGTGGACCTCGGCACGGGGGACGTGCTGTGGGTGCGCCCCGACCTGGTGGAGGGGCTCGACGCGATGGGGGCGTACGGGCCGCGGTTCGTCGACGCGGCGTTCACCGACGGTCGGCTGGCCGCGTTCGTGGTGCCGGACTACGCCCGAGGCGACGTCGTGCACTGGGTAGCGCTCGACGCCGCCTCGGGTCGTCAGCTGTGGCAGGTCGAGCTCGGCGGCGACGGCTGGGGGGTCCAGCTCGCGGTCGCCGGCCGGCTCGTCCGCTGGTCACCGACCGAGATCGTCGGCCTCGGCTGACGGGTCGTCGGTGTCGTCCGCGTCGGCGTCGGGGGCGACGTCGTCCGCGAGCACGAGGTAGACCTCACGCCGCGCCTTGTCGAGCACCGCGGCCGCGGCCTCGGCCTGCGCGCGCGTGCCCGCTCGGGCGACCTGCTCGACGGCGCCGCCCAGGGCGCGCATCGCGTGGTGCAGCTCGTGCCCCTGGCGCCGCGGGTCCTCCGCGACCTTCTGCCACGGGGTGCCGAGCTCGTCGCGGTGCTCCTCGACGTACGCGCGGCCGGAGTCGGTGAGCGACGCGAGGCGGCGTCCGCCGTCGTCGGCCACCGTGACGAGGCCCTCGTCCTGGAGCTGGGAGATGGCCGGGTAGACGGCGCCCGGGCTGGGGCGCCAGCGGCCGTCGGTGCGCTCGGCGAGCTCGGTGATCACCTGGTAGCCGTGCATCGGCTGCTCGGCGAGGAGCAGCAGCAGGGCGGCGCGGATCTCTCCGCGACCGGCGCGGCGGCCGCCGCCCCGGTGGCCGCGCGGTCCGAAGCCGGGGCCGAAGCCCGGGCCCGGAGGGAACCCGGGGCCGAAGCCGCCGGGGCCGGGGAAGTCGCCCCGCCGGCGGCGGTCGCCGCGCGGGCCGGGCTGACGGTCGAAGGGGTGCCGGTCGAAAGACCGGGGGTCGTAGGTGCGGGGGTCGAAAGACGTGTCTCGGGGGGTACGCATGAGCGGTGTCCTCACTGGTTCGGGATGGATGGTCGGTGTCGCCCGGGGAGCGCCGGCGGCGCCTCGACCTCGGGCGGCGACGTATCTACGATAGGACGCGATATATCTTTACGGCAAGTCCCGACGAGGTGTGATGTGGGTCACTCCGATACCGGATCGGAGACGGGCCCAGGAGAACGCGCGGAGGTGCGCCTACGTTGTTCGGCATGGAAGTCCTGCTCTTCGGCGTGCTCGCAGCGGTCGTCGTCATCGCCGTCACCGCGCTCGCCCCCCGGGCCGGGGTCGCCGCACCGCTGGTCCTGGTGCTGATCGGCGTCGCCGTGAGCTTCCTTCCCGTCGTCCCGGCCATCCCGATCAACCCCGAGGTCATCCTCGTCGGCGTGCTGCCCGCGCTGCTCTACGCCTCGGCGGCCTCGTTCCCCTCGATGGACTTCCGGCGCGACTTCACGGCGATCGGCGGGATGGCCGTGCTGCTCGTCGTCATCACCGCGGTGCTGCTCGGGTTCGTGTTCTCGTGGGTCGTCCCCGGCATCGACCTCGCCGCGGGGATCGCGCTGGGCGCCATCGTCAGCCCCACGGACGCGGTCGCGACGTCGATCATCAAGAAGCTCGGGGCGCCGCAGCGCGTCGTCGTGATGCTGGAGGGCGAGGGGCTGCTCAACGACGCGACGTCCCTGGTGCTGCTGCGGTCCGCGATCGCCGCGACGGCCGCCAGCGTCAGCCTGTGGGGGGTGGTCGGAAGCTTCTTCAAGGCCGTGCTGCTCGCCGTCCTCATCGGCGTGATCGTCGGTCGCCTCGGCCTGTGGGTGCGCGAGCACCTGCGGCACGCCGCGCTGTCCACCGCGGTGTCGTTCGTCGTGCCGTTCGTGGCGTACCTGCCCGCCGAGGAGCTGGACGCCTCCGGCATCGTCGCCGCCGTCGCGGCCGGCCTCGTCACCAGCACGCTCTCGGCGCGCCACCTCAGTCCCCAGGACCGGGTGGCCGAGCGGATGAACTGGCGCACCATCGAGACCCTGCTCGAGGGCGGGCTGTTCCTCGCCATGGGCCTGGAGGTGTTCGGCCTCGTCCAGGACGTCCGCGAGGCGCACGGGTCGCTGTGGACGGCGGTCGGCGTCGCGGCGCTCGCGGCGGTCGTCGTCATCGCGCTGCGCGCGCTGTTCGTGCTGCCGCTGCTGCGCTACCTCGCGGCTCGCCGACGGCGCGCGGAGCAGGTCCGCGAGACGCTCGACCGGATGGAGCAGCGGGTCTCCGCGAAGCTCGACGAGTTCACCGACCCGCGCGGGATCATCACGCCCGACGCCGCGAAGGCGCTCTCGGCCGTGTGGACGCAGGGCGACCAGCGCGTCTGGGAGGCCGGCAACCCCCGCCGCCAGGTCCGGCGGGTGCAGCGCCGCGTGCAGCTCGAGGCCGCGAAGCGGCGGGCCGCGGCCTCGGGCGGGCTGTCCGACGACCAGAAGGAGCGGATCCGGCAGCGCCGCATGGATCGGATCGCCGAGTTCCGCCGCCGGTTCACGCGCCGGATCGCCGACGTCGACTACCTGCTCGCCGCCCCGCTCGGGCCGAAGGAGGGCGTGGTCATCGTGTGGGCCGGCATGCGCGGCGTCGTGACGCTCGCGGCGGCGCAGACCCTGCCCAGGGAGGACTTCCCGCAGCGGTCCCTGCTGGTCCTCATCGCGTTCGGGGTCGCGGCCGGCACCCTGCTGGTGCAGGGCGGCACGCTGCCGTGGGTGGTGCGGAGGCTCGGGCTGGCCGGGGTCACGTCGTCGCGGTTCGACGAGGGGACCCAGGGGCTGCGCGAGATCGTCGACGGCACCGCCCGGGACATGCTCGACGACCCCGGGCTGCGCCGCAAGGACGGCACCCCCTACGCCCCGTACGTCGTGGAGCGCGTGCGGACCGTCGTCGTGCGCGAGCAGGCCGACCAGGACGAGGAGGAGGCGACGCCCGAGGAGCTGTCGGCCCAGTTCTTCGAGCTGCGCCTCGCGACCATCGCCGCGCAGCGCAAGGCCCTGCTCGAGGCCCGAGCCGTGGGGACCTACGACTCGGACCTGCTGAGCAGGGCCCTGGACCAGCTCGACGCCGACCAGATCGCCGTCGAGATGCGCGGGCACCTCGACGGCTGATCAGGCGGGCTGATCAGGTCAGGACGACGAGATCTCGCTGCGCGCCGTCCGCCACAGGCCGCCGGCCAGCGGTGCGACCACCCAGATGAGCGTCGCGGTGGCGAGCTGGGCCCAGCCCTGGCCGTCGAGCGCGCCGCCGAAGAGCAGCGGCTCGCCCGCGGTGCCGAGGTCGATCCAGGGCAGGACGTCGGCCATGCCCGGCACGAGACCGCCCACCAGGCCGAACAGCGTCGGCGCGAGCAGCAGCGTGACGATCGCGGCCGGCGTGCTGCGCAGCAGCAGGCCGAAGCCCACGCCCTGCGCCATGAACAGCACGACGGAGAGCGCCAGGTAGAGCACGGCCCGCAGGGAGACGTCCCAGGCCGGGTCGGCGTCGCGGAAGGCGACGACGAGCAGGTGCGCGAGGGCGGCCAGGCCCACGGTGAGCACGAGGAGCGCGAGACCGGAGCCGATCGCGCCGACCACCTTGGCCAGCCCGACGCGCGTGCGGCGGGGTTCGAGCGTGAACGTCACCAGGGCGGTCCGCTGGGACCACTCGGAAGTCGCGGCGAGCACGCCCACGATGGGCAGCAGCATCGCCATCGGCGTGGTCGTGCCGACGACGAACGCGCTGAACGAGTGGTTGCCGCCGTTGACCGCCATCATCACGGCGAGCACCGCCGCGGTGATGATCGCGATGACGGCCAGCATCCAGCGGCCTGCGCGGGTGTCGAGCTGCTTGCGCCACTCGACGAGCGTGAGGGTCGCGAAGGACACGGGGCGCAGGTCGGCGCCCGGGCGGTTCGTGCGGCTCGCGCCGGCGGCGCGGGTCGGGGTCGCGGTGGTCATGCCGACACCTCCATGCGGGTCTGCTCGCGGGCGTCGTCGGCGGTGAGCTCGAGGAAGAGGTCCTCGAGGCCGCGGGAGTCGGCGGCGCGCAGCTCGGCGAGCACGACGCCCGCCGCGGCGGCCGCGCGGCCGACGTCGATGGGCTCGGCCTCGACCGACAGCCCGCCGGTCGCCAGCTCCTCCACGCCGGCGCCGCCCTGGCGCAGCGCGAGGGCGAGCGCGGCGTCGTCGGTGGAGCGGACGAACGCGCCGGCCTGCCGGAGCAGGTCGTCCTTGTGGCCCTCGGCGACGACGCGGCCGCGGCCGATGACGACGATCCGGTCGGCGACCGCCTCCATCTCGCGCAGCAGGTGCGACGAGAGCAGCACGGTGCCGCCCCGGGAGGCGAAGTCGTCCAGCAGGTCGCGCATCCAGCGGATGCCGGCGGGGTCGAGGCCGTTGGCCGGCTCGTCGAGGATCAGCACCTCGGGGTCGCCGAGCAGCGCGGACGCGAGCCCGAGCCGCTGCCGCATGCCGAGGGAGTACTGGCCCACGCGGCGGGCCGCCTCGCGGTCGGTGAGCCCCACCAGGTCGAGCGTGGTGTCGATGCGGCGGCGGTCGACGCCGGTCATGAGGGCGGCGAGGGTGAGCACCTCGCGCCCGGTGCGGCCGGAGTGCTGGGCGCCGGCGTCGAGCAGCACGCCCACGCGTCGGCCGGGGTTGGCGAGCGCCGTGAACGGCTTGCCGAGCACGCGGGCGGAGCCCGACGTGGCCGGCGTGAGGCCGCAGATCATGCGCATCGTCGTGGACTTGCCGGCGCCGTTGGGGCCGAGGAAGCCGGTCACGTGGCCGGGCTCGACGGTGAACGACACGTCGTCCACGGCCACGGCCGGCCCGTATCTCTTGGTGAGGTGCTCCACGGTGATCATGGCTCCACCCTGCCCGGGCGCGGGCGGGCGCCGCGTCCGGCGAGGGGATGGTTCGTGTCCTCCTTCCGGAGGATGCGGCACCTCCGGCCGGCGGATGCCCGCGGTGCCGCTGCTGCCTAGGCTCGACGTCGTGCCGACCGCCCCTGCCCGTCCGTCCCGAGCCCGCCGGGTGTGGGGCGAGACGTGGCGCGTGCTGGTCGCCCTCCTCACCGGCCTGACGGTGATGGTCCTCGTGGCCTGGGAGGTGGACACCGGCCAGCGGCAGATGACCGACGGGCAGTGGGCGCTGGACTTCCTCGTGGGGCTGGTCGGGCTGGGGCTGCTGCTCCTGCGCCGCAAGGCCCCCCTGACGATCGCGCTGGTGCTGTGCGTCGGGGCGACGGTCTCGTCCCTGGTGGTCGGCGCCGAGACCATCGCGGTGATCTCCCTGGCCACGACGCGGCGGTGGTGGAAGATCGCCGTCGTCGGGGTGGTGTTCGTGGCCGCGGGACGGGTGCACAGCACGCTGCACCCGTACGTCACCCCGGAGTCCTACGACCGGTGGATCGAGCTCGTCGGCGGCGCGGTGATGTATGCCCTGTTCGTGTGGATCGGCGCGTACATCGGCCTGCGCCGGGAGCACCTCGCGTCGCTGCAGGAGCGGGCCGAGACGGCCGAGCGGGAGCAGGTGAGCCGGGTGGCGCAGGCACGCACGGCGGAGCGGACGCGCATCGCCCGCGAGATGCACGACGTGCTGGCGCACCGGATCTCGCTCGTCGCGATGCACGCGGGGGCGTTGGCCTACCGCACCGACCTGCCGCCGGAGAAGGTCGCGGAGACCGCCGGCGTCGTGCGGGACAACGCGCACGCCGCGCTGACCGAGCTGCGGGAGGTGCTGGGTGTGCTGCGCGACCCGCTCGCCGGGGACGGGGAGGGCGGCGTGCCGCCGGAGCCCCCGCAGCCGTCGCTGGCCGACCTCGCCGAGCTGTTCGCCGAGGCCCGCGCGAACGGGGCCGACGTGCGGGTGGAGGGGATCGAGGACCTGGCCGAGCGGGCCGCGGGGCTCGGCGAGGCGGTCAGCCGGCACGCGTACCGGATCGTCCAGGAGGGGCTGACGAACGCGCGCAAGCACGCTCCGTGGGCGCCCGTGGCCGTCGCCGTCACGGGCGCGCCGGGCGAGGGGCTGACGATCGTCGTGCGCAACCCGGTCCGCAGCGTCGGGCCCGTGCCCGAGGCGTCCGTGCCCCCGCCGTCGGGCCTCGGCCTGGTGGGGCTCACGGAGCGCGTGGAGCTCGTCGGCGGACGCCTGTCGTACGGCACGACGGCGGACCCGGCGTCGCGCGACGGGCGCGCCGCGGCGTTCGTGCTGGAGGCCTGGCTACCGTGGGCGGCATGAGGTGGGCGGCATGAGGTGGGCGGCATGAGCGGGACGACGCGTGTGGTGCTGGTCGACGACGACGCGCTGGTGCGCTCCGGGCTCACGCTCATCCTGGGCGGCGACGCGGACCTGGAGGTCGTCGCGACGGCGTCGGACGGGCTCGAGGCGTTGGACGTCGTGGCGCGCGAGCAGCCCGACGTCGTCCTCATGGACATCCGCATGCCCCGCCTGGACGGCATCGAGGCGACGCGCCGGCTCCGGTCGGTGCCCGACGCGCGGGTCATCGTGCTCACCACGTTCGACGCGGACGACATGATCGTCGAGGCCCTCCGCGCGGGCGCGGCTGGGTTCCTGCTCAAGGACACCCCGCCGGACCGCCTGGTCGCGGCCGTCCGGGCGGCCGCGGCGGGGGAGCCGACCCTGTCGCCGCGCGTCGCGGAACAGCTCATCGCGCGGGTCACCGACCGGTCCGCCCCCGACGGCCGGAGGGCCGCCGCCGCGCGGCTGGAGACGCTGACCGAGCGCGAGCGCGACGTCGCCCTCGCCGTCGCGCGCGGGCTGTCCAACGCCGAGATCGCCGCCGCGCTCTACATGAGCGTCCCGACGGTGAAGACGCACGTGTCGCGCATCCTCACCAAGCTGGACGCCGCCAACCGCGTGCAGGCCGCCATCGTCGTGCACGACGCCGGGCTCGCCACCGGCTGAGCGGCTCCCGCCCGATCTCGTCGAGCGACCACGGCACCCGGCCCGCCCGGCGTCCACAGGCCTACCGGCAGGCGGAGGTCAGGCGGCCAGCCGCTCCCGGAGCCACGCGATGTCGGGGCCCATGTCGCCGTGCGTCTCGCACACGACGGGCGCGCCGGCGGCGGCGACCACGCCGACGAGCTGCTCGGGCGGGATGTTCCCGTCGCCGAAGTGCGCGTGGCGGTCGGCCCCGGAGCCCGCAGTGTCGCGGGAGTCGTTGGCGTGCACCAGGTCGATGCGGCCGGTGATCGCGCGGATGTCGTCGACGGCGGTGGCGAGGTCGATGCCGCCCGCCCACGCGTGACACGTGTCGAGCGTGAAGCCGACGTTCTCGGCCCCGTTCGCCCGCATCACGGCGGCCCAGAGCATCTCCAGCCGGTCGAGGCGGCGGGCCATCGAGAAGTCGCCGCCCGCGGTGTTCTCGATGAGCACGGGCACGTCGGTCTCGAGCGCGTCGATCGCCTTGCGCCAGTTGTCGAAGCCGACGTCCGGGTCGTCCTTCGCGGTGACGTGCCCGCCGTGCACGACGACGCCCTTCGCCCCGATCTCGCCGGCGCCGGTCATGATCTGCTGGAGCAGCTTGCGGCTGGGGATGCGGATGCGGTTGTTGGTGGACGCCACGTTGATCACGTACGGCGCGTGCACGAAGACGTCGAGGCCCGCGGCCGCCGTCTCCTCGCGGAAGGCCTCCGCGCCGCCGGGATGGTCGAGCGGCGGCACCTTCCAGGCCTGCGGGTCGGAGAGGAACACCTGCACCACCTCCGCCCCGATCTCCGCCGCCTGCGCGACGGCGTCGGTCCGGTCGACGTGGGCCCCGATCTTCACGCTCATGCGCCCACCCTACGGATCGCGCCCGACAACACCCGTCCGCCACCGTCGTAGGCTGGCCCACCATGAGCACCACGCCGCCGCTCGCGTACGTCATCGCCGGGTCCGAGGCCACGGGAGGGGCCGGGATCCAGGCCGACCTCAAGACCTTCCAGCAGCTCGGCACCTACGGGGTGGGGACGCTGACCTGCATCGTCTCGTTCGACCCGAAGCACGACTGGGGCCACCGGTTCGTGCCCGTGGAGCCGCAGGTCATCGCGGACCAGTTCGAGGCCGCGACGTCCACCCACGCGCTGGACGTGGTCAAGATCGGGATGCTCGGCACGCCCGCGACGATCGACGTCGTCGCCCGCTCGCTGGAGACGCAGCCGTGGCGCCACGTCGTCCTCGACCCGGTGCTGATCTGCAAGGGCCAGGAGCCCGGTGCCGCGCTCGACACCGACACCGCGCTGCGCGAGCGGGTGCTCCCGCTGGCCACGGTCGTGACGCCCAACCTGTTCGAGGCCAAGACGCTCGCGGGCATGGACGACATCACGTCCGTCGAGGAGCTGACCGAGGCCGCGCGCCGCATCCACGCCCGGCTGGGCGACGGCCACGGCCGCCGGTACGTGGTCGCGAAGGGCGGCGTCGAGCTGGCCGGCCCCGACGCCGTCGACGTCCTGTTCGACGGTGACGAGGTCACCGTCTTCGCCACGCCCAAGGTGGGCGAGGAGCGCGTCTCCGGCGCGGGCTGCACGTTCGCCGCCGCCATCACCGCCGAGCTCGCCAAGGGCGCCGACGTCCCCGAGGCGGTCCGCGTCGCGAAGGACATGGTGACGCAGGGCATCGAGGCGCGCGTCGAGGCCCGCACGCCGTTCGACACCGTGTGGCAGGGCGCGTACGCCTCCTGACGACCTGAGGAAGGAGCCGCCGTGACCGTCGACGAGGACGTGCACGCGGGCGGGCACCGCACGCACGAGGTGACCAACCAGCCGCCGGAGCGGGTGGACGTCAACGAGTACCTCGACTTCCCGGTGCTGCGCGACGCCGTGCACGCCTTCGGCGGGGGCTGGGGCGAGGAGAGGCTCGTCGAGGCGGGGGCGCACGTCGGGAGCGCGGCGTTCCAGCGGGCCGCGGAGCTCGCGAACACCCACGAGCCGGTGCTGCGCACCCACGACCGGCGGGGACGGCGGATCGACGAGGTCGAGTACCACCCCGCCTACCACGAGGTGATCTCCGCGGCAGTCGCCCGCGGCGCGCACACGAGCGCGTGGGCGGACCCGCGGCCGGGGGCGAACGTCGTCCGCGGCGCGCTGTTCTCCCTCTTCGGGCAGGTCGAGCCCGGCCACGCCTGCCCGGTGTCGATGACGCACGCCGCCGTCCCCAGCCTGCGGCACGCCCCCGACCTGGCGGCGCTCTGGGAGCCGCGCCTGCTCGCCACCGGGTACGACGGCGCCCTCGCCGCGCCCGGCGCCAAGCCCGGCGCGCTCGTGGGCATGGCGATGACGGAGAAGCAGGGCGGCAGCGACGTGCGGGCCAACACGACGCGCGCCGTGCCGGCCGGGGACGGCACGCACGTCCTCACCGGCCACAAGTGGTTCTGCTCGGCGCCGATGTCGGACGCGTTCCTCGTGCTCGCCCAGGCCCCGGACGGCCAGTCCTGCTTCCTCGTGCCGCGCGTCCTCGAGGACGGCACCCGCAACGTCTTCCGCCTCCAGCGGCTCAAGGACAAGCTCGGCAACCGGTCCAACGCGTCGGCCGAGATCGAGCTGGACGGCACGGTCGGGCACCTGGTGGGGGAGCCGGGCCGAGGCGTGCGCACGATCATCGAGATGGTGCAGCGCACCCGGCTGGACTGCGTGCACGGCAGCGCGGCCGGGATGCGCCAGGGCGTCGCCGAGGCGCTGTGGCACGCGCGGCACCGGACGGCGTTCGGCGCCGCCCTCGTGGACCAGCCCGCGATGACGGCGGTGCTCGCCGACCTGGCGCTGGAGTCCGAGGCCGCGACGCTCACCTCGATGCGCCTCGCCGCGGCGCACGACGCGGACGACGAGAGCGAGCGGGCGTTCCGCCGCCTGGCCACCGCCGTCGCGAAGTACTGGGTGTGCAAGCGCGGACCGCAGCACGCGTACGAGGCGATGGAGTGCCTCGGCGGCAACGGGTACACCGAGGCGTTCCCGCTCGCCCGGCGCTACCGCGAGCAGCCGGTGATGGCGATCTGGGAGGGCTCGGGCAACGTCGTCGCGCTCGACGTGCTGCGAGCCATGACGCGCGAGCCGGCGTCGCTGGCCGCCGTCGACGCCGAGCTCGCGCTCGCCGCCGGCGCCCACCGCGACCTCGACGCACACCTCGCCGCGACCCGCGCGGTGCTCACCGGGCTCGCCGGCGCGGACCCCGCCGGGCAGCAGGCCTCCGCGCGCCGCGTCGTCGAGGCCCTCGCCGTCGGGCTGCAGGCGTCGCTCATGGTGCGGCACGCCCCGGACGCGTCGGCCGACGCGTTCGTGGCCGCCCGGCTGGGTGCCGACCGCGGCCACCTGTACGGCGTCCTGCCGCGCGGCACCGACGCCGCCACGATCCTGCGGCGGCACACCGGGCCGTGACCGTGCGCCGCGGGTGCCGCGTCAGTACCCCCCGCCGCCCGAGCCGGGCATCGTGGTGATCTCGGAGCCGTCCGGCGCCACCACCCACCAGACGTCCTGGATGCCCTGGCCGGCGACGTCGCCCGGCGCCGCGTCCCCCGCGTACAGGTAGACCGGGCGGCCGTCGAGCGTCACCTGGGACTCCCCGTCGTTGCCGGTGATCGTGCCGACCTCGGCCGTCACGCCCTGCACCTCCGGCGTCGTGCTGCCGGCGTGCACCGGGGGCCACGCGGCCAGGCACTCGCCGGTGCACTCGCTCTTGCCCGACCCGGCCTCGTCGGGCGTGTAGTAGTAGACAGTCATGCCCTGGCCGTCCACGACGATCGTGCCCAGGTCGCTGTCGGCGGTGGACAGCGCGCCGGCGCTCCCCGACCCGCCGCCGGAGGACGAGCCCGACATGGTGTCGGTCGGGGTGCTCGCCCCGCCGCCGTAGCCGCCGCTCCCACCACCGCCGCCGCACGCGGCCAGGGTGGTGGCGAGCGCCGCCGCCGCGGCGAGGGCGGCCAGTCGTGACCTCGTGGTGCGCATGATGACTCCTCCGGCTCGGACTCTCCGCTCGGGTGCTGCTGTGAGGGACGACGAGATCGCGGCGCCGGCGGTTCACCTGAACCTTCGGGCGCCCTGCCTCGTCGTGCGGGGTGGAGCCGCGCGGGCGGGCGCGGCCCGGGGCGGGAGGAGCGGTCGTGCGGACACGGACGAAGGTGCTGGTGGGGGCGGGAGCCGGGCTGGTCCTGCTCGGCGGCGCCGCCGTGCTCGTCGGCCCCGGCCTGTACGCCGACCACGCCAACCGCGCCGCGGCGGAGGTCCCGACGCTCTCCACGTCGGGGGCTCCGCTCGCCGACCCCGCGGCCCTCGACGGCACGTGGACGGTGGCACCCGGGTCGGAGGCCGGCTACCGCGTGCACGAGGTGCTGCGGGGCGAGGACGTGACCGTCACCGGGCGGACCGACCAGGTGACCGGCACCGTGACCGTCGAGGACGGCGCGCTCACGTCGGGCGAGGTGACGGTCGACGTCGCGAGCATCCACACCGACGAACCGCCGCGGGACGCGTACTTCCGTGGCAGCGTGATGGAGGTGGGGACGTACCCGACCGCGCGTTTCACGGTCACCGAGCCCGTGCCGCTCGCCGCCGGCGCCACCGAGGTGGACCTGCCGGGCGAGCTGACCGTGCACGGCGTGACGCGCGACGTCGTGGCCGCGGCCCAGGTCGCGGCCGTCGGGGAGGTCGTGCAGGTCGTCGCCGAGGTGCCGGTGACGTTCGCGGACCACGACGTCGCAGCGCCGTCGCTCGGCTTCGTCCGCGTGGACCACGAGGGCGCCGTCGAGATCTCGCTGGTGCTGGAGCGGTCATGAGGCCGCGCTCCCGCGCCGACGAGCAGCTCCTCGAGGCCATCCACGCCGCGCACGCCCCGGACCTGCAGCGCTTCGTCGCGCGGCTGGTGCCCGCCGACACCGACGCGCAGGACGTGGTGCAGGAGTCGCTGCTGCGCCTGTGGCGCCACCCCGAGGTGCTGGAACGGCCGGAGGAGTCCGTGCGCGCCTGGCTGTTCACGGTGGCGCGCCACCTCGTGGTCGACCAGCTCCGCAGCGCGCGCCACGCGCGCGAGCGCGCCACCGGGCGCCTGCCCGAGCAGCCCGAGCCGGACCGGACCCAGGCGGTCCTGGACGCCTGGCTCGTCGCCGACGCGCTCGCGGACCTGTCGGCCGAGCACCGCGCCGTCGTCGTGGGCGCCTACTACCGCGGACGGTCCGTCGCCGAGCTGTCCGACGAGCTCGACGTCCCGCCCGGGACCGTGAAGTCCCGCATGCACTACGCCCTGCGCGCCCTGCGGCTCGCCCTGCAGGAGAAGGGAGTGACGCCATGACCGCGCCGACCGACCCGTACCGCGAGTGGGACGCGGCGTACGTCCTGGGCGCGCTGAGCCCGGCCGACCGGCGGGACTACGAGGAGCACCTGGCCGGCTGCGACGCGTGCCGTGCGGCGGTCGCGGAGCTCGCGGGCCTGCCCGGGCTGCTCGCCTCCGTGCCCGCGGAGCACGCCCTCGCGTCGGACCCCCGGGGCACGGTTGCGGGCACGGCCGCGGGCGGGGACGCAGGCCGCGACGTGGGCGGGGGCGACGACGGCGACCTGGCGGACGTCGTGCCCCTCGCGGCCCTGGCCGGCGCGGCCCGGCGCTCGCGGCGCCGGCGCCGATCGGTGGCTGCGGTGGCGGCGTCGGTGCTGCTGGTGGGCGGGGTCGGCACGGGGCTGGCGCTCGGCGGCGCGGGGGAGGGTCCGGGCCCGGCACCCTCGTCGCCGGCGCCGGTCGCGCAGTCCACGGCCGTGGACCTCGAGCCGGTGGGCGCGGTCGACGTGCGGGCGTCGCTCACCGCGACACCCCGCGCG
This sequence comes from Isoptericola sp. NPDC056134, assembly GCF_042264825.1. Lineage (NCBI taxonomy): Bacteria > Bacillati > Actinomycetota > Actinomycetes > Micrococcales > Promicromonosporaceae > Isoptericola > Isoptericola sp. NPDC056134. The sequence continues at coordinate 109,913 of NZ_JBHJVM010000001.1, forward strand.
TGGGGGACCAGCCTGGAGTGGAGCTGCACCTACCCGCCGCGCTCGGGCGGCTACGACCCTGCGGCGGCGCCGACCTACGAGCTCGTCCTCGTCGACCACGACGGCGGACGCACGGTCGCCGCGACGTGGACCGGGTCGGGCACGGCCTCCACCGGCCTCGGCGCGGCGTCGTCGGTGCCGCTGGACCGGATCGCGCGCGTCGAGATCGCGCACGCGGGCGGCGGGACGCTGGCCGCCGCCACGCTATGACGTGCGCCGGCGTCAGGCGGGCACGACGGGCGGGACCGTCCAGGCGGCGAGCTCGTCGAGCCGCGGCCGGTACAGGCGGACGGTGAAGTTCCACCCCTCGGGCAGCGGGATGCGGTGGGGCGTGTCGTCGGGCCAGTCGCCGAGGTGGATCGTGACGCGGCCGTCCGGGTCCGGCGTCGCGAAGACGGAGTTCACGTTCGTCAGGCCGCTCGGGCCGGGCTCGAAGTAGCCGTCGGCGTTGTAGACGCTGAGCGACCAGAACGCGTCGGCCGGCGCGTCGTCGAACGTGATCGTGTACCGCCCCACCGAGAGCCGCGGCTCGACGTTCAGGTACGACGCCTCGGCGTCGGGCAGGCCGCCCCACCCGAGCGCCGTGCCGACGAGGTGCCGCACCGGGTCGACGTCCTCCGCCCGGCCGAAGCAGTGCTCGAGGCCGCCCATCGTGCGGCCGAGGGTGAGCAGGGCCCCGCGCACCTCCTGGTGGCTGGCCGGGTCGTAGTCGGGGCGCACGAACTCGCGCTGCTCTGCGGTGACGAGGGTGAGCCCGTCCTGGAGGCGGTGCACCTCCTCGACGTCGGCGGGGCTCGTCGGGTCGAAGAGCGTGCGCGCCGCGACGACCACGTAGTCCGTGCCGAACTCGTCGCGGGAGAGGACGGACGGGCCCGCCTCGTGGAGGACCCGGTTGATGTAGTGGTCCTGGTTGATCACCATCACCGACAGGTACCGGTCACCGACCTCGGGCACGGTCAGCGTCGCCTCCCCCGCGCCCAGGTCGACGATCGCCACCGAGTACAGCGTGTCCCGGTTCTGACGGATCACGGGCTGCTCGTCGAGCGGGGCCAGGACGCGGTCGTGGTGGAACGTCCCGAGGCCGCCCACCATCGGCAGCATCCTCGCGATCATCGTGTCCGTCTCCGCGCGGGCGAAGTTGTCGATGCTGACCTGGACGGCCATGGCCGTACCTCCTCGGGGGTGCGGGTGACGTCCCGCCGGGGAGGTGCGGGACAGGGGTTCGTCACGACGGCCGGACGCTGCCGCAGGTAGCGCGGCCCGGTCGCGGTGTCACGCTATGGGGGCGCGGCCCGCGGCGCGCGCTGGACGTCGCGGCGGGCGGCGGGCGGTGCGTGGCGGACCACCGAGGGAGGGAACGTGCGGATGCAGGGGTACGTGCTCAGGCGCTACGGCCACCCGGGCGTGATGGAGCTGCGCGAGGTGCCGCGCCCGGTCGCCGGACCGGGCGAGGTGCTGGTCCGCGTGCGGGCGGCGGGCCTGAACCCGATCGACCACAAGACGCGCGACGGCGGCCTGCGGGTGATCACCCGGCTCCGGCTCCCGCTGGTCGCGGGCAGCGAGCTCGCCGGTGAGGTGGCGGCCGTCGGGGCCGGGGTCACCCGGTTCGCGGTGGGCGACCGGGTCTTCGCGCGGGTCGACAAGCGGCGGCTGGGCGCGTTCGCCGAGTACGCGGCGGTCGCTGAGGGCCTGGTGGCGGCGATGCCCGCGTCGCTCGGGTTCGTCGAGGCCGCGTCGCTGCCGCTGGCCGGGCTCACCGCGTTGCAGGCCCTGCGCGACGAGCTGAAGGTGGCCCCGGGGGACCGGGTGCTCGTCACGGGCGGCGCGGGCGGCGTCGGAACCCTTGCCATCCAGCTCGCGGTCTGGCTCGGCGCGGAGGTCACGACGACGGCGTCCGTCCGCGGCACGGCCCTCGTGCGCTCGCTCGGCGCCACGCGGGTGGTGGACTACCGGAGCGAGCGGTTCGCCGACGTCCTGCACGACTACGACGGCGTGTTCGACCTCACCGGGGGGCAGGACCTCACCGACGCCTTCACGATCCTCGAGCCGGGCCGGACCGTCGTCTCCGTGGCCGGCCTCCCGGACGCGACGACCGCACGCGTCGACCTGGAGGCCGGCCCCCTCAAGGCGGCCCTCCTGTGGGCGGCGAGCACCGCGATCCGACGCCGGGCCCGCCGCGCGGGCGTCCGCTACCGCTACCTCTTCATGCACCCGAGCGGGTCGGACCTCGCCGTCCTGGCGGGCCTCGTCGACGACGGGCACCTGCGCCCCGTGGTCGATCGGACGTTCGCGTTCGCCGACATCGCCCGCGCGTACGCCTACCTGGAGCGCGGCCGCGCGAAGGGCAAGGTCGTCGTCGAGCTTCCGGACGACGGGCCGGAGGACCTGGCGGCCTAGGGTGTCGGTTCGCCCGCGGGGGAGCTGGTCGGGGTCGGCCGGGGCGTCCGGACGTCAGGCGAGCCGCGCGACGAGGCAGGGCCCGCCCTCGTAGACCCCACCGTCGATGGCGAGCGCGCGGCCGTCGGCGTAGGAGTGCGGCTCCGTGACGTCCGTGTACGCCGTGCCGAGCATCTCGGCGACGATGCTGTGCCCGTGCACGACCCGGTCACCACCGAGGTGGTCCAGCAGCTCTCGTGCGGCCCGCGGACCGTGCTCCCCGCGGAAGGCCGCGCGGGACGTGAGGTCCCGCCACGTCTCCCACCACACCACGAGGTCGTCGCTCGCCAGCCGGTCCCGCCCGGCGGCGTTGAGGTCCTCGAGGGTCCGACCCCACCCGAGGTAGGCGAGGGTGTCCGAGTGCACGAGGAGCGCACCGGCGTCGTGCGCCGCCATCGGCAGGGCGCCCAGCCAGGCGACGTGCTCGTCGGTGAGCCGCGCCTGGTCGCGGTCGAGGCCGCCGTTGCGGGCCCACGACCGTGCGAAGCTCCGCCCGGGTTCGCCGGGCGGCGGGACCGTCGTCGCACCGAACCGCCGCATCCCGAGCGCCAGCACCTCGTGGTTGCCGAGGAGCGCCGCCACGGCGCCTCCGGACTCGTCGACGAGCCGCCGGACGAGGTCGATGACGCCGACGCCGTCCGGCCCGCGGTCCAGGTAGTCCCCGAGGAACCAGAGCCGGGCGTCCCGGCCGGCCCACCGTCCGTCTGCGTCCGTGAGTCCTTCCTCGGCCAGGGCACGCACCAGGACGTCGCGGTAGCCGTGCACGTCGCTGACCGCGTACACCCTCGTCATCTGCCGTTCGCTCCGTCCGTCGTCCGGCCGTGCCACCGGTCCGTGGGGACCATCTGCCGGGGACGACCTTAACCGCGACGCTCGCCCGCTCCCGCACGCGGCACCGTCGGTCGGGGCGACCAGAAATGCGCTGCCGAGAGCCGATGGTCGCTGCGACGCTGGGGAGCATGCAGACACCAGCCCCGATCGACCTGGACACCTGGCCGCGCCGGAAGCACTTCGAGCACTACCGGGCGTCGCCGTGCACGTACGCGATGACCGTGGAGCTGGACGCGACGGCGTTCGTGGCGGCGCTGCGCACGTCGTCGCGCCGCACGTACGTGGCGCAGGTGTGGGCGCTCGCGACGGTCGTGAACCGGCACGACGAGTTCCGCATGGTCCTCACCGAGGACGGTGCGCCCGCCGTCTGGCCGGTCGTGCACCCGGCATTCACGGTGTTCCACGTGGAACGGGAGACGTTCTCGTGCGTCTGGGCGCCCTACGACGCCGACTTCGGCGCGTTCCACGACGCCGCGACCGCGGTGCTGGCCGAGCACGGGGGCTCGACGGACTTCTTCCCGCAGGGTGCGCCGCCGCCGAACGCGTTCGACGTGTCCAGCCTGCCGTGGGCGTCGTTCACCGGGTTCACGCTGACCATCCGCGACGCCTGGAGCCACCTCGCGCCGATCGTCACCCTGGGCCGGTACGTCGAGCGGGACGGCCGGGTGCTCCTGCCGCTGGCCGTGCAGGTCCACCACGCCGCCGCCGACGGCTTCCACACGGCGCGCCTGGTCAACGAGCTGCAGGAGCTCCTCGACGACCCGTCATGGGTGGGCTGAGCCACAGTCCAGGGGTCACCTGCCGGACGGCTCGACGCCCGGACGGCGAGACGGCTTACGCTCTGGTCCCGTGAGCGAGAACCTGGGATCCACCGGCTCGATCGAACGCGTGGTGGCACGCCACGAGATGCCCGACCCCCTGCGGGACGACATCCGCCTGCTGGGCGGGCTGCTCGGCACCGTGCTGAAGGAGGCGGGTGGTCAGAGCCTGCTCGACGACGTCGAGCGTCTCCGCGGCCTGACGATCCGCGCCTACGGGGCGGACGACGGCGGCGCGACGCTGGCGGAGGCGGCCGAGGTCGTGGCCGGCTTCACGCCGGAGCGCGCCGAGCAGGTCGCGCGGGCCTTCACGTGCTACTTCCATCTGGCGAACCTCGCCGAGGAGTACCACCGTGTCCGTGTGCTGCGGGCGCGCGAGTCGGACGCCGCGTCGGGAGTCGTCATCGAGGACTCGCTGCCGCAGGCGTTCACGCAGCTCGCGGAGGAGGTCGGCCGCGACGAGGCGCTGCGGCGCCTGGGCGAGATCGAGTTCCGCCCGGTCCTCACCGCGCACCCCACCGAGGCCCGCCGTCGCGCCGTCTCGGGCGCCGTCCGCCGCATCTCTTCGCTGGTCGCCGACCGCGACACGATGCGTCCCGGTGGCACCACGCTCGCCGAGAACGAGCGCCGCCTGCTCGCCGAGATCGACACCATGTGGCGCACGTCGCCCATCCGCGCGCACAAGCCGTCCGTGCTGGACGAGGTGAAGACCGCGATGGGCGTCTTCGACGCCACGATGTTCTCCACCTTCCCCGAGGTGTACCGCCGCCTGGACGACTGGCTGCTCGACGGCGAGGCCGGCAGCGTGCCGCCCGTCGCGCGCCCGTTCGTCCACCTGGGCTCCTGGATCGGCGGCGACCGCGACGGCAATCCGAACGTCACCGCCGAGGTCACCCGGCAGGCCGCGACCCTCGCCGCCGAGCACGCGCTCGGCGCGCTCGAGAAGGCCGCCGTCGAGACGGGGCGCAAGCTCACGCTCGACGAGGAGGGCACGCCGGCGTCGGCCGAGCTCAAGGCGCTCTGGCAGCGGATGCGCCAGCTCTCCGACGAGCTCGTCACCCGCGCCGCCGCCGACTCGCCGAACGAGCCGCACCGCGCCGCCGTCCTCGCCGTCGCCGGCCGTGTCGCCGCGACCCGTCGCCGCGACGCGGACCTCGGGTACCGGGAGCCGGAGGAGCTCGTCGCCGACCTCGAGGTCGTGCAGCGCTCCCTCGTCGAGGCGGGCGCCCCGCGTGCCGCCTACGGCGACCTGCAGAAGCTCGTGTGGCAGGTGCAGACCTTCGGGTTCCACCTCGCCGAGCTGGAGGTGCGCCAGCACTCGCAGGTGCACGCCGCGGCCCTCGCGGAGATCGACGAGAAGGGCATCCACGGCGACCTCTCCGAGCGCACGGTCGAGGTGCTCGACACGTACCGCGCCCTCGGCGCCGTGCAGAAGCGGTTCGGCATCCGCGCCGCCCGCCGCTACATCGTGTCGTTCACGCAGGCGCCCGAGCACCTGGCCGCCGTCTACCGGCTCGCCGCGCTCGCCTTCGAGGGCAGCGACGACGCCCCCGTCGTCGACGCCGTGCCGCTGTTCGAGACCTTCGACGACCTGGAGAACTCGGTCGACATCCTCGAGGCGATGCTGGAGTTCCCCGAGGTGCAGCGCCGCCTCGCGGAGAACGGCCGGCGCGTCGAGGTCATGCTCGGCTACTCGGACTCGTCGAAGGACGTCGGCCCGGTCGCCGCGACCCTCGCCCTGCACAAGGCGCAGTCGCGGATCGCCGAGTGGGCGCAGCGCCACGACATCACGCTGACCCAGTTCCACGGCCGCGGCGGCTCGCTCGGCCGCGGCGGCGGCCCTGCCAACCGCGCGGTGCTCGCGCAGCCGCCGCACTCGGTGGACGGCCGCTTCAAGCTCACCGAGCAGGGCGAGGTCATCCTCGCCCGCTACGGCGACCCGACGATCGCCGCGCGGCACATCGAGCAGGTCGCCGCGGCGACGCTGCTCGCCTCGGCCCCGACGGTGGAGAAGCGGAACGCCGACGCCCGGGAGCGGTTCGCGCCGCTGGCCGCCGCGCTCGACGAGACGTCGCGCGCCGCGTTCCACGGCCTCGTGAAGTCCGAGGGCTTCCCGCAGTGGTTCTCCCAGGTGACTCCGCTGGAGGAGGTCGGCCTGCTGCCGATCGGCTCCCGCCCCGCCAAGCGCGGCCTGTCGGTCAACTCGCTCGACGACCTGCGCGCCATCCCCTGGGTGTTCTCCTGGTCGCAGGCGCGCATCAACCTCGCGGGCTGGTTCGGCCTCGGCACGTCGCTGCGCTCGGCCGGCGAGCAGCCGGGCGGGCTCGAGGAGCTGCAGGCCGCGTACCGCGAGTGGCCCCTGTTCACCACGCTGCTCGACACCGTGGAGATGGGCCTCGCCAAGACGCAGGAGGACATCGCCGCGCAGTACCTGGCCCTCGGCGACCGCGACGACCTCGCCGAGCTCGTGCTCGGCGAGCTGCGGCTCACCCGCGAGTGGGTGCTGCGGGTGACGGGCAACGAGTGGCCGCTCGCCAACCGCCGCGTCCTCGGCCGCGCCGTACAGCTGCGCTCCCCGTACGTCGACGCGCTGTCGCTGCTCCAGGTCCGCGCCCTGCGCGCGCTGCGCAGCCAGGGCGTCAGCGAGGGCCTCACCGTGGACGACGGCGAGTGGGTGGACGGCGGACACAAGGACCGCTGGCAGCACCTGCTGCTGCTCACCGTGAACGGAGTCTCCGCGGGCCTGCAGAACACGGGCTGACCCCGCCGGTTCGTCGGGGTGGGGGGGGGGGGGGGGTTGGGGGGGGGGAAAAAAACACCAAGCGAACCACACAAGCGGGGGGGGGGGGGTGTGTGAGCGGGGGTAGTCATAGAGAAATGTAGGTGCCAT
>NZ_JBHJVM010000001.1:116936-136020 GCF_042264825.1 Isoptericola sp. NPDC056134
CCCCACCGGAAAGGCCTTCCAGGAGGCCGGAAAAAACGGGGCCCACCCCTGTTGTTTCGGGGGGGTGTTGGGGGTTTTTGTTCAGAAAGAAAACCCCCCCCCCCCACCCCCCCACCACGGTCTAGGGTGGCCGGTCATGAGCCTGGTGACCTTCAAGGACCTGTGCGTCGACGCCGTCGACGCGGCCTCGCTGGGAGAGTTCTGGGCCCGCACCCTGGGGCTGCGGGCGGAGGCGCTGGACGACGGCGACGTCGTCCTGCGCGACCCGGGCCCCGACCCCGCGAAGGCGCGGACGATCTGGGTCAACACCGTGCCCGAGGCGAAGACGGTGAAGCACCGCGTGCACCCCGACGTGCGCGCCCGGTCGCTCGACGAGCTCCCCGACCAGCCGCGCCTCAGCGAGCCCGGTCGGTTCCACTACACGACGCTGGCCGATCCTGAGGGCGGCGAGCTCTGCGTCTTCACCGCCGACGAGGTGCCGGCCTACCGGCTCAAGGACATCGTCGTGGACTGCGCGGACTACCGGACGGTCGCCGCGTTCTGGCACGGGCTCCTGGGTGGCACGCTCACCCAGGACGACGCCATGGACTACGCCTACCTGGACGAGGGCGCGGGCGTCCCGTTCGAGTCGTTCGACTTCGTCCCCGTGCCGGAGCCGAAGACGGTCAAGAACCGCTGGCACTGGGACGTGACCCTGAACGACGGCGTCACCGTGGACGACCTCGTCGCCCGCGGCGCACGCGTGCTGCGCGCGCAGGACGACGAGATCGCCTGGACCGTCATGGGCGACCCGGAGGGCAACGAGTTCTGCGTCTTCCAGCCCTGACCCGTCCGGGCCGGGGTGCGGCTCAGGGGCGGGCGGCGAGGGCCGCGAGCACGCGGTCCACGCTGCTGCGGATGCCCCACCGCTCGGCGAGGGCGTCGAGCGCCTCGGGGTCCTTCGGGGCCCGAGGCAGCGTCGCGTCGACCTCCCCGACGGGGGCGTCGTGCGCGACCTGCACCACCGTGGGCGCGACGTCGAGGTAGGGCGCGGCGTCGAGCAGCTTCTGCCGCTGGGTCGGGGTGATCCCCTTCGCGCCGTGCTCCGCCGCGGCGCGCAACCCGGCCAGGTCGCCGAACGCGGCGAGCAGCTTGGCCGCCGTCTTCTCGCCGATGCCGGGCACGCCGGGCAGGCCGTCGGACGGGTCGCCGCGCAGGGTCGCCATGTCGGCGTACGCCTGCCCGCTGGGCACGCCGTACTTCTCCGCGAGCCTCGCCTGGTCGACGACGTCGGGGTCGCGCACGCCGCGCGCCGGGTACAGCACGCGCACGCCGGCGGCGTCGTCGACGAGCTGGAACAGGTCGCGGTCGCCGGTGACGATGTCGACGCTGGCCGGCATCACCATCCCGACGGCGCCGGCCACGGGCAGCGCGGTCGCCGCGCTGCGCGCCACCTCGCGGGTGACCAGCGTGCCGATGACGTCGTCCGCCTCGAAGCCCGGCGCGCCCACACGGGCGATGCCGAGCGCGGCCAGCACGTCGACGATCACGGGGACCTGCGGCGTGAGCGCGTCGGGCACCTCCTCGACGTCGGGCTCCCCGACGGGGGTGACCGCCGCGACCCGGTGCTCCTTGTACGACCCGATCGCCTCGACGCGGAACGCCGGCCGCCAGTCCTCGTCCCAGCACGCCACGAGCCGGTCCGGCCCGTGCTCGGTGACGAGGAACGCGATCATGTCCAGCAGGCCGCGCACCGCGTTGACGGGCTTGCCGTCGGGGGAGCGCAGCGAGTCGGGCAGGCCGAAGAAGGCGCGGAAGTACAGGCTCGCGGAGTCCAGCAGCATGAGGCTCACCGGGTCAGCGTGCCACAGGCCCCTGACCCCGAGCGCCCACGACGTCCTAGAGGAGCCGACCCACGAGGACGCCGAGGCCGATGCCGACGACGACGGCGGCCAGCGTGAGCGCCATGGTGCCGAGGGCGTTGGCCAGGGCCAGCCGGGGCCGGCCGGAGCGGGCGAGGCGGACGGTCTCGACCATCGCCGTGGAGAAGGTGGTGTACCCGCCGCAGAACCCGGTCGCCACGCCGAGGCGCCAGGGCTCGAGGTGTGCCGGGTCGCCGGCGCCGAGCAGCACGCCCGAGACGAGGCCGATGAGCAGCGACCCGGACACGTTCACCACGACCGTCGCCCAGGGGAACGCCGCGCCCGGCGTCCGCGCCCGCACCGCGCCGTCGACGACGAACCGGGCGGCGGCGCCCAGCCCACCTGCCACGGCGACGAGCAGCAGCGTCGCGGCGGCGCTCATCGCGGCCCCCTCATCTCGGCCGCCTCATCGGGACCTCCGGCGGGAGCCGAGCAGCACGCCCGCGAGGCAGGCGAGGTACCCGAGCACCAGCGTGCCGAGGGCGTACGCGAGCCCCTGCCCCACGGATCCGGAAGCGAGCAGCCGTTCCGTCTCCAGGGCGAGGGACGAGAACGTCGTGAACCCGCCCAGCACGCCCGTGCCGACGGCCAGCCGCACCCGCTGCACGGTGGGCGTCTCCGGCCCGTGGGCCGCGAGCGACTCCAGCAGCCAGCCCAGCACGAACGCACCGAGCACGTTGGCGGCGAGCGTCGCGACCGGCCACCCGTCGACGGCGGGCCACGCCTGCGCCAGCCCGAACCGGGCGGCGGTGCCGACGGCGCCGCCGGCTGCGACCAGCGCGACCAGACCAGGCCGCCGGTGGGCCGGGCGTCCGCGCGCGGGCGGGCTGCCCGCCGTCACGACGCGTCGCCCGCGTGCCGGTCGGGCAGCACGACCACCGGCCGCGGCTGGTCGTGGACGAGGTGCCCGGCGACGGTGCCGCCGACCAGGTGCGTGGCCCAGCCCCGCATCCCGGGGCGGCGCGCGCCCACCACGATCAGGGCAGCGTCATGGGCGGCGGCGATCCGAGCGAGCTCCGCGGCCGGGTCGCCGGCGGTGCGCTCGAGCCGCCAGCGCACGGGGATGTCGGCCAGGGCGGCGGCGACGGCGTCGCGCAGGCCGCCGTCGTCGGCGGGAGAGTCGGCGTCGGGGTCGACGGGCACCACGGCGCCGGACGGCTCGCGCACGGACGCCTCGTCCACGGCCACGCACACCAGCTCGGTACCGAGCGCGGCCGCCAGGTCGGCGGCCCGCCGGGGCACGCTGGGGTGGTGGTCGTGGGGCACGCCCACCAGCACCGGACCGGTCATGCCGACATCGTAGGCAGCGGGCCGGTCAGGACGTCCGGTCGAGCACCGGCAGGCCGTCGTCGTCCAGCCGCTCCTGGTCGTCGGAGCGCACCCCGAGCAGCTTCGCCATGGGCGTGCCGGTGAACCCGTACACGATCGCGGTGAGCAGCACGACGCCGAAGATCACCGGCACCAGCTGGGGGAACGGCTCGCCGGCGTCGTCGAACCGTAGCGAGAAGACGGACGCGGTCGACGCGGCGACGATGCCGCGCGGCGCCATCCAGCCGATCATCGCCCGGTCGGACCATCTCAGGTCGGTCCCGAGCGTCGAGACGGCGGCCACCACCGGGCGCAGCACCAGCACGAGCGCCGCGACGACGAGGACGGTGGGCAGCGCGTACCGGGCCAGGGCGTCCAGGTCGATCCGGGCGGACAGCACGACGAACAGCGCGCCGATGAGCAGCAGGCCGATGTGGGTGCCGAACTCGTGCAGCGGCTCGGTGCGCGCCACCCGCTGGTTCGCCAGGACGGCGCCGAGCGCGGTCGTGGCGAACAGGCCGGCCTCGTCGTGCACGCCCTCGGCCAGCGCGTAGGCCCCGAGGGCGAACGCGAACGCCAGCACGACCTCCGTCTCCTTCGGCACCTTGCCGAAGCGGATGAGCACCACGAGCAGCACGGCGGCCACCCCGCCCACCAGCAGCCCCAGACCCCCGGTCTCGAGCAGGCTGACAGGCTCGGCGTGGAGCACGACGTTCGCCACGGCGAGCGCCACCGTGGCCCCGATCGGGTCGATGAAGATGCCCTCGAAGGCGAGGACGGACTCGACGGGCTGGCGGGGCCGGATGATGGCGAGCAGCGGCCCGACGACGGTCGGCCCGGACACGATGAGGATCGCGCCGATGACGGCCGCCCGGCCCCAGGTCACGTCGAGGAACAGGTACGCGACGGCGGTGGCGCCGAGGCCGGTGACGAGGGCGCCGGTGGTCACCAGGCCGAGCACGGGCCGCCGCGCGCCACCGCGCAGGCGTCCGAAGTCCAGCTTGAGCGACTCCTCGAAGAGCAGGAGGCCGACGGCCATCGACACCAGCGGGAACAGCGCCTCGCCGAACAGCGTGTCCGGGTCGAGCCAGCCGAGGACCGGCCCGACGAGCAGCCCGAGCACGAGCAGCAGCAGGATCGACGGGACCCGCAGCGCGCGGGCGGCGACCTGTCCGGCCACCCCGACGATCACGATGAGGGCGATGCCGCCGACGAGGTCCGGACTCATGCGTTGCTCATCTCAGCTCTCACTCCTCTGCGCCGTCGCGGCGCCGGGCCTCCGCCTCGCGGGCGGCACGCTCCCCGGCCTCGAGGTTGCGCCGTCGCCGCGACGACCACACGCCCTCGCCGCGGCCGGACGGTTGGTCGGGGTCGTGCAGCAGGGTCGAGTCGACGAGCTCGTGCCGCTGCAGGTACGTGTTCCCGAGGGCCTGCACGGTCGCGAGGATCGGCAGGGCGAGGAACGCGCCGAGCGCGCCGAAGACGGCGCCGAACCCGAGGACGCCGACGAAGGACACGGCCGGGTTCATCTCCAGCGCCCGGGCGCTGACCTTCGGGGAGAAGATGAGGTTCTCCACCTGCTGGTACGCGACGATGAAGATCAGCACGGCGATCGCCTGCGGCAGCCCCTGGGCGGCGAGCGCGACCGCCACCGGCAGGGCGCCGCCGATGTACGTGCCGATGGTGGGCACGAACTGCGACACGACGCCCGTGAACACCGCCAGCGGCAGCGCGTACGGCGTCTGCACGATCAGCAGGAAGACGAACGTGAACACGCTCGACAGCGCGGCGAGCACGACGCGGGAGCTGATGAAGTCGGAGACCTTCACCTGCGTGATCTCCCACAGCGTCAGCACCTCCTGCTGGCGGTCCGGCCGCAGCCAGGCGCAGATGGCGGCGCGGAACTTGGGGCCCGCGGCCATGAGGTAGTACGTGATGAGCAGGATCGTGGTGATCGCGAACAGGACGCCCACGATGGACACGCCGATGCTGATCGCACCCGTCGCGACGTCCTGCCCCCACTGGTCCAGGGCCTGCGCGACGAGATCGTCGGAGTCGGGGACGGTGACGTCCCAGCGCGACTCGATGCCCTGCTGGATGCTCGTGTAGAGGTCGGGCAGCGACGAGACGAGCTGGATCAGCTGCTGCACGAACAGGTTGCCGAACATCGCGAACACGGCGAGCACGACGACGATCGCCCCGCCCAGCGAGACGCCCGCGGCCGCGCCGCGCCGCCACCCGTGCCGCACCAGCCACACGACGATCGGCTCGAGCGCGAGCGCGACGAAGAAGGAGATGAGCACGTTGACGGCCAGCCCGCCGAGCTGGCCGAACGCGTACGCGAGGAAGGTGGCGACGAACGCGGCCACCACGACCATCACCAGCGCGCGCGGCAGCCACCGCGGCGGGTTCTTGCTGTCGTGCTGGACGGGACGGACGGAGCTGTCGACCTCGTCGACCTCGTCGGGCTCGCCCTCAGGGTGCGGGGCGTCCGTGGTCATGCGGGAAAACGTAGCCCAGCGCGGCCCGCGGGGCGCGCTGGGCCGCAGGTCAGAGGGCGGGCAGCCGGTCGGGCAGGCCGAAACGGGGGAACCAGGTGGCCGTGTCGAGGAACGTGGTGATGCCGGTGATCCGGCCGCTGCCGTCGTCCTCCAGCACGGCGAGCCCCCACGGCGACCAGCCGCCCGTGGGGTCGCGCCGGTACTGGCCGTACGCCATCGAGCCGTTCGCCTGCACGGGCACGCAGCGCGACCCCTCGCAGCCGGAGCCGGGACCCGTCATCCAGCGGATCACCTCGGAGCGCCCGTGCACCCACATCGTGTAGGGCGGCATGTTGAGCACGGCGTCCTCGTGCAGCAGCGCCACCAGGGCGTCCATGTCGTAGCGCTCGAACGCGTCCAGGTACCGCTCGAGCAGCGTCTGGTCGATCTCGTCCCACTGCGGCTCGGGGGCGTCGGCGCCGTCGTCGCCCGCCCGGCGCAGGCCCTTGCTGCCGAGGGTGGCGCGGGCGCGCTGCAGCGCGCTGTTCACGGACGCGACGGTGGTGTCGAGGAGGGCGGCGACCTCGGCGGCCGACCAGCGCAGCACCTCGCGCAGCACCAGCACGGCGCGCTGGCGCGCGGGCAGGTGCTGCAGCGCGGCCACGAACGCGAGCCGGATGGACTCGCGCCCCACCGCGACGTCGGCCGGGTCGCCCTCGCGCGGCAGGACGGCGTCGTCGGGCACGGGCTCGAGCCAGCGGTCCTCCGCCAGGACGTCGCCGAAGTACTGCTCCTCCGCCGGCTGCGGCCCGCCCAGCCCCATGGGACGCTCGCGCCGCTTGGACGAGCCGAGGTGGTCGAAGCACACGTTGGTCGCGATGCGGTACAGCCACGACCGCAGAGACGACCGGCCCTCGAACCGGTCGTACGAGCGCCAGGCGCGCAGCAGCGTCTCCTGCACCGCGTCGTCGGCCTCGAACGCGCCGCCGAGCATGCGGTAGCAGTAGCCGGTGAGCTCGCGGCGGTACGGCTCGAGCAGGGCGCCGACGTCCTCGCCCTCGCCGTCGGACGTGGGGGAGGCGCCGGTCGCCGTCGTCCCGCGTCGGGACGGCGCGGCGGCGCGCTGGGCGGTGTGTGTCACGTCTCACACCGTACGACGTACCGCCGACACCCGGGAGGGGTGTCGCCCGGGGCGACGGCGAGGGGTCAGCGACGGTCGTCGCGCAGCACGCGCTCGACCAGGGGCACGGCGCCGGTGGCGGGCGTCGGCGGGCGTACCCGCTTGACCGTGCCGGTGAGCGGCCGGGCCGCGCGGTCGATCTCGAACCACACGGTCTTGCCCTCGACGACGCCGGAGTGCCGCCCGACGGCGTCGGAGCCGTCGTGCAGCTGGACGCCCCACCGGGACGCGAGGCGGTCGAGGAAGAGCACGCCGCGGCCCGACAGGTCCTGCGGCCGGGGGGACTGCAGCTCCGGCTCGGCCATGCTCCCGTCGCGGACGCCCACGCGCAGGCGGCGGCCGTCCACCTCGACCGTCGCCGTGATCGGTCCCTCGCCGTGCTCCAGCGCGTTGGTCAGCACCTCGCTGGTCAGCAGCATCGCGGTGCGCCGCTGCTCGTCGGACACGTCGCACGACTCGAGCACGTCGTCCACCCACCGGCGCGCCGGGCCGAGGTCGCTGAGGTCGTCGTCGGCGACGCGCCGCTCCGCCTTGGCGGGCCCGGCCGACGACGGCGGCCCGGACGGGGCGGGGACGCGCACCCGCAGCGCCAGCACGGCGACGTCGTCGCGCTGCGCGTCGCCCACGAGGCCGCGCACCAGCGCGCGCGGGACCGCGGACGTGGCCTCGCCGTGCGCGGAGCGCAGCACGGTCTCCAGGTCGGACAGCCGCTCGTCGCTCGGGACGCCGCGGCGCTCCACCAGCCCGTCCGTGTACAGCACGAGGGTGTCGCCCGGCAGGAGGCGGACGGAGCGGTCCACGCGCGGCGTGGTGGGCACCACGCCCAGCAGCAGGTCGGGGGTCTCGGACAGGCGCTCGACCCGCCCGTCGCGCCGCAGCACCATCGGCGGCGGGTGCCCGGCCACCGACCACGTGAGCGTGTACGCGCGCTCGGGCCGCTCGGCCGGCGGGACGCCCTCGAGCGCGTCCGTCGGGCACGGCGCCGGGTCGCGGTCCAGGCGCGCGACGACGGCGGTCGCCATCGCCCGCGGGCCGAGGCGCGCGTTCGCCTTGTCGAGGCGGGTCAGCAGCCCGGCCGGCGACTCGTCGTGGCTCCATGCGAGCGCCCGGAGCATCGAGCGCAGCTGGCCCATCTGCGCGGCGGCGTGCACGTCGTGGCCCGCGACGTCGCCGATCATGACGATCGCGGTGCCGTCGTCGCGCACCACCGCGTCGTACCAGTCGCCGCCCACCTGGTCGGTGCGTGCGGCGGGGGCGTAGGTGGTCGCGATGTCGAGGTGCGCCACCGTGGGCGGCGCGGTGAGCATCGACTCCTGCAGCGTGGTCGCGACCCGCCGACGCGCCTCCAGCAGCGCCACCCGCTCCAGCGCGAGCGCCACGTACCGGCTGATCGTCGACTCGAGCGCCGCGGTCTCGGCGTCGTGCTCGCGGGCCTGGTCCCACACGCAGGCGATGACGCCCACGACCATGCCGTTCGACATCACCGGCAGGAACGACCGCGCGCCCTCCGACACGGACCCCACGGGGCCCATCTCCGGGTAGGTCGCGACCATCTCCGCGTGGTCGCGGAACCGCAGGGCGGCCCGGCTGCGCACGACGTGCGTGTCGGGCCGGGGCGCGTCGAGCCGCGTGCTGCGCAGCGCGGGCTCGCCCGGGTGGTGGTGCCCCACGGTGAAGAACGACAGGTGCCGCCGGTCGGCGTCGACCAGGGCCAGCGACACCCAGCGGGCGCCCGTGCCGGTGCCGATGACGTGCGCGATGGCGTCCTCGACCTCGTCCAGCGTGGTGACGCGCGCGAACCGCTCCGACAGCCCGAGCAGGAACCGCGACCGGCGGTGCGCGCGGAACGCGACCTGCTCGGCCAGCCGCGCCCGCTCCCGCTCGGCGCGCAGCCGCAGCTCGCCCGACGCCGCGGCGGACAGGTCGGCGAGGGTGGCGAGGTCCGTCTCGGTCCAGGTGCGCGGCACGGACGACACCGCCCACAGCGCGCCCACCACGTGGCCACGGGCGTCCTCGATCGGGTACCCGGCGTACGCGGCGAGCACGAGGTCGCCGATCCTGTGCCGGCCACCCACCCGCGGGTCGTCGTCGGCGTCGCCCACGACGAGCGGCGTGCGGGTGCGCGCGACGATCGCCGTCAGGGGCCGAGGGAGCACGAGGCGGCGGCTGCGCTGCGCGTCCTCGGGGAAGCCGACCGCGCCCGGCAGCGTCTTGACGTCGCCCTCGTCGGTGAGCATGACGACGGCGGCCGCGGGCACGCCGAGCTGTCGGTGCACGAGCCGCGCGATGCGGTCGAACACCTCGTCTGCGACGGGCTCACCGTTGGCCGGGCCGGGCGGCGGGCCGGGCACGCGGTCGGACGCGGGACCGGGCACGCGGCCGGGCGACGGGCCGGACAGGGAGCCGACAGCCTGGGCTTCCGGCACGGGCCCAGTATGGACCTCGATCGGTCAGACGCCGATCAGCCCGCGCCGGTGCGCGACGGCGACCGCCTCCGCCCGCCCCGACACGCCCAGCTTCGCGAGCAGGTTCGACACGTGCACGCTGACCGTCTTCGTGGAGATGTACAGCCGCTCGCCGATCTGCCGGTTGCTCAGCCCCTGCGCGACGAGCACCAGCACCTCCTCCTCGCGCTCCGTGAGGACGGACGACGTGCGCCGGGCGCCGGGCAGCGGCACGCGGGCGCGGCGGCCCCACGCGTGGATGGCCTCGGCGAGGGGCGCGGCGCCCATGGCGACGGCCTCGCCGAGCGCCTCGGCCGCCTCGACCTCGGCCGCCGGCACGTCGCCGGACGCCCGCAGCGCCTGCGCCCACCGGAACCGGGACCGGGCCACCTCGTAGCGGTAGCCGAAGTCGAACTCCTTGACGGTCGCCTCCCACAGCCCGGGGTCGGCCGGGGCGTCGGTGAGCGCGGTCCGCAGCCGGGAGTGCTCCGCCGCCGCACGGCTCAGCCACGCCCGGCCCTCGGGACCGAGGCGGCCGCCGCGGGGGCGCCCGCGTCGCGCGGTCTCCTGCGCGACGGCGAGGAGGGCGTCGCCGCGGTCGAGCAGCCCCTGGGCGGCGTCGGCGGCGTGGGGGCCGCCCTCCGCGTCGTCCGCGAGCGCCGCCAGCGCCAGCGCGGACAGCCAGATGCGGCCGAGGAAGAACTCGGACCAGGTGGCGCCGACGTGTGCCGCGACCTCCTCCGCCGTCGAGACGGCCTCGTCGTACCGGCCGGCCCAGGTCAGCGCGTCGGCCAGCAGGCCGCCCGCGACGAGCGCGATCTGTCCGTCCACGCCCCAGGACGGGCGCAGCGCCTCGGCGGCAGCGACGGCGTCGCCGCCCTCGCGGGCGGTCGCGGCGTAGAGGCGGCCGCTGTCGAGGTAGACGAGGGCGGGCGCGGGCGCGCCGTCGGGGATGGGCTGGTCGGAGAGGTCGCCGGCGAAGTACGACACCAGCAGCGCGAGGTCCAGCAGCTGCACCCCGTACACGCCCCAGATGACGCCCGTGGCGCGGCCGCGCTCGATCGCCGCCTCCAGGACGCGCTCGGCCTCCTCGAGGTGCCCCGCGTAGAAGTGCGTGGTGGCGAGGCCGTACCAGCAGCGCATCTCGGTGCGCAGGTCGCCGGCGACGACGGCGCGCTCGCGGGCGCGGTCGACGAGCTCCGCCGCGGTGTCCGGGGTGCCGACCTCCAGCACGGCGAGCGTGGTCAGGGCGTCGGCCTCCGCGCCGGGGGCGTCCGCGCGGCGGGCGACGTCGACGGTCTGCCGGGCGAACACGCCGGCCTCGTCGTCGCGGTCCACGGTGAGCAGGACGCGCGAGTGCACGGCGAGGGTCCACGCGAGCTCGGGCGTGGCGTCGGCGTCGGCGACCTCGGGGAACGGCCCCGAGACGCCGGCCTCGGTGGCGCCCGGGAGCAGCACGTCGAGGGCGCCGGAGGACTGGGCGAGGGCGTCGTCGAGGGACTCGAGGTCGAGGACGTACCGCACGAGCACGTGGCGCAGCCGGGCCTGCCTGTCGGGGTCGCCGGACAGACCCTCCACGGCGCGCCGGGCGAGCTGCTCCGCGCGCATCGGCAGCCCGGCGGAGCTGGCCGCCGCCGCGGTCCCGAGGGCCAGCGCCACGCGGTCCTCGCCCAAGAGCTCCGCGGCGTCCGGCACCGACTCCCAGAGGGACAGGACCTGCTCCAGGTGCCGCAGCTCCTCGGCGGGGGCGAGCAGCTCGGCCGCGCTGCGGGCCGCCTCGCGGGACGCGACGAGTGCCGCCGTCAGGTCGTGGCCCTGCAGGGCGTGGTGCGCGCGCTTGGCGGCGGAGCCGAGCGCCGGCTCGGCGCACAGCGCCTCGAGGTACGCGCGATGCATGGTGGTGCGCTCGCCCGGCAGCAGGTCGAGCACGAGCGCCTCGGCCACGAGCGCGTGCCGGAAGGCGACGTGCTGGCCCTCCACCCCCAGCACCTGCTGGGCCACTGCCTCGCGCAGTGCGGCGTCGGCGGCGCCGGGGGCGTCGAGCCCGGGCAGGCGCGGCGCCGCCGCGCGCAGCAGCGACTCGTCCACCTGCCGGCCGGCGACCGCCGCGAGCCGCACGAGCTGCTGCACGGCGGGGTCCAGCCGCTGCAGCCGCGTGTGCAGCACGTCCGCGAGCGACCAGGGCAGGCCCACGCTCGAGGGCCCGGCGTCGAGCAGCTCCTCGGCGAAGAACGCGTTGCCGTCCGACCGGCTGCGCACGGCGTCGAACTCGGCGTCGTCGAGGGGCTCTCCGCGGGTGGCGGTGGTGAACTCGCGCAGCTCGTCGGGCGTGAAGGGGGACAGCTCCACGTGCTGCACCGGGCGCTGGCGGTGCAGCTCCGCGATGACGGGGCGCAAGGGGTGGCGCCGGTGCACGTCGTCGCTGCGGTACGTGGCGACCACCAGCAGGTGCTCCGAGCGCATCCGCGCGACGACGAACCGCAGCACGTCGCGGGTGGACTCGTCCGCCCAGTGCAGGTCCTCGAGGACGAGGACCAGGGGGGAGCCCGCGTGCCCGGCCGCCGCGAGGCTGCCCGCGACGCCGTCGAGCAGCTGCAGCCGCTCCGCGTGGTCGGTGCCGGAGCCGCTGGCGGGGTCGAGCAGGCGGGTCAGGGCGGGCCGCTCGGCGATCACCTCGCCCACGGCCGGGACCGTCCGCAGCTGTCCCAGAGCCTCGGTGAACGGCAGGTACGGGATGCCGACGTCGCCCAGGTCCACGCAGTGCGCGACGACGACGCGTGCGCCGGCGTCGCGCGCGGTGTCCGCGAGGTGCGTCACCAGGCGCGTCTTGCCCACCCCGGCGTCGCCGCCGAGCAGCAGGACGCCGGGCTCGCCCTCCGCGGCGCGCTCCAGCGCACCGCGGAAGGCGGTGACCTCCTCCTGGCGGGCGATCAGGGGCACCTCGCTGGAACGTCGCACGAGGTGATCGTCCCACCGGCCGCCCACACCCGCCGCAGGTTTTCCGTGCTCGCCGACCCGCTCCGCGGCCGCCTCGACCGCGGTGCGGGCCCCCGTGCCGCCCACGGTCAGGCGGCCCGGCGTCCCGCGCCGTCCTGCGGGCGCAGCGCGTCCAGCCCGTGGGCGATCTGGTCCGCCCGGCGGGTCACCTGGAGGTCCCAGGCGCGGGCGTCGGTGCGGGCCGCGACGGCGTCGAGCGTCGAGCCGAGGCGCTGCACCGCCTCGCGGTCCACCGCCCGCGACCGTGCCCGGCGGGCCAGGTCCCGGACCGCCCGGCCCACCGTGCGCACCCACGCCGGCGTCCCGCGCTGGTAGGTCTCGGCCATCCGCTCGCGCCGGTAGTCCAGCTCGGCCAGGACGGCCAGGTCCCGCGACGTCATCTGGTTCATGTCCTCGTCCCCTCACCGGCCGGGGTCCCCGGCCTTCGTGCCGGCCACCGCCGGCTCTCCGATCTCGTGGTGACCACGTTCGTCCTGAGGCCCCCGGCGGGGGATCGGGCAACTGCCCCGTCTTCGCCGTCGGAGGTACCTCAGACGGCGTGGCGACCAGGGCCTTCGCCCGTCTGAGGTACCCCCAGGGCAGGGTTGCGGCGTGCCGGGGCCGGTCCCGGACCCGCCTTCGCCCGCGCCAGCCGTTGCGACCTGGGTCACAGCGGTCGCACACTGGGGAGACCGGACCTATACGGGGGTGGACTCGTGGCTGGATCTGTTGCAGGCGCTTTCGACGCGCTGCCGATGCTCGGGCGTGGCAAGCACCGCAACCCCAAGAAGGGCGCGTGCTTCATGGAGCTGGCCTCGTTCCTGGCCGGTGAACGGTGGAGCGACCATCCGCAGTGCACGCACCCGCTCCTCGCGATGCTGGCCCGTGCCGTGAACGACCTGACCTCCGACGGGAACCGGCCGCAGCTCGGGCCGCTCATCCCGTCCGTCATCGGGCTGACCAGCGGCGACCCGCGCTGGGACGTGCGGATCGCGCTGCGTGCCGCGCAGACGGCGCTGCCCGTCGCGCCCGCCGACCGGCAGCAGACGCTGGCCGTCGCCATCATCGGTGCGGAGCGCATGCTCGACGCCCTGGACGGTCGACCCGAGGGGACCCTCGACCCCGCCAGCGCCGACGCGCTCGCCGCGTCGCCGAAGACGGCCGAGTGGGCCTACCGGTTCTGCGAGGGCACCCGCGTGCGGCCCAAGCGCTTCGTGCGCGACGCCGCGCCGTCCGTGGTCTCTACCGCGGTGCAGGGCATCAGCGAGGCGTTCGTGCCGGACACGGACGCCCGGCTGCGCGGCCTGCTCGCCGCCACGATCGAGGACGCCCGGCGCTGGGCCGGCCACACCGACGAGGACCGCCCGGCGCTCGTCGAGGAGCAGTGGGCCCCGGTGGTGAAGACGGTCCCGTCCGCCTGACCCGTGCCGAGGTAGCACCCCCGGCGCCGAGGTAGTACGCGTCGCGCCGAGGTAGTACGCGTCGCGCCGAGGTAGTACGCGTCGCGCCGAGGTAGTACGCGTCGCGCCGAGGTAGTACGCGTCGCGCCGAGGTAGTGCGCGTCGCGCCGAGGTAGTACGCGTCGCGCCGAGGTAGTACGCGGGCGCCTCTGGTAGACCGGAGCCGTGACCGACAACCCCCTGGAGCAGCTCACCCTCGACGACCTGCGCCGTCGTACGTCCGTGAAGTGGCGCGCCTACCCGCCGGACGTGCTCCCCCTGTTCGTCGCCGAGATGGACACGCCCGTCGCCCCGCCCGTCGTCGACGCGGTCCGTGCCGCGCTCGCCCTCGGCGACACGGGGTACGACGTCGGCACCACGTACGCCGAGGCGCTCGGGCCGTTCGCGCGGGAGCGGTGGGGCTGGGCGCCCGACGTCGCGTCCAGCCGCACGATGCCGGACGTCATGGTCGCGATCGTCGAGGTGCTGCGCGTCCTCACCGCCCCCGGCGACGCCGTCGTCGTCACGCCGCCCGTGTACCCGCCGTTCTACGGCTTCCCCGGCAACGAGGGGCGGCAGGTCGTGGAGGCGCCGCTGGACGCCGACCTGCGGTTCGACCTGGGCACGCTCGAGGCCGCGTTCGCGCGCGTCACGGGCGCTGCCGCCCACGGCACGGGGCCCGGCTCCGGCCGGCGCGCCGTGCTGCTGCTCTGCAACCCGCACAACCCCACCGGCACCGTGCACACCCGCGCGGAGCTCGAGGCGGTGCTGGCGCTCGCCGACCGGTACGGGGTGCGGGTGGTGGCCGACGAGATCCACGCCCCCTTCACGTTCGAGCGCGTGGCCGCCGGCGTGCCCGCGTTCGTGCCGCTGCTCTCCGTGGCGGGGTCCGAGAGCGCGATCGTCGTGCAGTCGGCGTCGAAGGCCTTCCACCTCGCCGGGCTGCGGGCGGCGGTCGCGCTCGGCGGGTCGGACGCCGCCGACGACCTGCGCCGGATCCCCGAGGAGGCTGGCCACGCCGTCAACCACCTCGCGGTGCTGGCGCACGCGGCGGCCTACCGCGAGGGCGGGCCGTGGCTGGACGCCCTCCTCGCCGGCGTGCGCGTGAACCGCGGGATGCTCGCGCGCCTGCTCGCGGAGCACGCGCCCGCCGTGCGGCTCCAGCCCGCCGACGCCACCTACCTCGCCTGGCTCGACCTGCGCGCGGCCCTGCCCGGCGGGGTCCCCGCCGCCGACGCCGCCGCGTTCGTCCTGGAGCGCGGCCGCCTCGCCCTCGAGGACGGCGTGCGCTTCGGCGCCGGCGGCGCCGGGTGGCTGCGGCTCAACCTCGCGACGTCCACGGCGGTGCTCACCGAGGCCGTCGAGCGCCTCGGCCGCGCCCTCGCCGCGCCGGTGTAGCACGGACCTGCCGAGGCGGTCCCGTGCCCCAGGCTCTGTACTACCTCGGCGCGGTCCGTACTACCTCGGCGCGGTCCGTACTACCTCGGCACGGTCCGTACTTGCCCGCGACGGTCAGGACGCCCGCCAGGGTGCCCGCCACGGCAGCGTCACGAAATCTATGCGGGACCGTGACCACGACACGGGGGAACATGCCGACACGGTTGCCAGGGAGCCGATAATCTCGCCAAGGTGCGCCGCCGACACCGCCTCGCCCTCGCCGTCCTGCTGACCCCTGTCGTCGGGGTGTCCCTGGTGGCGTGCACCGGGACCGACACGCCGTCCGCCGAGCCCACCGCCGCGGCGCTCGCGACCGCGCTCCAGGCGGGCGACGTGAAGGACCTGCCGCTGCAGGCGCCCGGCTCCGTCGACGTGCAGACGCAGCTCAGCCAGGTGCTGGAGCCGCTCGTGGACGCCTCGGGCGAGCGCGAGCACACGGTGACGGTGGCCGACGTCGGCAAGCCGGTCACGAAGGACGGCTCGACGACGGCGGTGGCCACGCTGGACTGGTCGTGGCCGGTGGGCCGCGACGTCACGTGGAAGTACAGCACCGACGTCGACCTCGCCTACACGCCGCCGGAGAGCGGCGACGGTGAGGGGGCCTGGCGCGCGGTGTGGCGGCCGGACGTGCTGGTGCCCGACCTGGAGCCGGGCGAGCGGCTGACGGTCAAGACCCTCGACGCGGACCGCGGCGACCTGCTCGACGGCGACGGGAAGCCGATGGTGACCGAGCGGGGCGTGTGGCACATCGGGGTGGACAAGACGGCGGTCGAGGGGCTCGGCCAGGAGTCCGCGGCGCGCGACCTCGCGCAGCTCGTGGGCCTCGAGCCGAACGAGTTCTTCGCGCGCGTCGACGCGGCCGGGGAGAAGGCGTTCGTCGAGGCGATCACGATCCGCCAGAAGAACCCGGGCGTGGACTTCACGGTGGAGGACGCGCAGGACATCATCGGCGTGCGGGCGGTCGAGGACTCCCTCGAGCTCGGTCCGACGAGCACCTTCGCGTCGCCGATCCTGGGCCGGGTCGGCGAGGCGACCAAGGAGGTCATCGAGGAATCGGACGGCGCGGTGCAGGCCGGCGACGTGGTGGGCCTGTCGGGGGTGCAGCGCGCCTACGACGACCAGCTCACCGGCTCTCCGGGCGTCCTCGTGAGCGTGGTCCCGGCCGGCGACGGCGACGTGGGGCTGGACGGCGAGCCGGAGGAGGACGAGAACGAGGGCCGGGAGCTGTACCGCGTGGACGCCGTCGACGGCACGCCCGTGGCCACCACCCTCGACCAGCACCTCCAGAAGCTCGCGGAGAACGTGCTCGACGACGTCGACCCGGCCAGCGCGATCGTCGCGATCCGGCCGTCGGACGGCGAGGTGCTCGCCGCGGCGAGCGGGCCGGGCAGCGAGGGCTGGTCCACCGCGACGCTCGGGCAGTACCCGCCGGGGTCGACGTTCAAGGTGGTGGACGCCCTCGCGATGCAGCGGGCGGGGATCACCCCGGACACGAAGGTCGCCTGCCCGGAGCACCTCACCGTGGACGGCCGGACGTTCGGCAACGTGCCCGGCTACCCGGCGTCGGCGACCGGGGAGGTGCCGCTGCGCACGGCGTTCGCGCACTCGTGCAACACGGCGATGATCGGGCAGCGCGACAAGGTGGCGCAGGCGGACCTGGCGACCGCGGCGTCCGACCTCGGGCTGGTCGACGACGAGGTGGCGTCGCCCGTGCTGGGCGTGCCCGCGTTCCTCGGCGCCGTGCCCGCGAAGGCGGACGGCACCGAGCACGCGGCGTCGATGATCGGCCAGGGCAAGGTGCAGGCGTCGCCGCTGGGGATGGCGACGGTCGCCGCGAGCGTCGCCGCCGGTCACCGGGTGCAGCCCGTGCTGGTGCGCGACGAGACGGGCGACGAGAAGGAGGCCTCCTCCTCGCCGTCGACCGACGAGGAGGCGTCGGAGAAGGCCCCGAAGAAGCCCTCGACGCCGGGGGTGGCGGACGACGAGGCGGCGGTGCTGCGCGACCTGATGCACGGCGTCGTCACCGAGGGCAGCGGGGACATGCTGCAGGGCGTGCCCGGCATCGTCGGCGCCAAGACCGGCACCGCGCAGTACGGCGACGGGTCGAAGCAGCACGTGTGGATGCTCGCGATCGTCGACGACCTCGCGGTCGCCGTCTTCGTGGAGGACGGCCACCGCGGGTCGGACACCGCCGGCCCGCTCATGAAGGACTTCCTGGCGGGCCTGTGACCGGTCAGGCGCCGTGCTTGTGCGGCACGCCTGCCACGAGCCCGCCGTCGACGACGAACTCGGAGCCGGTGGAGTAGCTGGACTCGTCGCTCGCCAGGAAGACGATGGTCTGGGAGACCTCCTCGGGCCGTGCGCCGCGGCCGAGCGGGATGAGCAGGTCGCCCGCGTCGATGCCGGCGGTCATCGGCGTCTCGATGAACCCGGGGTGCACGGAGTTCACCCGCACGCCGTGCGGCCCGAGCTCGAGCGCGACCGACTTGGTGAGCCCGCGGACGCCGAACTTGGAGGCCACGTAGCCGTGCAGGCCGCGGCTCCCGCGGAGCCCTTCGACGGACGAGATGTTGATGATCGAGCCGGAGCCGGCCCTGACCATGATCGGCGAGACGGCACGGATCCCCAGGAACACCCCCGTGAGGTTGATGTCGATGATCCGGCGCCAGGCGTCGGTGTCGAACTCGGTGATGGGGCCGCCGTTCGCGATGCCCGCGTTGTTCACGAGGACGTCGATCCGGCCGAACTCGTCCAGCGTGTACGCGACGGCCTTCGCCCAGTCGTCCTCGCTGGTGACGTCGAGGTGCACGTAGCGGGCGACGTCGGTGCGGTCGCCGCCCAGCTCCGCGGCGAGGGCCTCGCCCTTCGCGTCGTCGAGGTCGGCGACGACGACCTTGGCGCCCTCGGCGGCCAGCGCGCGGGCGTGGGTGACGCCCATCCCGCCGGTCCCGCCGGTGACGATCGCGACCTTGTTGTGGACGCGGCTTCCTGTGCTGACGGCCATGTCGGCCCTCCTTCGTGGTTCTGCTGTGGTGCGCGCACCGGGTGGGTGCACCTGCCCGCCTGGGACGCGACGGTCCCGGGACGGAGGGGACGTCAGGGGGACGGCGTGGTCCACCAGGCGGGCAGGGCGTCGTGGGCGACGCGCGGGAAGAACCCGGGGTCGCGGGGCGGGGGAGTACTGAGCCAGACCTCGAGGGCGCCGACGGTGCCGAGCCCGACGTACGTCGCGAACGCGCGCGCGTAGCGGTCGACCTGGTCGGCGGGGGTGCCCGGGGCCAGGGGCATGAGGCCGGGGTGGGCGCGCAGGTGGTCGGTGAGGGTGCCGGCCACGTGATCGGCGAGCAGGCGCGCCAGCGGGGCGCTGAGGCCACCCTCGAGGGCCCGCTCGTACACGGGCAGGTGCGCCTCGACGTGGGCCTGCAGCGCGCCGGTGTACCGGGCGACGACCTGCTCGGCGTCGCCGTGGGTGGCGTGACCGGCGACCTGCCGCACGGCGGCGTCGAACTCCGCGCGGATGCGGTCGAGCTCGGCGCCGAGGACGCGGGCCAGCAGGTCGGCGGGGCTGGCGGCGTGGTCGTAGAACGTGGCCCGGTTGATGCCCGCGCGGGCGGCGACGGCGGACGCGGTGAGGGCGGCGACGTCCTGCTCCGCGGCCAGCTCGAGGACGGCGGCGCGCAGCGCCTCGGCGGTCCGCTCGACCCGCTTGTCCACGTCCGTCACCTCCCGACGCCTTCGACGGTACGCCGGGGAAACCAGTAAAGCAACAGGTGTCGTCTAACTCGCCTGCGGGTGCGGGGTCGCCCGGCGCGGCAGTCTCTGCTCGGTGGGGCAAGTCCCAGTGCCCCCCCCAACAACAAACGCCGCCACCAAAGTGCCGTCAAACACACAACCACCCCCAACACCCCAACACAACGCC
>NZ_JBHJVM010000001.1:136030-141487 GCF_042264825.1 Isoptericola sp. NPDC056134
CTCCGATCTCCCCTGCGGTTGCGGTCTCACCCGGCGCGGCCGCTCCTCCTCTGCCCGACGTTGCGGCTTCCCCCCCCAAGCACAACCTCCCCCGCCGACGGTGCGGTCAGCGGCCGAACCGCTCCGACCGCTCGACGACGCGGCCCGCGCCGCGCCCGCGGTCGGCGGCGCGGTCCCAGGTGTAGACCTCGGTGCCGGTGACGAAGACGTGCTCGGCGCGCGAGCCGACGTCGAGGGGGTCGCCCGACCAGACGACGACGTCGCCGTCGAGCCCCGGCCTGAGCGCGCCGACGCGGTCGTCGAGGCCGAGGAACGACGCCGGGTTCACGGTGAGCGCCTCGAGCGCGACCCGCGGGGCCAGCCCCTCCTTCACCGCGAACGACGCCTGGTGCACGAGGAAGTTGATCGGCACCACCGGGTGGTCGGTCGTGATGGCGACGCGCACACCCGCCTCGGCGAGGCGGGCGAGGTTGGCGACGTCGCGGTCGCGCAGCTCCACCTTGGAGCGGGACGTGAGCATCGGGCCGTAGATGACCGGCACGTCCCGCTCGGCGAGCACGTCCGCGATCGCGGCGCCGTCCGTGCCGTGGTTGACGACGAGCCGGTAGTCGAACTCGTCGGCCAGCCGCAGCGCGGTGGCGATGTCGTCGGCGCGGTGCGTGTGCTGGTCCCAGGCGAGCTCGCCGGCGAGCACCCGCCCCAGCGTCTCCTTGCCGAGGTCACGGGCGAACGGCTCGCCCTTGGCCTCCGCCGCGTCGCGCTGGGCCACGTAGTGCTGCGCGTCGAGGAACGCCTGCCGGATGACGGCGGCCACGCCCAGGCGGGTGGACGGAGCCTTCTTCTGCTCGCCGTACACGCGCTTGGGGTTCTCGCCGAGGGCCGACTTCACGGAGACGGCGTCGCTGATCACCTGCTCGTCGACCGTGCGCCCGCCCCACGTCTTGATCGCGACGGTCTGGCCGCCGATGGGGTTGGCCGACCCCGGCTTCACGACGACCGACGTCACGCCGCCGGCGAGGGCGTCGCGGAAGCCCTCCTCCTCGACGTTGATCGCGTCCAGCGCGCGCAGGTGCGCGCCGTTCGGCCCGGTCTTCTCGTTGGTGTCGTCGCCGGCCCAGCCCTCGGCCTCCTCGTGCACGCCCACGTGCCCGTGCGCCTCGACGAAGCCGGGCAGCACCCACCGGCCGCCGGCGTCGAGCGTCGGCACGCCGGCGGGCACCTCGACGTCCGCGCCGACGGCGGTGATCACCCCGTCCGTGACGAGGACGGTGCCGTTCTCGATCGGCAGCCCGTCGACCGGGACGACGTAGCCGTTCGTGATCGCGACGGACGAGCGGGCGGTGCGGATCGGTGCGGTCATGGCCGCCATCATGCCGCTACGGTCGGCGCATGCCGACCCGACACCTGCACGTGCTGCGCCACGGTCTCGCGGACCCCTTCGGCGAGCTGACGGCGGAGGGGGAGCAGCAGATGGAGCTGGCCGGCCGCCGCCTGGCCGCCCTGCCGGTGGACACCGTCTGGCACTCGCCGCTGTCGCGCGCGGTGCGGTCGGCGCAGGTCCTGGGCGCGCAGCTGCCGGGCGTGCGGGTGCGCGAGGCGGCCGAGCTGATCGACCACGTGCCGTACCTGCCCGACCCGATGCCCGCCGCGTGGGCCGGGTTCTTCGACGGGTACGACGTCGCCCAGGCGGCCGAGGGCGAGCGGCTCGCCGCCGCGCTCACCACCCGCTTCGCCCGCGCCGTCGACGTCGAGACCCACGACGTGCTGGTCACGCACGCGTTCCAGGTCGCGTGGCTCGTGCGCGACGCCCTCGCCGCGCCGCCCGCGAGCTGGCTGGGGCTGCCCTACGGCAACGCCGCACTCACGACGATCGAGTACCGCGACGACCGCAGCGCCTCCCTGATCGTCTACAACGACATGGGCCACCTGCCGGCCGAGCTGCGCTGGACCGGGTTCGGTCCCGCCGCCCGCCCCTGACTCGCACGGGACTCAGACCGTCGTCGGGACGTTCTCCTCCAGCTCGGCGAGCCAGGCGGCGGCGGACGCGTCGGACGGCATCCGCCAGTCTCCGCGCGGCGAGAGCGAGCCGCCGGCGGCGACCTTGGGGCCGTTCGGGATGGCGGACCGCTTGAACTGCGACGAGAAGTAGCGCCGGAAGAACACGGTCTCCCACTTCCGGATGGTCGCCAGGTCGTAGGCCGACCGCTCGTCGTGCGGGAAGTTCGGCGGCCACTCGCCGGCGTCGGGGTCGCGCCAGGCGTGCCAGGCGAGGAACGCGATCTTGGACGGCCGCAGGCCGTGGCGCAGCGTCCAGAACAGGGTGAAGTCCTGCAGCGCGTACGGGCCGATGGCGGCCTCGGTGGACTGCGGCGCCTCGCCCTCGCCGGCCGGGACGAGCTCGGGGGAGATCTCCTGGCCCAGGATCTCCAGGAGCAGGGCGTTCGTGTCGGCCTCGAACTGGCCGGAGTCCGCCACCCAGCGGATGAGGTGCTGGATGAGCGTCTTCGGCACGCCGGTGTTCACCGCGTAGTGCGACATCTGGTCGCCCACGCCGTACGTGCACCAGCCGAGCGCGAGCTCCGACAGGTCGCCGGTGCCGAGCACGATGCCGCCGCGGTGGTTCGCGAGCCGGAACAGGTAGTCGGTGCGCAGCCCGGCCTGCACGTTCTCGAAGGTGACGTCGTAGACCTTCTCGCCCGCGCCGTAGGGGTGGCCGAGGTCGCGGAGCATCTGCTCGGCCGCCGGCCGGATGTCGAGCTCCTCGAAGTGCACGCCCAGCGACGTCGCGAGCCGGGTGGCGCGGTCCTTCGTCTCCGACGACGTCGCGAAGCCGGGCATGGTGACCGCGTGGATGTCGGTGCGGGGCCGGCCGAGCCGGTCCATCGCGCGGGCCGCGACGATCAGCGCGTGGGTCGAGTCCAGGCCGCCCGAGACGCCGATGACGATCTTCGGCTGCCCGATCGACCGCAGCCGCTGCTCCAGCCCGGCCACCTGGATCGAGTACGCCTCGTAGCAGTCCAGCGCCAGGCGCTCCGGGTCGTCGGGCACGAACGGGAAGCGATCCACCTTGCGCCGCAGGCCGACGTCGCCCGCCGGCGGGTCGACGGTCCACCCGACGGTGCGGAACCCCTCGACGCGGGCGCCGAGCGCGCGACGGTTGTCATCGAACGACCCCTGCCGCAGCCGCTCCTGGCGCAGCCGGTCGAGGTCGACGTCGGCCACGGAGCGGCGCGCGCCGTCGGGGAAGCGCTCGGTCTCGGCGAGCAGGTCGCCCACCTCGTAGACCATCGTCTGGCCGTCCCACGACAGGTCCGTGCTCGACTCGCCCTGCGCCGCCGCGTACGCGTAGGCGGCCAGCCCGCGGTGCGACGCGGACCGGACCATGAGCCGCCGGTCCTCCGCGCGCGCGACCGTGATGGGGCTCGCGGACAGGTTGAGCAGCACCGTCGCGCCGGCCAGGGCCGCCTCCGCCGACGGCGGCACCGGCACCCACAGGTCCTCGCACACCTCGACGTGCACGACGAGCCCGGCGACGTCGTCGGCGGCGAACAGCAGGTCCGGGCCGAACGGCACGGACCCGTCCGCGAACGGCAGCGTCACCGTGGTGCCGCGGCGGTCGTCGCCGGGGGCGAACCACCGCTTCTCGTAGAACTCGCGGTAGTTCGGCAGGTACGACTTGGGCGCGACGCCGAGCACGCGGCCGCCCTGCACGACGACGGCGCAGTTCAGCAGCCTGTTCCCGACCTCCAGCGGTGCCCCGACGACCAGCAGCGGCCGCAGTCCGGAGCTGGCCTCGACGATCGCCGCGAGGGCGTCCGACGTCGCCTCCAGGAGCGTGTCCGCGAGGTGCAGGTCGTCGATCGCGTACCCCGAGACGCACAGCTCGGGGAAGACGGCGACCGCGACGCCGTCGTCGTGGCACGCGCGCGCCTCGGCGAGGATCGCGGCGGCGTTCGCGCGGGGGTCGGCGACGGTGACGGGGACGGTGCAGGCCGCCACGCGGGCGAAGCCGTGGGCGTAGGCCGAGGTGAAGTCCACCCCCCGAGTGTAGGAACGCCGCCCGTGCCCGCGAGACCTGGCCCTGACACGTCGGGCGGGCGGGTCGCTAGGGTCGGGCCGTGCACCCCCGACCCGCGCGCCGTCGTCGCGTCCTCGCCGTCCTGCTCGCCGCCGCGGTGACCCCCGCGCTCGCCGTCGCCGTCGCGCAGCCCGCCAGCGCGCACGACCGGCTCCTGTCCTCGGACCCGGCCGACGGCGCCACCGTGGACGGGGTGCCCACGCAGCTCACCCTCGTGTTCAGCGCCGACGTGCTGGCCGCGGGCGCCCAGGTGGCGGTCACGACGGCGGACGGCACGGTCCCGGCGGAGGTCGCCGTCGACGGCGACGAGGCCGTCGCCGCGCTGCCCGACGACCTGCCCGGCGGCGACTGGGACGTGTCGTGGCGGGTCGTCTCCTCCGACGGCCACCCGATCGAGGGCGAGCTCGCGTTCACGGTCGACGCCGCGCCGCCGTCCCCGAGCGCCTCGCCGACCGCCTCGCCGACAGCCTCTCCGAGCGCCACGCCGTCGAGCACTCTCTCGAGCCCGACGTCGTCCGGGCACGAGCACGACGGCGGGGGCACGCCGGGCGTGGACCTGGACGCCGACGGCGAGGCGGGGTGGGCGACGGCGTGGCTGTTCCCCGTGGCCGTGCTCGCGGTGGTGGGCGTGGCGGCCGCCGTCCTGCTGCAGCGGCGCCGCCGCGCCGCCGAGGACGCGCACGACGCCGGTGACGGCCTGCACACGACGGGCGAACCGCGCGAACCGGGCGACACGCTCGGCGACGAGGACCACCCGACGTCCTGAGGGATGCCCTGCCAGCACGCGATCTGTCCCGCCATGACGGCAGATACCGGGACAGATCGCGTGCTCGAAAGGTTCCCGATTCGAGGTGTCCGGCACGCCACGCGCGCAAAAGTCGCAGGAATCCGCGGATGTTCCCTAGTGTGTTCCCCGTCCTCCCGGCGCGAGCCGGGGTGGCGTACGAACGTGACGACGCGCGGGTCGCGTGCGTCGTGAACCGGAGAAGGGATGCACATGTCGCTGAACAAGTCCGAGCTGGTCTCGGCCATCGCCGGCAAGGCTGAGCTCAGCAAGGCGGACGCGGAGAAGTTCCTCAGCGCCTTCCAGGAGGTGCTCGAGGAGTCGCTCGCCAAGGGCGAGGCGGTCAAGGTCACGGGTCTGCTCTCGGTCGAGCGCGTCGAGCGCGCGGCCCGCACCGGCCGCAACCCGCGCACGGGCGAGGAGATCCAGATCCCGGCCGGCTTCGGTGTGAAGATCAGCGCCGGCTCGCTGCTGAAGAAGGCCGTCGCGAAGTGATCCTTCGCTGACACGACGCGTCGTGTCAGCGCTCCGGAGGCGCACCAACCACACCCCACTAGCGCCAGGACTCCTACCCGCTCAGACACAAGCGCGACCC
>NZ_JBHJVM010000001.1:141497-222276 GCF_042264825.1 Isoptericola sp. NPDC056134
GGAGGTCGGTAAGGAGTTGCCTTTCCACGGACACGGTGTCTCGTGCCAGCGCTCTGGACCCCCCCCCCCCGCCTCCGGGAGGGGGGGGGCCTCCGGCGTTACCGGACCCGGGCGCGGTCGGCGCCCGGCGCGTGGCGTCTGGATCGAGTCCGTCGGCGTCCCGGTCGGCCCGGGCGCGGCCGCGCGTTGTTGCGACCAGCATGACGACGAACCCGATCGACACCACCGCGGCTCCCGCGGCGGCCACGACGACGGCGACGACGGCGGCACCGGGGGCGCCCGGCCCTCTCCCGCGCCGACGCGCCGCACTGGCGCTGGCCACGATGTTCCTGGGCAGCTTCTCCCTCGTGACGGCGGAGTTCCTGCCGCCCGGGGTGCTCACCCCGGTGGCGCAGGACCTCGGGGTGACCGAGGGCGTGGTGGGCCTCTCCGTGAGCGCCACGGCTCTCACCGCGCTGCTCACCGCCCTCGTGCTGGGCTCCCTGTTCCCGCGCACCGACCGCCGCACGCTGCTCGTGGTGCTCGCGCTGGGCGCGGTCGCCTCCAACGTGCTGGTGGCGCTGGCGCCGAGCATCGGCGTGCTCATGGCGGCCCGGCTGCTGCTGGGCGCGGCGCTGGGCGGCTACTGGTCGATGTCGCTGGTCATCGCGACGCAGCTCGTCCCCGCGGACCGGGTGGGCAGGGCGATGATGGTGGTCAACGCCGGCACGACCGTCGCCACGGTGGCCGGCGTGCCGCTGGGCGTGATCCTCAGCGCCGCGGCCGGCTGGCGGGTCGTGTTCGTGGCCGCCGCGGTGATCACGGTGGTGACGGCGGTCGCGATGCGCGTCGCCCTGCCGCCGGTGGCGCCGACGCCGGGGATCGGCTGGTCGGCGACCGGGCGGGCGCTGCGGTCGCCGGGCGTCGGCGTGGGCCTGGTGGCCATCGTCGCGGTCATCGGCGGGCACTTCGCCGGCTACACGTACGTGCGGCCCGCGCTGTCGCTGCTGCCGGGGTCCGACGTCGGGACGGTCGCCGTGCTGCTCGCGCTGTTCGGCGTGGGCGGCTTGGTCGGCAACTTCGCGATCGGGGCGCTCGTCGACCGGCACCTCGCCGTCCTGCTGCTCGCGGTCCCCGTGGCGATCGGCGCGGGCGTCGCCGCCGTCGGGCTGGCGTCCGCCCTGCCGCTGCTCGTGTACCCCGCGGTGATCGTGTGGGGCGCGGCGTTCGGCGGCGTCCTCAACGTGGTGCAGGTGTGGATCACGCGCGTGATGCCGGGCCAGGTCGAGGCGGGCAGCGGGCTCGTCGTCGCCGCGTTCCAGACGGCGATCATCCTCGGCTCCGCGGTGGGCGGCCTCGGCGTCGACTCCGTGGGGGTCGGCTGGACCTACCTCGTGGCGGCGGTGGCCGCCGTCGCGGGCGGGGTCCTGGTGCGCAGCACGCTGTCGCGGCGGTACTCGGACGGCGTCGCGCCGGTGTGACGGCGAAAGGCGCGGCCGAACGCCGTGTCGGAGCCGTAGCCCAGACGGCGGGCGATCGTCGCGACCGGCAGGTCGCCCGCCGTCAGGAGACAGCGTGCGTGCGCCACGCGCACCTGTGCCAGGTAGCGCCCGGGGGGCAGCCCCGTCGCGGCGCGGAACCGGGCGGCGAACCCGGACCGGGAGGCGAGCGCCACCCGGGCCAGGTCGTCCACCGTCCACTCACGGCCGGGGTCGGCGTGGATCGCGGCGACGGCGCTCGCCAGGCCCGGGTCCTCGCGCTGCATCAGCCAGCGGGCGGGGGCGCAGCCTCGCGCGTACCAGGCGCTGATCGCCATCGACGCCACGAGGGTGACGACCCGGTCGCCCAGCACGCTGCGCGGGGCGCGGTAGTCCTCGACCAGCGAGCGCAGCATCGTCGCGGCCGTCGGCTCGGTCTGGGGCAGCTCGGTCAGGAGCACGACGGCGGGCAGCACGCCCGCGCCGTCGTCCGCCCCCACGGGCGCCACCCGCACGCACTGCACGGCGGCGGTCGAGAGCGCGTGCACCTCGAAGCGTGGGCCGTGCGGCAGGAACAGGAAGTCGCCGGGCGCGAGGTCGGCGACGTCGCCCACGCCGCGCACGCGCACCAGGCCGTCGGTGACGAGCAGGAGCGCCGCGTCCCCGGAGGTGTGCTCGGCCCACTCGCCGGCGGCCAGCGTGTGCCGGGACCGTGCCACGAAGCGCCACTGCAGCCCCGCGAGCACGCGGTCGAGCTCCTCCGCGGCGGCCGACGCCGACGTCGTGCTCGACGAACAGCGGGACGCGCAGCCCAGGGCCGTCACAGGTCGCCCGTCTTCTCGAGCCGCTTCATCGCCACCCAGCCGATCGGCACGCGGGCCCAGTACGTGACGACGCGGTAGAGCATGGTCACGGTGACGGCGAGGGACGCCGGGATGCCGGCCGCGGTGAGCCCGGCGATGAGCGCGCCCTCGACGCCGCCCAGGCCGCCGGGCGTGGGCACCATCGCGCCCACGGAGTTGCCGACCAGGTAGATCACCGCGACGTCGATGAGGTTGAGCGACTGCCCGAACGCGGCCAGGGCGAAGTCGAACGCCAGCACGTACCCGAGCGTCATGATGACGTTGCCGCCGAGGCCCAGCGCGAGGCGGGTGGGCTGGCCCAGCATGGCCGACAGCCGGGGCCAGACCTGCTCGAGCGTCGGGCGCGCCTTCTCCCACGCCCACCGGCGGACGGACGGCACCAGGAGGATCGCGACGACGGCGATCGCGACGCCCGCGATCGCCAGCAGCACGGTCGTGGAGGGCAGGTCGATGAGGCCGCCGGACTGGGTGGACACCGACAGCACCACGAGCAGCAGCACCGTGACGACGAACTGCGACAGCTGCACCAGCGCGACCGTCGCGACCGCCATCGGAGTCGACACGCCGCGGCGGGTGAGCATGCGCAGGTTGAGCGCCGCGGGCCCGATGCCGGCGGGGGCGGCGAGCGCGACGAACGAGCCGGCCATCTGCGTCAGCGTGGCGCGCCACAGCGGCAGCTTCTCCGGCGAGAAGGCGCTGAACGTCAGGGCCGCGCCGAACCAGGTGAGGGCCCCGAGCAGGAACGACGCCGCGACCCACCAGGGATTCGCCTCGGCGATCGCGGAGGCGATCTCCTCGAAGTTCAGGGTCGTGACGATCACCGTGACGGCGACGATGGTCAGCGCGAGAGTGATGACCGTGCGGGCGCCGAAGCGGGTGATGTTCTGCGGCTGCACGTCCGCCTGCGGCAGCCGCTCGACGAGCGCCTCGCGCAGCTCGTCCAGCAGGCCCTTCGTGCGCCGCACCTCCTCGCGCGTCGGGCTGGGCAGCGCGATGGACTGCAGCAGCGGCCCGATGGCGGCGATGTCCTCGTCGGGCAGGGCGCGCACCGCGGAGGCGAGCGCGCGACGCGCCCCGACCCGCAGGGCCAGCAGCGCGAGCATCTGCGTGAGGTCCAGGCGTCGCGACAGGGTGCCCGACGCGATCTCGCCCTGCTCCCAGCCGGTGAGCCACACGTGCGGCGCGCCGGAGAGGTCCCGGTGCACCAGCACGACGTCGGGCGTCAGGGCGTGGTGGGTCAGACCGGCGTCGTGCGCGCGCCGCAGCTGCTCCCACGCCTGGGCGAGCACGGCGTCGCCGCGCGGCCCGTCGAGGTCGTCGGGCTCGAGGTCGCGCAGGGAGACGGCGCCGCGGGCGTGCTCCTGCACCAGCACCACGGAGTCGGCGGCGACGCCGATGCCCTCCAGCCGAGGGGTGCGCACGCCGGCCGCCTGGGCGGCGTACGCGAGCAGGGCGGTGCGCTCGGCCGCGGCGCGCAGCGAGATCGCGGCGCGGCCCTCGAGGCCGCGCAGCCGCAGGGCGCGCCACAGCCGCTGCACCGTGGTCAGCACCTGGCGGTCGCCGTCCAGCACGACGACGTCGCGGCGGGGCTCGCCGTCG
Source organism: Isoptericola sp. NPDC056134 (assembly GCF_042264825.1). Taxonomy (NCBI): domain Bacteria; kingdom Bacillati; phylum Actinomycetota; class Actinomycetes; order Micrococcales; family Promicromonosporaceae; genus Isoptericola; species Isoptericola sp. NPDC056134. Next base: position 145,417 of record NZ_JBHJVM010000001.1, read on the forward strand.
CCGGTGAACAGCGCGTACACCCGGTTGTCGCCGGAGCGGGTGAGGGCCACGGCCGCCGCGTCCGCGGTCGTGGGGTCCGGCGGGAGCGTGTGTTCCTCGTCCTCCGGGGCGTCCACGACGTCGCCGTCGGCGTCGTAGGAGGCCACCGGGTCCTCCGGCACGGCGGGAGGCCCGTCGGCGTGCGCCTCGGCGTCGTCGACGACGGCGGAGACGTCGCGCACCCGCACCAGCGCCGTGGGGTGGAACCCGGCCCGCCGCACCGCGCCCACGAGGTCGGCGCCGTAGGCGCGCTCGCTGCGCACGCCGGACACGTACTGCACCGCCTGCCCGGCGAGGCGGCCGAGCAGCAGGGCGACGAGCACGCCCGGCAGCGACACCTGCCCCGTGATGAGCACGATGAACAGGGCCAGGTACAGCACGTTCCACGACCAGCGCACCGTGCGCCGGCGCGTGCGCGGCCCCGCCGTGGTGAGCAGGCCGGCGATCGCCGCCACGTACCCGGGGATGGTGAGCTGCCACGCGCCGTCGGTGAACACCGACAGCCCGCGCACCAGCTCGTCGCTGCCGAAGCGGGAGATGGTCAGGGCCGTGACGACGCCGAGCACGAGCCCGAGCGCGGCCGCGCAGATGGACTCCACCACCTGGCGGCCCAGCCGGCGCCAGCCCAGCTCGATCAGCACGGCCGCGGGCACGAACAGGGTGATGAGGCCCTCGAGGAGCGCGACCGGGATGAACAGGATGCGCGCCAGCAGGGAGCTGAACGTCCGCACGTCCTGGGTGACGCCCTCGGTGGTGGCGTGCGCGACGACCGACAGCACCAGCACCAGGGCCACGCCCAGCGCGCTGACCACCATGCCGAGCATGTCGGACGGGTGCCGCACCCGGGCCTCGGGGGTGTCGACGACGCGCACCAGGTCGGTCGGCGTGCCCTGGTCGGAGGTGTCGCCGCCGAGCAGGGCGCGCAGCGGGCCGGTCGGTGTCGCCGCGTCGCCCGCGGGGCTCCGGTGCGGAGGATCCTGGGCAGGACCCGCGGTGCTCGCTCCGGACATGCCGGAAAGTCTAGGTGTTGCCGGGCCTCACGGCCTGTGACACGAGGTAGAGAGCGGTGGTAGGTTCCCGGACCACGATGCGAACCTGCCCCCGGGTGTGACCCGCACCCGTGACGGGAGCGACACACCGGTGTGCTAGAAACCCGCATCGTGACGAGTCCGCGGCCACCCGCCGCGGCCGGCCTGGACGAAGGGGACCACGACCATGAGTGCCATCAGAGGCTCGCGACGGCTGCTCGCCGGCGCCGCAGGAACGGCAGCGCTCGCGCTGGTGCTGACCGCGTGCGGCGGGGGTTCCGGCGACGGCGGGAGCGGCGGCGGAGGCAGCGCCGAGTCGCTGGTCGTCGGCACCACGGACAAGATCACGTCGCTCGACCCGGCCGGGTCGTACGACAACGGGTCGTTCGCGGTGATGAACCAGATCTACCCGTTCCTCCTGAACACCCCGTACGGCAGCCCCGACGTGGAGCCGGACATCGCGGAGTCGGCGGAGTTCACGTCGCCCAAGGAGTACACGGTCAAGCTCAAGCCGGGCCTGAAGTGGGCCAACGGCAACGACCTCACGTCCTCCGACGTCAAGTTCACCTTCGACCGCCAGCTCGCGATCGCGGACGAGAACGGCCCGTCGTCGCTGCTGTACAACCTCGACTCGGTGGAGACGCCGGACGACACGACCGTCGTCTTCAAGCTCAAGAGCGCGGACGACCAGATCTTCCCGCAGATCCTGTCGTCCCCTGTGGGCCCCATCGTGGACGAGGACGTCTTCTCGGCCGACGCCGTGACGCCGGACCAGGAGATCGTCGACGGCAAGGCGTTTGCCGGCCAGTACTCGATCACGAGCTACAAGGCCAACGAGCTCATCAGCTACGAGGCGTACGACGGCTACCAGGGCATCCTCGGCGCGGCCAAGACGCCGAAGGTCGCCGCCAAGTACTTCACGGACGCCTCCAACCTCAAGCTCGAGGTGCAGGACGGCTCGGTGGACGTCGCCCTCCGGTCGCTGTCGCCCACGGACATCGAGGACCTGCGCGGCGACGACGCGGTGAAGGTCGTCGACGGGCCCGGCGGCGAGATCCGCTACATCACGTTCAACTTCAACACCCAGCCCTACGGCGAGAAGCAGCCGGACGCCGACCCGAAGAAGGCGACCGCGGTCCGCCAGGCCGTCGCCGACCTCATCGACCGCGAGGCCCTGGCCGACCAGGTCTACAAGGGCACCTACACCCCGCTGTACTCCTTCGTCCCGGACGGCCTCACCGGCGCCACGGAGCCGCTCAAGGAGATGTACGGCGACGGCCAGGGCGGCGCCGACGCCGACGCGGCGAAGAAGCGCCTCGACGACGCCGGGGTCACCACCCCGGTCGAGCTGAACCTGCAGTACTCGAACGACCACTACGGCCCGTCGTCGGGCGACGAGTACGCGCTCATCAAGGACCAGCTCGAGGCGGACGGCCTGTTCACCGTCAACCTGCAGACCACCGAGTGGGTGCAGTACTCCAAGGACCGCACGTCCGACGTCTACCCGGCCTACCAGCTCGGCTGGTTCCCGGACTACTCGGACGCGGACAACTACCTCACGCCGTTCTTCCTCAAGGAGAACTTCCTGGGCAACCACTACGTGAACCAGGACGTGGAGGACATGATCCTCGAGCAGGCCGTCACGGCCGACGAGGCGAAGCGCACCGAGCTCCTGGGCCAGATCCAGGAGGCCGAGGCCAAGGACCTGTCGACCGTCCCGTACCTGCAGGGTGCGCAGGTCGCGGTCACCGGCGCCGACGTCACGGGCGTCGAGGACACCCTCGACGCGTCGTTCAAGGTCCGCTACGCCGCGCTGGCCAAGGGCTGAGAGACGGACTGAGCACTTCTCGTGTCTGCACGTAGCACGGCAGGGAGCGCACTGGGACGCTACGTCCTGGTGCGCTTCCTGCTCATCATCCCCACCGTGTTCATCCTGGTCACCACCGTCTTCGTGCTCATGCGCGCGACCGGTGACCCCATCACCGCCGCGCTGGGCGGCAAGCTTCCGCCCGACCAGCTCGCCGAGCTGATCCATGCGGCCGGCTACGACCGACCCATCGTCGTCCAGTACTGGGAGTACCTCACCGGGATCTTCTCCGGCGACTTCGGCACCACGATCAGCGACAACCGGCCGGTCACCGAGGTGCTCACCACCTACGGGACGGCGACGCTGGAGCTCGCGTCGTACGCGATCCTCGTGGCTCTCGTGCTGGGCGTCCCGTTCGGCATGGTCAGCGGTTACTTCCGTGACCGTCTGCCCGACGCGGTGCTCCGCATCCTCGCGATCCTCGCGTACGCGACGCCGGTGTTCTTCGCCGGCCTCATCCTCAAGCTGGTGTTCTCCGTCTGGCTGGGCTGGTTCCCGGTGGCGGGCCGCGTGTCCACCGACGGGGAGATCGCGATGCAGCTCGCCGGCGCCGACTCCGGGTTCATGCTGATCGACGCGTTCAAGACGGGCGACCCCGCGGTCGTGCTCGACGTGCTGTCGCACGCCGCGCTGCCGGCGATCGCGCTCGGCCTGCTCACGGCCGGCGTGTTCCTGCGCCTCGTGCGCACCAACATGATCGGCACCCTCGGTACCGGCTACGTCGACGCGGCCCGCTCGCGGGGCGTCAAGGAGAGCCGCCTCGTGCGCAAGCACGCGTGGCGCCCGGCGCTCATCCCGATCATCACCGTGGCCGGCATGCAGGTCGCGATGCTGCTCGTGGGCGCCGTGCTCACCGAGACCACGTTCGAGTGGCGCGGCCTCGGCTTCCAGCTGTCGGAGTACCTGCAGGCGCGCGACTTCGTCGCCGTGCAGGGGATCGTCGTGCTGATGGCCGTGGTCGTGGCGGTGACGAACTTCCTCGTGGACGTCCTCGCCGCTCTGATCGACCCGAGGGTGAGGTACTGATGACCAGCGGAGAGATCACGAGCGTCGGCACGGCCGGCGCAGCCCCCGAGCACGTCGCCGGACGCGGGGCCTGGTTCAAGAAGCTGCCGGTGGTGCACCAGGTGCGCCAGAGCGTCGGGCTCCAGCGGGGCATGCTCATCGCGGGCCTCGTCCTGACGACGCTGTTCGTGCTGGTCGCGGTCTTCGCGCCGCTCCTGGCGCCGTACGGCTGGTCGCAGCTGCGCAGCGGGGACGGCGTCGCGTTCGGTGCCCAGCAGCCACCGTCGGCGGAGCACTGGTTCGGCACCACCGTCGGCGGCTACGACGTCCTGTCCCGCGTGGTGTGGGGCGCGCAGACGTCCCTGCTCGTCGTGCTCGTCGCGGTCGCGGCGTCGATCGTCGTGGGCGTGCTGCTCGGCCTGGTGTCGGGCTACTTCGGCGGCTGGCTCGACCGGGTGCTCGTGGTGATCGCGGACGCGATCTACGCGTTCCCGTCCCTGCTGCTCGCGATCCTGCTCGCCATCGTCATCTCGGGCGGGCAGTCGAGCATGTGGGGCGGCATCCTCGCCGCCGCGCTGTCGATCACCGTCGTGTTCGTGCCGCAGTACTTCCGGGTGGTGCGCGCCGAGGTGGTGCGGATCAAGGCGGAGGCGTTCGTCGACTCGGCGCGGGTGCTCGGCACCGGGCACTGGCGCATCATGACCCGCCACGTGCTGCGCAACTCCACGCGCACGCTGCCGCTCATCGTCACGCTCAACGCGTCGGAGGCGATCCTCACGCTCGCCGGACTGGGGTTCCTCGGCTTCGGCATCGAGCCGACGGCGGCAGCCGAGTGGGGTTACGACCTGCAGCGCTCGCTCGCCGACGTCACCTCCGGCATCTGGTGGACCGCGCTGTTCCCGGGTCTCGCCATCGTCCTCGCGGCGATGGGCATGACCCTCATGGGCGAGTCGCTCAACGACCTGGCCGACCCGCGCCTGCGCTCGCGTGCACGCTCCGGCCAGGTGGCGGGGGCGGTCGCGGCGACGTCGGTCGAGGCGGACGCCTCCGACCCGGAGAACCCGGCGTCCGCCGAGCACTCGGAGGAGAACCCGAAGGGAGGCGACGCATGAGCGCCGTCGCATCGAGCGCCGCCGCATCGAACGGCGCGGTCGCGCCGAACGGTGCTGTCGCGTCGATCAGGGACCTCGAGGTCTCGTTCGCCACGGACGCCGGGCCGGTACGGGCCGTCGCCGGCGTGAGCCTCGACGTCCAGCCGGGCGAGGTGCTCGCCGTCGTCGGCGAGTCCGGCTCCGGCAAGACCGTCACGGCCAAGACCATCCTGGGCCTGCTGCCGGAGACGGCGACCACGAGCGGCGCCGTCGTCCTCACGGGGCGCGACGGCGCGGCGACGGACGTCGTCGCGGTCTCGGCGTCGAAGCTGCGCCAGGTGCGCGGCCGCGACGTGGCGATGGTGTTCCAGGAGCCCTCCAGCGTGCTCAACCCCGTGTACACGGTGGGGTGGCAGATCGCCGAGGGCATCCGTGCGCACGGCGACGTGTCGAAGAAGGAGGCGCGGCGACGGGCGATCGAGGTGCTCGGCACGGTCGGGATCCCCGACCCCGAGCACCGCGTGGACCACTACCCGCACCAGTTCTCGGGCGGGCAGAAGCAGCGCATCGTCATCGCGATGGCGCTGGTGCTGGGGCCGAGCCTCATCGTCGCGGACGAGCCGACGACGGCGCTGGACGTCACCGTCCAGGCCGAGATCCTCGACCTGCTGCGCCACCTGCGCGACGAGACCGGCACGGCGATCGTGCTCATCACGCACAACATGGGCGTGGTGGCGGACCTGGCCGACCGGGTCGCCGTGATGTACCAGGGCAAGGTCGTGGAGCAGGCGCCGGTGGGCGACCTGTTCACCGACCCGCAGGCCGACTACACGAAGGCGCTGCTCAAGGCCGTGCCGCGCGTCGGGGAGGGCACCGTCCGCGCCGTCGAGCGCGCCGCCGCCCGCCCCGAGGGGTGGGCGGCGTCCGAGCCGGTGGTGCGGGCGGAGGGCCTGACCATCACGTACCCGGGGCGGTTCCGGCAGCCGGCGTTCACCGCGGTGGACGGCGTGGACCTCGCGATCCGCCCCGGCGAGGTGCTGGGGCTGGTGGGGGAGTCGGGCTCGGGCAAGACGACGATCGCCCGCGCGATCGCCGGCCTCACGCCCGTGAGCGGCGGGTCGCTGCAGGTGCTCGGCACCGAGATGCGCGGCGCCAAGGGGCGTGACCTCAAGGCGATGCGCCCGCGGCTGGGGTTCGTGTTCCAGGACCCGGCCACGTCGTTCAACCCGCTGCTGACCATCGCCGAGTGCGTGGCGGAGCCGTTGGTCGTGCACGGGCGGGTGCGCAACCCGGAGGCCGCGCGCGGCCGCGTCGACCAGCTGCTCGAGGCCGTCCAGCTGCCCCGCAGCTACGGCGACCGCTTCCCCCACGAGCTGTCGGGCGGGCAGCGGCAGCGCGCGTCGCTGGCGCGCGGCCTGGCGCTCGACCCGGAGCTGCTCATCGCCGACGAGCCGACGTCGGCCCTCGACGTGTCGGTGCAGGCGCGGGTGCTGGAGCTCTTCGCCGAGCTGCAGAAGGAGCTCGGCTTCGCCTGCCTGTTCGTGTCGCACGACCTCGCCGTCGTGGACCTCCTGGCCGACCGCATCGCGGTGCTCTACCGCGGGCACCTGGTCGAGGAGGGCACGGGCGAGCAGGTGCTCGGCGCCCCGCGCGAGGACTACACGAAGCAGCTGCTGGCCTCGCTGCCGGTGCCCGACCCGGACGCGCAGGCCGTGCACCGGGAGGAGCTGCTCGCCCTCCGGCAGCGCTGACCCGGCGGGACGCGCTCGGTCGCCGATCAGAGGCCGAGCGCGTCCTTCCACCCCTGCGGCAGCAGCGCGTAGCCGACGAAGGCGACGACGTCGAGCAGGGTGTGCGCGACGACGAGCGGCAAGACCCGCTGCCGGCCCCACCGGCTGGTGTAGAACCACGAGAACACCAGCCCCATCACGACGTTGCCGAAGAACGGGCCGATGCCCTGGTACAGGTGGTACGAGCCGCGCAGCAGCGAGCTCCACACCACGAACCACAGGCGGGACCACCCGAGGTCGCGGGTGCGCTCGTGCAGGTACGCGACGGCCACGACCTCCTCGAGCAGACCGTTCTGCAGGGCGGCGACGACGAGGACCGGCACCGTCCACCAGTGCTCGTTCAGGGCGCTGGCCTGTACCTGGACCGTGATGCCGAGCAGGCGGCCGAGGGCGTAGAACGCGAGCCCCGGGATGCCGATGGCGGCGGCCAGCGCGAAGCCCCACGCGACGTCGCGGCCGGGGCGCGCGTCCTCCAGGCCCCAGTCGAGGCCGATCCGACGGCGCGTGCCCCGCCACGTGGCGCCCGCCCGCCCGCTGAGCAGGTACAGCGCCAGCGCGACCGGGACCAGCGCGAAGAAGATCCCCAGCAGCTGGTAGGTGAGGTCGAGGAGCGAGCGGTCCGACTGGCTGGCGTTGAGGGTCGCGGACTGCTCCGCGAGCGGGGTCTCGGCCGTCAGCCTCGCGATGATGTTGACCAGGGCGTACACGCCGCTCTGCCCCAGGCTGAGGCCCAGCACGATCCAGATCTCGGCGGTGGTGCGGCGTCGCGCCGCGGGCGTCATCGTCTGCGGGTCGGCCACCGTCCGGTTATAGCACCCGCCCCTGGACGGCGGTCAGGAGGACGGCGGCGTCCTTGAGCGCTGGTCCCCGGGTTCAGAGGGCGCGGGCGTCACAGGTGCAGCGATCCCGCGTGACGACGGGGTGGCGCGGCTCTCGCCGCACAGCACCTCCAGCAGGTTGGAGACCGTGGTGGCGCGGCGCTCGTCGTCGAGCGTGACGACGCCCTCGGACTCGAGGCGGTTCAGCGCGTCCGCGACCATCGAGACGGCGCCCTCGACGATCCGCGACCGGGCGGCGATGATCGCGCCCGCCTGCTGGCGCTGCAGCATGGCCCGGGCGATCTCCGGGGCGTAGGCGAGGGGGGTTGTGCGCGGAGCCGCTCGGTGTCATGATCAACAAACCAGTTTGCAGCGCAAAGTCGTCTGCAGGATCCTCGAGAGGGAGCCATGACCGACCACCCCGACCGCCCTGGCGACGCCACCGACGACGCCGGGCTGGCCGCCGCCGACTCGCTCCGGCTCATCCGCGAGCAGCAGGACCGGGCCCGCGCGGCCCTCGGGCCGGACGGCCGCGCGCTCTACGGCGCGTGGGGCGTCGCATGGCTGGCCGGCTACCTGGTGCTGTGGTTCAGCGCGCAGGGCCGCGAGCAGCCGGAGGCCTGGGCGTACTGGGTCTTCGCCGGCGCCCTCGCCGCGGCCGTCGTGTTCACGATGGTGCACACCATGAGCCGCACGTCCGGCACGCGCGGCGTCTCCGCCCGGACGGGCGCGATGTACGGCTGGGCGTGGATGCTCGGCTTCCTCACCTTCAGCGCGTTCCTCGGCGGGCTCGCCCGCGCGGGCGCGGACGGGGAGCTCATGGGCCTCGCCAGCAACGGCGGCGCGTGCCTCGTCGTCGGGCTGCTGTACCTGGGCGGGGCGGTCGCGTTCGACGACCGCTCCCTGTTCGTCCTGGGCGGGTGGATCCTGCTCGTCGCCGCGGCCGCGACGCTCGCCGGCCTGCCCCTCACCTACCTCGTGATGGCGTTCGCCGGCGGGGGCGGCTTCCTCGTGATGGCCCTCGTCGACCACCTGCGCATCGTGCGCCGACGGCGCCGCGCGGGGGAGGGGGCGGGCCGTGGCTGACGCCCTCGACCCGGTCATCCACGCGCCCGCCCGGCTGCGCGTCGTCGCGACGCTCGCCGCCCTGGACGCCGGCGACGAGCTGAGCTTCCCCAGGCTGCAGAAGCTGCTCGACATGACCGCCGGGAACCTGTCCACCCACCTGCGCAAGCTCGAGGACGCGGGCTACGTCCGCGTCACCAAGACCCACGAGGGCCGCACCCCCGCGACCTATCTCGCGCTCACCCCGCAGGGGCGCCGCGCGTTCGAGGACTACCAAGAGGCCCTGACCGGCCTGCTGAGAGGAGCCGGATCATGACCCGCACCCGCCCCCCGGAGCGTGCCCCCGCCCGGGCCGACACGCCGCCCGTGCCCGCCGCCGCGCCCGACCCCGTGCCCGCAACGGTCCCCGCCGTCGTCGCCGTGCGCGGTGTCACCCGGCGGTTCGGCGACGTCGTCGCGCTCGACGACGTGTCGCTCGACGTCGGGCCCGGCGAGCTCGTGGGCCTGCTCGGGCCCAACGGGGCCGGCAAGTCCACGCTGCTCTCGCTGGTCAGCGGCCAGCGCCGCCCCGACGCGGGCACCGTGCGCCTGCTGGGCGGCGACCCGCGCGACGCCGCCAGCCGCGCCGGCCTCGGCATCACCCCGCAGGAGACGGGGCTGCCCGCCACGCTGCGGGTGCGCGAGGTGGTCGACTTCGTCGGCGGGCACTTCGCCGGCCCCGTGCCCACCGGCGAGCTGCTGGAGCAGTTCGGGCTCGCCGACCTGGCCCGCCGCCAGACGGGCGCCCTGTCCGGCGGGCAGAAGCGGCGGCTCGCCGTCGCGCTGTCGCTGGTGGGGCGGCCGCGCGTCGTCCTGCTCGACGAGCCCACCACCGGGCTCGACGTCGGCGCCCGCCAGGCGCTGTGGGACGCGATCCGCGCCTACCACGCGGACGGCGGCACGGTCCTGCTCACCAGCCACTACCTCGAGGAGGTGCAGGCGCTGGCGCAGCGCGTCGTCGTCATCGACCGCGGCGTGGTGCGGGCGGACGACACGCTCGACGCCATCCTGCGACGCGTGGGCCTGCGGCGGGTGGCGCTGCGCGCGACGGCCGACCTGGCCGCGTGGCCCGGCGTCGTGCGCGCCGAACGACTCGACGACGGCACGCAGGAGCTGTACACGGCGGACGCCGACGAGCTCGTCCGGTCGCTGGTGCGCGGCGAGGTGGACTTCCACGACCTCCGCATCCGGGGCGCGAGCCTCGAGGAGGCGTTCGAGGAGATGGTGACGGAGGCGGCACGATGAGCGCGACGACGACCCCCACCCGGGCGGGGACGGCCCCGGGACCGCTGCGGCTGACCTGGCTGCACCTGCGCTACCAGTTCCTCGAGACGGTGCGGGTGCCCATCGCGGTGCTGGGCAACATGCTGTTCCCCGCGCTGGCGATGTTCTTCTTCGTCGTGCCGCAGCGCGAGGTCGCGCAGAACCCGCTGTGGGCCACGATGTCGGTGGCGAGCCTCGGCCTGTTCGCCGTCTGCTCGGCGAGCCTGTTCACCTACGGGCTGGGCGTGGCCGAGGACCGGCAGCTCCCGTTCGACCCGTTCCTGCGCTCCCTGCCCGCCGGCCCCGGCCCGCGGATGGTCGCGCGGATCGGCAACGGCGCGATCTTCGCGCTGTTCGGGTTGGTCCCGCTGATCCTCATCGGCTGGCTTTTCACGGCGGCGACCGTGACGTTCGGGCAGCTGCTCGCCGGGGTGGGCACCATCCTGCTGGTCTCCGTGCCGTTCGTGCTGCTCGGCATGGCGGTGGGGTACTCGCTGTCCGCCAAGGCCGCGCTGCCGGTCGTGCAGGCGGTGCTGTTCCCCCTGGCGTTCGCGGGCGGCCTGTTCCTGCCGCCGCAGGCGTTCCCGGAGTGGCTGGACGCGATCTCGCAGGCCACCCCGACGCGCGCCGGTCGTGACCTGCTGGTGCAGGCGCTCACCGGCGAGCCCGCCTACGGGCTGGCGTGGGTCGTGCTGCTCGGCTGGACCGTGCTGTTCGCCGTCCTCGCCGCCGGCGCCTACCGCCGCGACGAGGGCCGCCGCTTCCGCTGACCTGCCTGCCCGCCACCGGCTGTGTTGTGGGCGCGATGTCGGGGACCATGCGTCCCCGACATCGCGCCCACACCATCGCGGGAGGGTCAGCCGGCGCGGCGCAGGCGCAGCGAGTTGCCGACGACGATGACGGACGACGCGGCCATGGCCGCCCCGGCGATCATCGGGTTGAGCAGGCCTGCCGCGGCGAGCGGGATCGCCGCCACGTTGTAGGCGAAGGCCCAGAACAGGTTCTGCTTGATCACGCGCAGCGTGCCGCGCGAGAGCCGGACGGCTGCGGGCGCGGAGCGCAGGTCGCCGCGGACGAGCGTGATGTCGCTCGCCTCGATCGCGACGTCGGTGCCCGTGCCCATCGCGAGCCCCAGGTCCGCCGTGGCGAGGGCGGCGGCGTCGTTCACGCCGTCGCCGACCATCGCCACGACCCGGCCCTCGGAGCGCAGCCGCGTCACGACCGCCGCCTTGTCCTGCGGCAGCACGCGGGCGATGACGTCCTCCTCGGCGATGCCGACCTCACGGGCGGCGACGCGGGCCGCGCCCTCGCCGTCGCCGGTGAGCAGGACCGGCCGGAGCCCGAGGTCGCGCAGCTCGCGCACCGCCTCGGCGGAGGTCGCCTTGACCGGGTCGCGCAGCACGACGACGCCGCGGGCGGCGCCGTCCCACGCGACGACGACGGCGCTCGCGCCGGTCGCCTCGGCGTCGGCGAACGCCGCCGCGAGGTCGCCGTCGAACGCGACGCCCTCCCCGGCCAGCCACGACGGCTGCCCGACGAGCACCCGCCGGGCGTTGAGCCCGCCGTCCGCGGCGAGCCCGGCGAGGCCGGAGTGCGCCCGCCGCACGACCGCCTCGACCCCGCCGCCCGGCGTCGCGCGGAAGTCGAACGCCTGCAGCGCGCCGATCCCGACGCCGTCCGCCCCCGTCCCGCCCGACCTGTCAGGGCCAGGACCATCAGAACGTGCTCCTGGTCCTGACAGCTCGCGTGCGGCGGCCGCGACGGCGTGCGCGATCGGGTGCTCGCTCAGGGCCTCGACGGCGCCGGCGTACGCCAGCACCTCGTCCTCCCGTGAGTTGTCACGGCCAGGGCCATCAGAACCTGCTCCTGGCCCTGACAGCTCGGCGACGACGCGCTCCACCTGCATGCGGCCCTCGGTGACGGTGCCGGTCTTGTCGAGCACGACGGTGTCGACGCGGCGGGTGGACTCCAGGATCTCCGGGCCCTTGATGAGGATGCCGAGCTGCGCGCCGCGGCCGGTGCCGACCAGCAGGGCGGTGGGGGTCGCGAGGCCGAGGGCGCAGGGGCACGCGATGATCAGCACCGCGACGGCGGCGGTGAAGGCGAGCTGGACGTCGGCGCCGGCCAGCAGCCAGCCCACCAGGGTGAGCACCGACAGCCCGATGACGATCGGCACGAAGACGGCGGAGATGCGGTCGGCGAGCCTGGCCACGGGGGCCTTGCCGGTCTGCGCCTGGGACACGAGGCGCCCGATCTGCGCGAGCGTCGTCTCCTCGCCCACGCGCGTGGCGCGCACCAGCAGGTGGCCGGACGTGTTGACGGTCGCGCCGGTGACGGCGTCGCCGGGGCCGACGTCGACCGGGACCGGCTCGCCCGTGAGCAGCGACGTGTCGACGGCGCTCGCGCCCTCGACCACCTCGCCGTCGGTGGCGACCTTCTCGCCCGGCCGCACGACGAACACGTCGCCGACGGCGAGGTCCGCGACGGGCACGCGCTCGGTGACGCGCCCGCCGTCGGGACCGGTCAGGGGTGCGCCGTCGGGTGCGAGCCGCACGCGCTCGGCGTCCTTGGCGCCCAGCTCCAGCAGGGAGCGCAGGGCGTCGCCGGCGCGGCGGCGGGAGCGGTGCTCGGCGTAGCGGCCGGCGAGCAGGAAGGTCGTGACGACGGCCGCGACCTCGAAGTACAGCTCGGGCGCGCCGCCCGACTCGGACGGGATCAGCGACGGCCGCATCCGCATGCCGAGCTCGCCCGCCCCGCCGAGCGTGAGCGCCCACAGGGACCACAGCGTCGCGGCGGCCACGCCGAGCGAGACCAGCGTGTCCATCGTGGACGCGCCGTGCCGGGCGGCCCGCGCCGCGGCGGTGTGGAACGGCCACGCGCCCCACGTCACGACCGGCAGCGCGGCGGCGGCGACCACCCACTGCCAGCCCGTGAACTGCAGCGCGGGGATCATCGACAGCGCGACCACCGGCACGGTGAGCGCCGCGGACGCGACGAGCCGACGGCGCAGGTCGGCCCCGCGGGCGTCGCCGGGGGCGGACGTGTCGGACGGAGGTCGTACCGGGGTGCGCTGAGCGTCCGACAGGTCGGGGGCGGGCGGGGCGACGTCGCGGCGGCCGGTGACGCGGGCGCCGTAGCCGGCCTTCTCGACGGCCTCGACCAGCGCGGCGTCGTCGACGGGCGCGGTGAGCTCGACGTGGGCGCTCTCGAGCGGCAGGTTCACCGTCGCGGTGACGCCGTCGACGCGGTTGAGCCGCTTCTCGACGCGCGCCACGCACGACGCGCAGGTCATGCCCTCGATGGCGAGGTCGATCTCCAGGATCGGAGGGCCGGCGGCGGGCCCTGCCGGGTCGACCGGCGAGGACGTGGGGGTGCTCATGAGGGTGACTCCCTGAGGTGCTGGGTGGAGGTCACCCGCGACGACCCGGGGCGGCGGGGTCGCGGTGGGGGCGCCGGGTCGGGGGGACGGCGGCGCGGCGCGGAGGGCCTGGGTCGCGGCGGCTCGTGGTGGTCGAGCGGCGCGACGGTTCGGCAGGCGGTCCGCGGGGATGGGCTCCGGGGAGCGGGGACTCAGGCGCGCGGGGGCACGGCCAGGTCGTAGGTCTTCCGCGCCGGGCCGGTCTCGGTGGCGGAGGCCTCGCCGGTGCCGCAGCCGCAGGCGCAGTTGTGCGCCTCCTGGCGGGCTGGCGCCTGCGCGGCCTGCTGGGCGGCGAGCGCGTCCTGCTGGACGGCGACGGACTCGACGTCGTAGCCCGCCTCGTCGACGGCCTCGCGCAGCGCGGCCTCGTCGAGCGGGGCGTCGGAGAAGACGGTGACGTCGGAGGTGCCGCCGGCGTGCAGCTCGACGGAGACGTCCTCGACGCCGGGGACGGCGGAGAGGTCCTTGGTCACGTGCGCGACGCAGTTGCTGCAGGTCATGCCGGTGACGCCCAGGGTGGTGACGGTGCTCATGCGTGCTCCTTCATCGAGGGTGGATCAGCAGGGGTGAGACGTGGGTCAGGACCGGACGAGCCGGCCGATGGCGTCGGCGGCCTCCTTGACCTTCGCGGCGCCCTCGGCCTCGGACGCGCGGGCGGCGTCGACGACGCAGTGGCCCAGGTGGTCCTCGACGAGGCCGATGGAGACCGCCTGCAGCGCCTTGGTCACGGCGGACACCTGGGTGAGGATGTCGATGCAGTAGACGTCCTCGTCGATCATGCGGGCGATACCGCGCACCTGGCCCTCGATGCGGCGCATGCGCTTGAGGTAGGCCTCCTTGTCGGAGGCGTAGCCGTGCGGGCCGTCGTGCGGGTGGCCGCCGTCGGTCGCAAGGTCGGGGAGGGGCGTGCCGGTGTCGGTCATGCGTCCACCATACCCCTAGGGGGTAATGCGTCAACCCTTGAAGCGGTCAGCCGACGCGGAACGGCGTCACCAGCAGGTCGTCACGGCGCGAGCTCGGACCGACGAGCAGCTCGAACTCGCCCGGCTCGACGACGCGGCGGCCGGCGGCGTCGACGATCGTGCAGTCCGTGGCGGGCACCTCGACCTCGACGACGACGCTCTCGCCGGGTGCCAGCGGCACGCGGCGGAAGGTCTTCAGCTCCCGGTCCGCCCAGGTCACGGACGTGACCTTGTCGCTCACGTACACCTGCACGGTCTCGACCGCCGGGCGGGCCCCGGTGTTGGCGACGGTGACGCGGCCCCGCACCACGTCGTCGGCCGCGACGTCGGCGGCGTCCAGCTCCAGCCCGGAGTACTCGACCGTCGTGTACGACCGGCCCTCGCCGAACACGTACGGCGGGCGCTGCGTGAGGTCGGCGTACCGCGTGCCGTGCTGGCCGCGCACCTGGTGGTAGAAGACCGGCTGCTGCCCGGCGTGCAGGGCGTAGGAGATCGGCAGGCGGCCGGTCGGCTCGACCAGCCCGAGCAGCAGCTCCGCGACGGCCCGGCCGCCACGCATGCCGGGGTTGGCGGCGTGCACGAGGGCGGCGGCGCGGCCCACGGCCTCGGGCAGCACGAGCGGCTTGGAGGCGACGAGCACGACGACCACGGGAGTGCCCGTCGCGACCAGCCGCTCCAGCAGCTCGGCCTGCCCGCCCTGGAGCTCCAGCGTGGCGGTCGACCTGCCCTCGCCCGCCAGCGCGACCTCGTCGCCCAGCACGGCGACGACGACGTCCGCGGAGAGGGCCGCGTCCTCCGCCTCGGCCAGCAGGACCGGGTCGGACGGCGCGGGCAGGGCCGCCGGCGGGCGCGGCTGCCCGTCGGGGAAGTGCGTGCCGTCGGGGTCCGGTCCCAGCTCGACGATGTCGGCGCCGCGGGCGTACGTCACCTCCCACGACGGCGGCGCGACGGCGCGCAGCCCGTCCAGCACCGTCTCGGTCAGCTCGCGCGGGTGGCCGTCGCGGATCCAGCTCACCTGGCCCGACGCGCCGGCCCAGTCGCCGAGCTGGGCGTGCGGGTCGTCGGCGTTCGGCCCGACGACGGCGACGCGCAGCGGCGCGGCACCGGTCGGGGCGACCGCGCGCCCGTCGTCGTCCGCCACGAGGCCGCCCGCGAGCGGCAGGGTGCCGTCGTTCTCCAGCAGCACCAGCGAGCCGCGCGCGACGTCGAGGGCGAGGTCGCGGTGCTCCGCCGAGCCGACGACGGCCTCGATGCGCTCGCCGACCGGCGCCCGCGGGTCCTCGAACAGCCCGAGGTCCACCTTGAGGCGCAGGATGCGCCGCACCGCGTCGTCGAGCCGCTTCTCGTCGATGCGCCCGTCGGCGAGAGCCTCCTGCGCGCCCTCGAAGAACGTCGGCGTCGCCATGATGACGTCGTTGCCGGCGCCGACGGCGGCGGCCGACGCGGCCGCGTGGTCGGGGCTGACGAACTGCTCCCACACCATGCGGCCCACGTTGTCCCAGTCGGTGACGAGGGTGCCGTCGAAGCCCCACTCGTCCTTGAGCACGCCCTGCAGCAGCCAGCGGCTGGTCGTGATGGGGACGCCGTCGATGGCCTGGTAGCCGATCATCACGGTGCGCACGCCCTCGCGGACCACGCGCTCGAACGGCGGCAGGAACCAGGAGCGGAGCTTGCGCGGCGTGAGGTCGGCCTCGGTGGCGTCGCGGCCGCCCTGGGTCTCGGAGTAGCCGGCGAAGTGCTTGGCCGTCGCGAGCACCGCCGTCGGGTCGGTGAGCCCCTCGCCCTGGTAGCCGCGCACCATCGCGGCGCCGAGCTCGCCGATGAGGTACGGGTCCTCGCCGAACGTCTCGTTCACGCGGCCCCAGCGCAGGTCGCGCGTCGCGCAGAGCACGGGGGAGAAGGTCCAGTGCAGGCCGGTCGCGGCGGCCTCGACCGCCGTCGCGCGGGCCGCCCGCTCCACGAGGTCGAGGTCCCACGTCGCCGCCATCCCCAGCTGGCTGGGGAAGACGGTCGCGCCGGGGAAGAAGCCGTGCCCGTGGATCGCGTCGTCGGCCACCAGCAGCGGGATCCCCAGGCGGGTGCCGCGGGCCAGCTCGATCGCCTCGACGACGCGCGACGGCGACGCGTGCAGGATCGACCCCGCCAGCCGCCCGACGACGATCTCGTCGAGGTCGTCCATCGCGTTGAGCTGCAGCATCTGCCCGACCTTCTCGGGCAGCGTCATGCGGCTCAGCAGGTCCTCCACCCGTGCGGCGGGGGACAGGGACGGGTCGCGGTACGGCAGGTCGGTCATGGCTCCTGAGCCTTCCGTCGGTCGAGGATCGCTGAGGTAGTACGAGTCTCCGCGAGGTAGTACCGCACCCCGCGAGGTAGTACGGGCCGTGCCGAGGTCGTGGGCAGCCCACTACCTCGGCACGGCCCGTACTACCTCGGCAGGGTCCGTACCACCTCGCGGACGGGGTCAGCGGACGGTGAGGCCGTTCGCCTGCGCGACGGAGCCCAGCCAGCCCAGCGACGGCTTCGGGCGCCGCTCGAACGTCTCCTTGTCGAACTCGACGAGCCCGAACGTGGGGCGGAACCCGGAGGCCCACTCGTAGTTGTCCAGCAGGCTCCAGTGCAGGTAGCCCCGCACGTCGATGCCGTCGGAGATGGCGGCGTGCAGGCCGGCCAGCGCGCCCTCGGTGTAGTCGATGCGGCGCGCGTCGTCCTGGGTCGCCATGCCGTTCTCGGTGACGAACACCGGCACGCCCTCGGTCTTCTCCCACGCCGAGCGCACGCCGTGCTCCAGGGCGAGGGGGTAGAACTCCCAGCCGGTGAGGGTGGTCTCGACGCCCTCGGGCACCTGGCGCGGGCCGTCGGGGCCGATGATGGTGCGGGTGTAGGCCTGGACGCCCACCCAGTCGTCGCCGCGGGCGGCCTCGAGGTACCAGTCGTCGCGCTGGTGGCCGTACTCGTGGGCCACGTCCTCGCAGCCCGGCTCGGGCTGGAAGTCCTGGGTGGCGACGGTCCAGCCGGAGCTGATGCCGCCCACGCCGGCGAGGATCTCGCGCGAGCGCCGGTGCGACTCCAGCAGCGTGTCCGCGACCTGCAGGTCGGGGGCGGGCAGCCCGTAGGCGACCAGGTTGGCCGGGTCCTCGCCGCCCGCGATCATCGCGGCGATGTTGGGCTCGTTGATGGTGCAGACGTAGTCGACGTCGTTCCCGAGGATCGGCAGGGCGAGCTCGGTGAAGCGGGCGAAGCGGTCGGCCGCCTTCGGGGAGCGCCACATGCCCTCCTCGTAGAACCAGCGCGGCACCGTGAAGTGCATGAGCGTGACCATCGGGGTGATGCCGAGCTCGAGGCACGTCTCCACCATGCGGCGGTAGTGCGCGATCTCGGCGCGGGAGACGAAGCCCTCCTCGGGCTCGATCCGCGCCCACTCGATGGAGAAGCGGTACGTGTCGAGGCCGGCGTCGCGCAGGAGCGTCATGTCCTCGCGGTAACGGTGGTAGCTGTCCGCGGCGTCGCCGCTGGGCTCGACGATCGAGGTGCCGGCGGCGTGCTCGCGCACCCACCAGTCGCTGGAGACGTTGTTGCCCTCGATCTGGTGGGCCGCGGTGGCGGCGCCCCAGCGGAAGCCCTCGGGGAAGTGCAGCACGGGATGGTCCTTACGTAGTGGAGCGGTGTTCGGGGGGTGGCTCAGCGGGAGGTGGTCCAGAAGCCGGCCAGGAGGTCCGCCGTCGCGGCGGGGTTCTCGACGTTGGGGAGATGACCGGCGTCGGCGATCACCTCGTAGCGGGCGCCGAGCCGCTCGGCCATGGCGCGCTGCCACGGCTGCGGCCACGCCGCGTCGTCCACGCCGTGCGCGACCAGCACCGGCAGGCCGGTGGCGGCCAGGCCGGGCGTGACGTCGCGGACGTCGGCGAGGACGTCGATCGCGCCCAGCAGGTTGTCCGTGCTGGTCGCGACCGAGCGGTCGCGGTGGAAGCGGGCGTCGACGTCGAGGGCGGCCAGGGCGGCCGAGTCCTCGGACAGGCGCCGGGCGAGCCCGGGGTTGTCGAGCGTCCACAGGTCGACGAGCCCGGCGGCGGCGAGCAGCCGGTCGCGCTCGGCGTCCTTGCGCCCCGGCCAGCCGTGCGGGCCCGAGCAGAGCATGGTGAGGCTGGCGAACGGCGCGGCGTCGCGCACGGCCGTGGCCGCCGCGACCGTGCCGCCGAAGCTGTGCCCCAGCAGGTGGAGGTCGCCGGCGGGGAGGCCGGCGGCCGCGCCCACGACGGCGGCGACGTCGAGCGCGTCGCCCGTGAAGTCGTCGCGGCGGTAGGCGCCCACCCCGCGCGGCGCGACCGAGTCGGCCTGCCCGCGCTGGGAGTACGTCCACGCCTCGACCCCGCGCTCGGCCAGCAGCGGCAGCAGCAGCCGGTGGTCCTCGCGCGACCCGGTGAACCCGGGGACCAGCAGCGCGACGGCGCGGCGCTCCACGCCGTCCGGCACGAGCGACCGCAGCGCGGTCAGCGGGCCCACCGGCACGTCCAGCACCAGCGGCTCGACGCCGTCCGGCAGCGGGAGCACCGAGAACGGCGCCCCGGGCCGGACGGCCGTCGGGGCGGGCGCGGTCACGACGCGGCCCCGTCGGAGAAGCGGCGGGCCGGCTGCGGGATCGCGTCGAGCAGCTGGGTCGTGTACGCGTCCTCGGGGAACCGCAGCACCTGCGTGGTGCCGCCGGACTCCACGACCTTGCCGTGGTGCAGCACCATGATCTGGTCGGTGACGACGCGCGCGGACAGCAGGTCGTGCGTGATGTACAGCAGCGAGACGCCGAGGCCGGCGCGCAGGTCCTCCAGCAGGCTGAGCACGCCGGCGCGCAGCGACACGTCGAGCATGGAGACCGGCTCGTCGGCGATGAGCACCTGCGGGTCCGACGCCAGGGCGCGCGCCACGACGACGCGCTGGCGCTGCCCGCCCGACAGCTGGTGCGGCAGCTTGGCCGCGTACTGCTCCACGGGCGTGAGACCCACGGTCTCGAGCAGCTCCAGCACGCGCTCGCGCGCGGCCTCGCCCTTGAGCCCGGTGAAGTTCTCCACCGGCCGCGTGAGCGTGTACTCCACGGTGTGCAGCGGGTTGAGCGCCGAGTACGGGTCCTGGAAGACCATCTGGACGTCCGCGTGCAGCGTCTTGAGCTGGCGGCGGCGCAGCCGGTCGACCCGCAGGTCGCCGAACGTCACGGTGCCCGACGTCGGTCGCTCCACGCCGGTGACCATCTTGGCGATGGTCGACTTGCCGGAGCCTGACTGGCCGACCAGCGCCATCGCGGCGCCCGGTTCGAGCCGGAACGAGACGTCGTCGACGGCGGTGACCGCCTTCTCGCCGCGGCGCGGCGGCGGGTACACCTTCGACACGTGGTCGACGACGATCGCGTCGTGCGCGGCCGCGCGCCCCTCGCGAGCGCCCGTGCGGGCCGCGCCGTCCTCCGCCCCGCCGGTCGCTGCGGCCGCAGGGGCCTTGCGCTCGAAGCCCGGCAGCTCCACGACCTCGGCCCGCGGGTCGGCGTAGTGGCTCAGCAGCATCTGCGTGTACGGGTGCGCGGGTGCGGAGAAGATCTGCCGCGAGGCGCCGTCCTCGACGATCTCGCCGTCGTGCATGACGACGACGCGCTCCGCGGACTCCAGCACGACGCCGAGGTCGTGCGAGATGAGCACGGCGGTGAAGCCCTCCGCGGCCTGCAGCTCGCGGATGGTGTCCATGACGGCGTGCTGCACCAGCACGTCGAGGGCCGTGGTGGGCTCGTCGAACACCAT
Organism: Isoptericola sp. NPDC056134; assembly: GCF_042264825.1. Lineage (NCBI taxonomy): Bacteria > Bacillati > Actinomycetota > Actinomycetes > Micrococcales > Promicromonosporaceae > Isoptericola > Isoptericola sp. NPDC056134. The sequence goes on from NZ_JBHJVM010000001.1 coordinate 165,576, forward strand.
GAGGCGCGGCTCGAGCGACAGGGCCAGCGCGATCGAGACGCGCTGGCGCATGCCGCCGGAGAGCTCGCCGGGGTAGCGGTCGAGCACCGTGGACGGCAGCTGCACCTTGTCGAGCAGCTCGACGGCGCGCTGGCGGCGCCTGCCCTTCGGCACGTGGCCGTGCGCGGCGAAGATGTCGCCGAAGTGGTGCGCGATGGTGCGCACCGGGTTGAGCGCGTTCATGCCCGACTGCAGCACCATCGCGAACCCGCCGCGGCGCTGCACGCGCAGCTCCTCGGCGTCCAGGTGCGCGATGTCGGTGCCGTCGAACACGATGCGGCCGGCGGAGATGCGCGCCGGGGCCTTGGCGAGGCGGGTGACGGCGAAGCCGAGCGTCGACTTGCCGGAGCCGGACTCGCCGACCAGGCCCACGAACTCGCCCTGCTCCAGGGTGAGGTTCGCGTGCTTCACGGCGTGCGTCGGGACGGCCCCGCGGGGCTCGTAGACGACGGACAGGTCCTGGATCTCGAGCAGGCTCATCGGCCGGTCCCTTCCCGCAGGCGCGGGTTGGACAACCCGTCGACGCCGAAGTTCACGAGGGTCATGGAGGTCGCCAGCAGCGCGATGCACAGACCCGGGGCGAACAGGAGGATCCACTGGCCGGTGAGGATCGCCATCGAGTTCTGGGCCCAGAAGATCATCGAGCCCCAGCTCACGGTGGCCATGTCGCCCAGGCCGAGGAACGACAGGCCGGACTCGGCGAGCACCGCCGACGTCGCGGCGCCGAAGAACGACCCCGCGATCATCGAGGTCATGTTCGGCAGGATCTCGCGGAAGATCACGCGGGCCGAGCTCTCGCCGGAGAAGATCGCCGCGGTGACGAAGTCGCGCGAGCGCAGGGACTGCGTCTGCGAGCGCAGCACGCGGGCGCCCCACGCCCAGCCGGTGATGACGACGACCAGGATGATCATCGGCAGCCCGCCGTTCTGCAGGTACGCCGCGATGATGATCATCAGCGGCAGGCCCGGCATCACGAGGAACAGGTTGACGAGGAAGTTGACGACGTCGTTGCCCCAGCCGCGCAGGTAGCCCCACGACAGGCCGATGACGACGGCGACGACGGTCGACAGGCCGCCGGCGACGAAGCCGACGAGCAGGGAGACGCGGGCGCCGTAGATCACCTGGGACAGCACGTCCTCGCCGGCGCCGGTGGTGCCGAGCCAGTGCGCGGCGCTGCCGGGCTCGTTGCGGGCGAACGAGTCGTCGTGCGGGGAGTACGGCGCCAGCAGCGGCGCGAAGACGGCCATGAGGACGAACAGGCCCAGGATCACGAGGCCCACGCGGGCCTTGGGGTTGGCCCAGACGGTGGCGAACGCGCGGCCGAGCACCTGGCCGGTGCGGCCGAGGCGGGTGCGGGCGGGCCGGTTCGGGCCGCGGGCCGCCTCGGGGGCGGGACCCTCGGGGTCCGGGATCGTCGCGGTGGTGGTGGTGGTCGGGTCAGCCATCGGGGTCACCGCCTCGTTCGGGGGTCGAGGACGCCGTAGAGGATCTCCACCAGGAAGTTCGCGAGCAGCACGCTCACGGTGATCATGAGGAAGAGGGCCTGCATCAGCGGGAAGTCCTGGTTGGTGACGGCGTTGAACAGCAGGTAGCCGACGCCGGGGTACGCGAACACCTGCTCGACGAGCAGGGAGCCGCCGACGACGCCGCCGAGCGCCATGCCGAACCCGGTGAGGTTCGGCAGGATCGCGTTGCGGGCGGCGTAGCGGATCGCGACGGTGCGGCCGCGCAGGCCGTTGGCCTCGGCGAACGTCACGTAGTCGTCGCCGAGCGTGTTGATCATCGTGTTGCGCATGCCGAGGATCCAGCCGCCGAGCGACGTGATGAGGATCGTCACCGCGGGCAGGGCCGCGTGGTACAGCACGTCGCCGAGGAACTCCCACGACAGGTTCGGCACCGCGGTGGCGGAGTAGGCGCCCGAGGTGGGGAACCAGCCGAGCACGTAGCCGAGGAAGAAGACGATGAGGAGCGCGGTCCAGAAGTAGGGGAACGCGGAGAGGAAGCTGCCGGCCACCGTGGGCAGGGAGTCCATCCAGGTGCCGCGCTTCCAGGCCGCCCCGATGCCGATCAGGGTGCCGAGCACGAACGCCACGACGGTGACGGCGCCGACCATGATCAGCGTCCAGGGCAGGGCGCCGGCGACGAGCTCGGAGACCTGCTGCGGGAAGAAGGTGTAGGACACCCCGAAGTCGAGGTGGATGACGTTGTTCAGGTACGTGACGTACTGGTCCCAGATGCTGCCGCCGGGCACGCCGAGCTGGGCCTCGATCGCCGCCTGCACCGACGGCGTCACGGGGCCGTTCTGGGCGAGCTTGGCGATGGCCGCGTCAGCGGGCGAGCCGGGCATGAGGCGCGGGATGACGAAGTTCAGCGTCACCGCCGCCCACAGCGTGAGGACCAGCAGGCCGAGCTTGCGGAGCGCGTAGCGCAACGGAGCCTCCGGGTCGGTCGGTTCGGTGGGGCAGGGGGTGGCGGGGGGGGGTGGAGGGGGGGGGTGGGGGGGGTGGCGGGGGGGGAAAAGAAACAAGCCCGCCCCCGCCTCTCCAACCCCCCCCTCCCCCCCCCCGGGTCCGGGATCCTGCGGCGGTCGGCTCAGCGGCTGTGCGCCGACACGTCGCCCATCGTGGTGGTGGCGCGGATCGCGACCTGGACGTCGCCGCCGCTGTTCGTGATCGAGTTGTTGATGCGGCCCAGCGTCGTGCCCGCGTCGAGCGACGCGGTGACGCCGGACGCGACGCCCACGGTCACGTCGCCGGCCTGGGTGCTCAGGTCGAGCGCACCCTGCACGGCCTCCTCCACGCGGAGGTCGCCCTTCGCGGTGCTCAGCGTGCCGGGGCCGGTGAGCCGGCCGACGGTGATGTCGCCGGCCTGCGTGGCGAGGCGGGCGCTCGCCGCCTCGTCGATCTTGACGTCACCGTGCGCGGTCTCGACGACGACGGCGCCCAGGCGCCCGACGCCGCGCAGCGGGGCGCTCGCCGCGGTGACCTCGACCGCGGACCCTGCGGGCAGCTGCACCGTGACCTCGACCGAGCCGGAGGGCCCGAAGGCTCGGTGCCCGTCGGGCGCCGCGACGCGCAGGACGCCGTCGGCGTACGCGACGGTGGTCTGCTCGGCGGCCTCGACGTCGCGGCGCTTCGAGGCGTCGGCGGGCCGCACCTCGACCGTGGTGTCGGACCGGTCGGCGGCGACGAAGGTGAGGCGCCCGGCCGGGACGTCGACGACGGCGGAGACGGGGGCGGGGGTGGCGAAGTTCTGCATCGTTCTCAGCTCCTGCGATGGTCGGTGCGGTGACTTTCTGACATGCGAAACGCTACGTTGCGTTCGTAGATCGGGCAAGAGCAATGTTGCATCAGAAGACCGTTTGCGCAGGTCACAATGCCAATATCGTTGCACCAGGCCTGAACATCAACGCAACCACCGCGCTTGAGCCCGTTGCACCTGACCCGAAGTGAACGTAACGTGGCACCCGGCCCGACCCCGGGCCCGACCCCAGGAGGACGCCATGCCGGGAGGCCGGCTCACCGCCCAGGAGCGCCAGCAGATCGCGCTGGGCCTCGCCGACGACCTCGCGTACGCCGAGATCGCCCGCCGGCTCGACCGCCCGACGTCGACCGTCACGCGCGAGGTGATGCGCAACGGCGGCCCCGGCGGCTACCGCGCCGACCTCGCGCAGCGCGCCACCCAGCAGCGCGCGCACCGTCGTCGTCCCGCCTCGCCGCGCGCGACGTCCGGCTCGGGGGCCGCGACCGACGACGCGGCCCTGCGGGAGTACGAGGAGACGTTCACGACGCTGCTCATGCAGTCCGGCCTCCCCCGCATGGCCGCGGCCGTGCTCACGCGGCTGTACGTGGCGGACTCGGGCAGCCTCACCGCGGCGGAGCTGGTCGAGAGGCTGCAGGTGAGCCCGGCGTCGGTGTCCAAGGCGGTCGCGCTGCTGGAGAACCTGGGGCTGATCCGCCGCGAGCGCGAGGACGGGCGCCGCGAGCGCTACGCCGCCGACGGCGACGCCTGGTACCAGTCGATGATCGCCGCCGCGCGCTCCAACGCCGCGCTCGCCGCCACCGCCCGGCAGGGGGTCGACGTCCTGGGCCGCGACTCCGCCGCGGGCGCGCGCCTCGAGAACATGGCCCGCTTCATCGACTTCGTCGCCGACAGCATCACCCGCGCGGCCGAGCAGGCCCGCGACCTGCTGCACACCGGCCCGGCTACTTGATCGCGCCCATCGACAGGCCGCGCACCAGCTGCTTCTGCGCGATCCACCCGGCGAGGATCACCGGCAGCGACGCGAGCAGCGCGGCGGCGCAGAGCCGCGCGAGGAACAGGCCCTCGCTCGTCATCGTCGAGACGATGAAGATCGGCACGGTGGCGGCGCGCGACGCGGTGAGGTTGAGCGCGAAGAAGAATTCGTTCCACGCGAAGATCACGCAGATGAGCGCCGTCGCGGCGATGCCGGGCGCGACCATCGGGATGAGCACGGACCGCAGCGTCTTCATCAGCCCCGCGCCGTCGACGGCGGCCGCCTCGAGCACCTCGGCGGGGATCTCCTGGAAGAACGACCGCATCATCCACACCGCGATCGGCAGGTTCATCGCCGTGTACAGCACGACCAGCGTCCAGATGTTGTCGAGCACCTTGAGCTGCCCGGCGATGACGTAGATCGGCACGATGACGGCCACGACCGGCAGCATCTTGGTGGAGATGAAGAAGAACAGCACGTCGCTGACCTTCTCCACCGGCCGGATCGACAGCGCGTACGCGGCGGGGATGCCGAGCAGCAGCACGAGGACGGTCGAGACGCCGGTGGCGATCGCCGAGTTCGCGACGTACGTGCCGGACTCCCCGACCACCGCCTGGAACTGGTCGAGCGTCGGGGTGAAGAACCACGTGGGCGGGTCGGACGACGCCTGGTTCTCCTGCTTGAACGCCGTCATCGCCATCCACAGGACGGGGAAGAAGAACCCGAGCGCGAGGATCCAGGTGAGGGTGGTGAGCAGCCCCCCGGTGACGCTGCTCCGGCCTGAGCGGCGCGCGGCCGCGGACGGGGCGACAGGCGTGCGCGGGGCCGTTTCGGTGGCGGTCATGCTCACTCCTTGACGTCGAAGCTGCGGAAGATGAGCCGCAGCGCGGCGGAGGCGACGATGATCGTGGCGATGACGACGACGACGCCCATCGCGGCGGCCTGCCCGACGTCGAAGCCGAGGAAGGCGCGCTGGTAGATGTAGAACGGCAGGTTGGCGCTGGCCGTCCCGGGGCCGCCGGCGGTCATGAGGTAGATCTGGTCGAACGTGTTGACCACGTAGATGATCCCGAGCAGCACGCCCAGCTCGATGTACCGGCGCAGCTGCGGCAGCGTGATCGACCCGAAGGTGCGCCACCAGCCGGCGCCGTCCATCGCGGCGGCCTCGAGCACGTCCTTCGGCTGGGCCTGCAGCCCGGCCAGGACGAGCAGCATCATGAATGGCGTCCACTGCCACACCAGGGCCATGAGGATCGCGACGATCGGGTACGTGGAGGTCCAGTCGACGGGGTCGATGCCCACCAGCCCGAGCGTCCAGTTGAACAGCCCGTACGTCGGGTTGAGCATCGCCATCGACCACAGCACCGAGCTGGCCACGGGCATGATGAGGAACGGCGTGATGAGCAGCGTGCGCGCCACGCCCCGGCCGCGGAACGGCCGGTCGAGCAGGATCGCGAGCACGATGCCCAGCACCATCGCGACCAGCACGCAGCCGAGGGTGATGACCACCGAGTTGAGCGCCGTCTGGCGGAACACCGAGTCGCGCGCGATGTCGAGATAGTTCGAGAGCCCGACGAAGAGGTCGGAGTCGGGGCGCAAGAGGTTCCGCGAGTGCAGCGAGTACCAGATCGTCACGAGGAACGGGATCTGCGTGACGACGATCGTGAAGACCAGCGCCGGCAGCAGCGGCCCGCGGCGGCGCCACCGCTCGGCGCGGGAGTACCGGTGCTTGTCCGCGCGGGCGGCGCGCTGGGCCTGCGCGCGCCGCAGGTTCCCGGCCTGCGTGGTGACGGCGGTCATCGCTCGTTCTCCTTGCGGTACGTCTCGGCGACGGTCTCGGCGTACTGCTGCGACTGCTCCAGCGCGTCCGCCACCGACTTCTGCCCCGCGATCGCGGCCGACATCTGCTGCCCCACGCGGGTGCCGAGATCCTGGAACTCGGGGATGCCGACGAACTGGATGCCCGGGTACGGCACGGGCGCCACCATCGTCTTCTCCTGGGTGGCCTCGCTCATCGCGGTGAGGGTCGCGTCGGCGTACGCCTCCGAGACCTCCGCGTACTGCGGGATCTCGTACGTGGACAGCCGGCTGCCGGGCGGCACCCGCTCCCAGGAGAGCGTGGAGCCGACCAGCGTGATGTAGTCCTTGTCGGTCATCCACGACACGAAGTCCCAGGCGGCGTCCTTGTGCTCGCTGGTGGACGGGATCGCCAGGGACCAGGAGTACAGCCAGCCGGCCGCGTCGGTCTCGCTCACCGGCGCGGGCACGTAGCCCGTCTTGCCCGCCACGGTCGACGACGCCGGGTCCTCGATCGACGAGACCATCGACGTCGCGTCGTACCACATGGCCGCCTGGCCCTGCGCGAACCGGGTGAGGCAGTCGCCGAAGCCGGAGGTCGCGGCGCCAGGCTGCCCGTACTGCTGCACGGTGTCGACGTACGTCTCGACGGCCTCGCGCACCTCGGGCGAGTCGAGGCGAGCGTTCCCGCCCTCGTCGAACCACTGCCCGCCGTAGGTGTTCATCACTGTCGTCATGGGGGCCATGACCTCGCCCCACCCGGCCAGCCCGCGCAGGCAGATGCCCGCGAAGTCCTGCGACGGGTCGTGGAGCTCGGCGGCCAGCTCGCGGACGTCGTCCCAGGTGGGACGGTCCGGCATGGTGAGGCCCGCCTGCTGGAAGAGGTCCTTGCGGTAGGCGAGGAACGACGACTCGCCGTAGAACGGCACCGAGTAGAGGTCGCCGTCCACCGACAGCGCCTCCCGCACGCTGGGCACGAAGTCGTCCGGGTCGTAGCCCTCGGTGGCGTCGGCGTACGGCTGCAGGTTCTCGATCCAGCCGTTCTCGGCCCACATCGGCGTCTCGTAGTTGGAGATCATCACGACGTCGAACTCCCCGCCGCCGGTGGCGACGGACGCGGTGATCTTGGCGCGGGCCTCGTTCTCCGGCAGGGACACGAAGCGCACGTCGATGCCGGGGTGCTCCTTGCGGAACTCGTCCTGGAGGGAGATCGCGTCCTGCATCTGCGGGTTCGAGACGATCGCCACGACGATCTGCTCGCCGTCTCCCCCGCCGACGGCGCCCGCCCCCGCGCAGGCGGCCAGGGAGAGCCCGAGGACGGCGGCGCCGGCCGCGGCGGCGAGCCTCCGGGTTCGTGGTCGGAACATCGCTGTCCTCACGTCGTCGGTCCTGTCGGTGTGTCTCGACGAGCTCCGGCGCGCACAGATGAGATGCTGCGCTGCGCTCATCTGTATGGACAGTAGTTCGTGATGCTCACGTGAGCAAGGACCGAGCGCTCAGAGTGGCGCGGCGGCCCGACCTGCGAGGAGGATGATCCCGTGACCGACGCCGAGCACGCCCGCCTCCTCGTGGAGGTCAGCCGCGACTACTACCTCGACAACCGCTCCAAGGTCGACATCGCGTCCGCCCGCGGCATCTCCCGCTTCCAGGTGGCCCGGCTGCTCGCCGAGGCGCGCGAGAGCGGCGTCGTACGGATCGAGATCTCGCCGCCCGCCCACCTGGACGCCGGCCGCGCCCGGCGCCTGGCCGAGCGCCTCGGCGCGCGCGAGGTCGTGATCGCCGGCGCGGCCGGCACCCCCGGCGCGACGCGCGAGTCGGTCGCCCGTGCGCTCGCCGGCGTCGTCTCCGCGCACGTGCGCGAGGGCGCGACCCTCGGCGTCTCCTGGTCCCGCACGATCGAGATCGCGGTGCGCCACCTCGATCCCCTGCCCGCGTGCGACGTCGTGCAGCTGGTCGGCGCGCTGCCGGTGGACGGGTCGGGCGACTCGCTCGACATGATCCAGGGCTTCCGCCGGATGCCGGGCGTGCGCACCTGGCCGGTCTGGTCGCCGCTGCTCGTGGCCGACCCCGGCACGGCCGCCGGCATGCGCCGGCAGCCCGAGATCGCCGCCGCCCTCGACCGCGCCGACGGCCTCGACGTCGCCGTCGTCGCGATCGGGGCGTGGACGGCCACCGGATCCACCGTGTTCCCCCAGGTCACGGGGGACGAGCGGCGCGCCGCCACCGCCGCGGGGACCGTCGCCGAGTGTTCCGGACGGCTCTTCGACGCCGAGGGCCGCCGCGTCGTCACGCCGCTCGACGCCCGCGTGGTGGGCGTGACCTTCGACCAGCTCGTCCGCACCCCCGAGGTCGTCACCGCCGGCTACGGGCGCGAGGCCGCGCCCGGCCTGCGCGCCGCCGTCGCGGGCGGCATCGCCACCACCGTCGTGTGCGACGACGCCGCCGCGGGCGCGCTCGAGGAGCTGGTGGACGCGTCCGCCGGGTAGCGCCGCCGCTGTCCCGATTGCGGGCATGACCTGCGCCGTCGAGCCTGGGGGTGACCGAGGAGGCCACCATGACCGAGTCCGGCGAGCACCAGCCCGAGCGTCGCGCACGGGCGGACGACGACGCCACGCACGACGTCCCCGACACCCCGCGCGCGCCGTCCGACGCGCCGAAACCGTCCTGGGGCCGGGCCCTCAAGGGCACGGTCCGTGAGTTCGGGGCCGACCAGTGCACCGACCTCGCCGCCGGGCTGACGTACTACGCCGTCCTGGCGTCCGCGCCCGCGCTGCTGGCGCTGGTGTCGCTGCTGGGGTTCGTCGGGGACGCCGAGAAGGCTCTCGACTCCGTGATGAACACGGTCTCGGAGTTCCTGCCCGAGGACATGATCAAGATCGTCGAGCCCCTCATCGAGAACGCGGTCGGCAACACGGGTGCGGGGATCGCCCTCGTGGTCGGTCTCGTGCTCGCGCTCTGGTCGGCGTCGGGGTACGTCGGGGCGTTCGGCCGCGCGATGAACCGCATCTACGACGTCGAGGAGGGGCGCCCGGTCTGGAAGCTGCGCCCGGCGATGTTCGCGCTGACCCTGGTGGTGCTGATCATCGCCGCCGTCGTGGTCGCGAGCCTGGTGCTCTCCGGGCCGATCGCCCGGTCCGTGGGCGAGGCGATCGGCCTGGGGGACGTCGCCCTCACCGTGTGGGGCATCGCGAAGTGGCCGGTGGCGCTCCTGCTCGTCGTCGTCGCCGTGGCGATGCTGTACCACTTCACCCCGAACGTGAAGCGGCCGCGGTTCCGCTGGCTGAGCGTCGGCGCTGTCGTCGCCATCGTCGTCACCGCGATCGCGTCCGCGGCGTTCGGCTGGTACGTCGGCAGCAGCTTCTCCAACTACGGCTCGTACGGCATCCTCGCCACGTTCATCGTGCTGCTGCTGTGGCTGTGGATCGTCAACCTCGTGCTGCTGTTCGGCGCCGAGCTCGACGCCGAGGTGGAGCGCAGCCGCGAGCTCAACGACGGCATCGCCGCCGAGGAGAACATCCAGCTCCCGCCGCGCGACACCAAGGCCAGCGACAAGAAGGCCGGCAAGCGGCGCGACGCCGTCGCCGAGGACCGCGCGGTCCGCGAGGCCGCCGCCCGCGACCGCGCGGCGGACTGAGCGCGGCCGACCGAGCGCGGCCGGCTGACGGAGGCCTCCGGGCTCAGCCCGCGACGAGGCCCTCGACCGTCGCGCGGGCGCCGAGCGTGTGCAGCGAGTCCAGCGCGGCGGTGTACGCCTCGACGAACCGCGGCTCCGACGCCAGGTCGCCGAAGAGCTCCTCGTCGCGGACGAACACCAGCGGGTCCTCCCGGTTCCTCGCCGCCGCGGCCTTCAGGCGGTCCGCGAGGCGGTCGACGATCTCGATGGGCTCGCCCTGCTCGTCCACGGCCTCGTCGTACCGCGCCCACGCGGCGACGACGGCCGCGGACCGGTGCACGTCGCCGCCGGAGGCGAGGTTCGCCCGGATCACCGGGACGAGCCACTTGGGGATGCGGTCGGAGGACTCGGCGCACAGGCGGGCGAGCGTGTCGCGCACGTGCGGGTTGGCGAACCGCTCGATCAGCGTGGCCTCGTACTCCTCGAGGTCCACGCCCGGCACGGGCAGCAGCGTCGGGGCGCCCTCGCGCGCCATGTAGTCGCGCAGGAAGCGCACGAACGTCTCGTCGGCGCAGACCTCGTGCGCGTACCGGTACCCGGCCAGGTAGCCCAGGTAGCACAGCGCCTGGTGGCTGGCGTTGAGCAGGCGCAGCTTCATCAGCTCGTACGGCTCGACGTCGTCGACGAGCTGCGCGCCGACCTCCTCGTACGGCGGGCGCCCGTCCGCGAACCGGTCCTCGACCACCCACTGCGTGAACGGCTCCGCCACGACCGGCCACGCGTCGTCGACCCCGAACCGCTCGGCCACCATGGTGCGGTCGTCGTCCGTGGTGACGGGAGTGATGCGGTCGACCATCGAGTTGGGGAACGGGACGTGCTCCTCGATCCACCCGGCGAGCTCCGGGTCCTTGAGCCGCGCGAACGCGGCGAACATGCGGTGCGCGACGTCGCCGTTGCCCTGGATGTTGTCGCAGCTCTGCACGGTGAACGGCGGGACGCCGCGGTCCCGGCGGCGGCGCAGCGCCTCCGTGACCAGCCCGAACGTCGTGGCGGGCACGGCGCCGGGCTCCAGGTCCGCACGCACGGCCGGGTCGTCGGCGTCGAACTCGCCCGTCACCGGGCTGACGTTGTAGCCGCCCTCCGTGACGGTCAGCGACACGATGCGGATCTCCGGGGAGGCCATCGTCGAAAGCACCGCCTCCGGGTCGTCCGGCGCGAGCAGGAAGTCCACGATCGAGCCGATGACGCGGCCCTCGAGCGTGCCGTCGGGGTGCTTGAGCACCAGCGTGTACATCCCGTCCTGCGCGGCGAGCGCGTCGCGCATGCGGGCGTCGTGCGGCAGCACGCCGACGCCGCAGATCGCCCAGTCGAGCGCCTGGCCGGCGTTCATCAGCCGGTCCAGGTACATCGCCTGGTGCGCGCGGTGGAACCCGCCGACGCCCAGGTGCACGATGCCGGCGCGCAGGCGGCTGCGGTCGTACTGCGGGACAGCCAGGCCGTCGCTCGCGAGCGACTCCACGGTCTCGGCGCTGAGTGCGGTCATGGTGCGTCCTTGCTCCGTCGGGTACGGGAAGGACCAACGTAGCAAACGAGCACTGCGATGGTCACAGATGAGCGCGGACTGCCGTCACCGCGGCCGGTGCCCCGTCCGCGCGTCGACCATCCGCGCGCCCGTGAGGACACAGGCGAGGCCGCGCCGGTCGCCGGTCGCGACGACGCCGACCAGGGCCGCGAGCGCCACCACGTTCTGCAGCGCCCCGGCCCACGCGTTCGACGCGTCGCCGGGCGGCACCGCCTCCACGATCCCCAGCACCCCGTACAGGCCGAGCACGAGGTACCCGCGGGCGAGGCGCCGCGCGAGCGGACCGCGTCGCAGCGCCCCCGCGCCGTCGGGCCATCGCGGCTCCAGCCACACCGCCCGCTGCCCCAGCGACGCGCCCGAGCCGACCCACGGCGGCAGGAGGAAGACCACGACGGCGGGCACCACCGTGCCGAGCAGCACGTCGGGCCACGTCGTCGCGGACGAGACGTCCCGACCGGTCGCCAGCACCCCCACCCGGTAGGCGAGCTGCAGCGCCGCCCCCAGCGCGAACGCGGCGAGCAGGTCGGTGACCATCCCCAGGACGCGGCGCCAGAACGTCACCGGCCGCGGCTCCAGGCGCGCGGCGGCGAGCTCGCGCGCCTGCGGCATCCAGCGCAGCACGACGGGTGCGACGAGCGCGCCGAGCAGGCCGCCGAGCGTGTTGGTGAGCACGTCGTCCACATCGGCCACGCGGTAGGAGCACGGGATGATCCCGAGGATCCCGGTGTACTGCACCGTCTCGATCGCGACCGACGCGACGAGCGCGCTCAGGGTGGACCCGGCCACGCCCCACCCGAGGTATCGCCGCGCCAGCACGCCCCACGGCACGAAGAGCAGCACGTTGAACGCCACCTGCAGCACCGCGGCGCTGCGCAGCGTGGCCAGCAGCCCGAGGCCCGCCGTCTCCCGGCGGACGTCGTCCAGCGAGTGCAGGGGCACCAGCTCCGCGCCGGGGACCCCGTGCGCAGCGCACCACGCGGCCAGGTCCCCCGACGGCAGCGGCAGCAGCGTGTACGCGAGCAGCGTCACGACGTACACCGCGAGCGCCGCGGCGCCGAGCACCCGCCGCGCGTCGAGCCGCCCGTATCGTCGCTGCTGCACCAGCAGCACGGGGATCAGCACCCCGAGGAACACCAGCACCCCGAGGCCGACGCCCACCGCGGCCGGCCATGTCCATCGATCGATCACGCCGCCGACGGTAGGCGGCTACGGCTGGGTCAGCGCGTTCAGATCGCCGATCGTGCCGTCGAACACGTTCATGTCGATGTGCTCCTCCTCGCCGGCGTAGCCGGGGAGCGTGTCGCGGTCGGAGTACTGCCAGAACTCCCAGTCGCGGCGCGGCAGGTCGGGGGTGGAGGCGACGGACCGGATCCACAGCGGGTACCGGTCGTAGTCGTCACCCAGGTAGTCCGCCCGGATCTGCTGCGTCGTGTAGAGGATCGGCGGCACGCCGTAGTGCTCCTCGAGCGCGTCGAGCATCGGGTCGAGGATGCCCCGGAGCTCGTCGACCGTCGGCGGGTCGGCCGCGAAGTCGCCGTAGTACTCGACGTCGACGACGGGCGGCAGGGCGCCGCTCTCGGCGGGCACGACGTCGATCATGTGCGCCGCCTGGTCGGCGCCGGGGCTCTCGAAGGAGAGGAAGTGGTAGGCGCCGACGAGCAGGTCGGTGGCGCGGGCTCCCTCCCAGCTCGCCGCGAACCGCTCGTCCTCGTGGGCGGAGCCCTCGGTGGCCTTGATGAACGCGAAGTCCAGGTCCTGGTCCGCGAGCACGGGCCAGTCGATCTCGCCCTGGTAGGCGGACACGTCGACGCCGCGCACGGCATACCGGTCGGCAGCCAGGCGGTTGGGCCAGAGCACTCCGTTCCACACCAGCAGCGCCAGCACGCCCAGCAGCACGACGACGGCCCCGACGGCGACCGCCAGCGCACGACGACCCCGACCTCGCCCTGCTCGCTCGCCGCTCATCCCGCTGATGATCCCCGATCACGCCCACGCCGGGCCACCACCGGGCCGGTCGGACGGCGCGCGCCGCGACGCGGCCCGCGGAATGATGCCCTCATCCGAGGTGAGGAGACGCATGACCGACGCCACCGACCAGGCTGCGGCGCCGCCGTCGACCACCTCCCCGGCGCTGCGGCTGCTCCGCACGGCGAGGCGTGCCCCGTTCACGCTCGGGATCGTCGCGCTGATGCTCGTGCTCGGCGTCGTCACCGGCGCCCTGTGGTCGCCGTTCGAGGACCACCCGTGGTTCGCGAACGTCGCGTTCGGCGCCCCGGCGTTCGCCGACGGACGGTGGTGGACGCCCGTCACGGGCTCGCTGTTCGCCCTCGAACCGTGGGAGTACGTGGCTGTCGCCGGGGTCTTCCTCCTGCTCGTCGGCTGGACGGAGCTCCGCCTCGGGACCCGGCGCGCGGTCGTCACGGCGGTGACCTGCCAGCTCGTCGGCGTCGTCGGGACCGCCGGCGGTCTCGCCCTCCTGGCCCGGACGGGCTGGGACTGGGCGGAACGTCTGGCGCAGGTGCTCGACGTCGGCTTCAGCGCGGGGGTCGTCGGGGCGGTGACCGTGACGGCGTTGAGCCTGGCACCGCCGTGGCGGTTCCGGGCGAGCGCCCTGATCGCGATCTACGTCCTGGCCGCCCTCGTGATCTGGGGCGGGATCGCGGACGTCGAGCACGTCGTCGGCTGGGTGGCCGGGCTCGTCGTCGCCCGCCCGGTGCTGGGAGCGAGGCTGGGGCGCGGCACACGCGCCGGGCGCCTGCAGCGCGACCGGGCGACGGCCGCCGGCTACTTCGCGATCTCGGCCCTGATCGTGGTGCTCACGAGCTTCGCCGCCGGGCCCAGCGAAGGACCGCTGGGCGAGGTCGCCAGCAGCGGCTGGCCGACGGGTGTCCTCGCCGTCGCGGTCGACCTGGTCCTCGCCGTCGGCCTGCTCCGGGGCAGGAGGTCGTGGTGGCGGCTGGCCGTGGCGCTCACGCTGCTCGGGGTGCTCGGCGAGGCGCTCTTCGCGCTGGCCGCGTCCCTCGCGCTGCCCGAGGAGCTGCCGCTCGTGCTGCTCATGCTCCTGCTGGACCTGGGTGCGCTGGCGCTGCTGGTCGTCCGGCGGTCGTCGTTCCGCGCCCGTCGGCACGCGCGGCCGTCGGCGGGGGCCCGGCTGGACCAGGACGACGCGCGCGCGACGCTCCGCCGGCTCGGGGCGGGCCAGCGGCTGGCCTGGATGACGACCTGGGACGGGCTCGAGCGGTGGACGCCCGAGGGGCAGGACGGGTACGTCGCCTACCAGGCGCACGCCGGTGTCGTCGTCGTCCTCACGGACCCGGTCGGCGACGGGCCGGACGGCCGTGCGGAGCTGGTGGACGCCTTCGTGGGGGCGGCGTCGACGGCGGGCGCGGGGTCGTGCTTCTTCTCCGCGAGCGAGGAGGTCGCGGAGATCGGGCGATCGCGCGGCTGGACCCTCGTGCCGGTGGCCCAGGAGGCCGTGATCGACCTGCCGGGCCTGGAGTTCCGGGGCAAGAAGTGGCAGGACGTGCGCACGGCGCTCAACCAGGCCGCGAAGCAGGGCATGGAGCACCGGCTGGTGCGACTGGTCGACGAGCCGCCCGAGACGCTCGCGCAGGTGCGGGCGATCTCCGAGGCGTGGCTCGGCGACAGCGACCTGCCGGAGATGGCCTTCACGCTGGGCGGGGTGCGCGAGGCCCTCGACCCGGAGGTGCGCGTGGGGCTCGCGGTGGACGGCGAGGGTCGGGTGCACGGCGTGACGAGCTGGCTGCCCGTGCACGCACCGGACGGGCAGGTCGTCGGGTGGACGCTCGACGTCATGCGGCGCGCACCGGACTCGTTCCGCTACACGATGGAGCTGCTCATCGCGTCCGCCCTCACGACGTTCCGGGACGAGGGCGCCCTGGAGGCATCGCTGTCCGGCAGCCCGCTCGCCCACGGCGACCTCCCCTCTCCCGGGGGCCTCGACGCCGTCCTCGACCGCCTCGCGGAGCGCCTCGAGCCCCTCTACGGGTTCGAGTCCCTGCACCGTTTCAAGATGAAGTTCCAGCCACGGAACGCTCCGCTCTACCTCGTGGTGACCGAGCCCGCGACCCTCCCCCTGGTGGGACTCGCCCTCGTGCGGTGCTACCTGCCCGACGTGCACGCGCGCGAGCTGGTCGCGGCCGCCCGGTCGTCCCGCCGCTGAGCGCGCGGCGCACGGCGTCGCCCGTCACTTGATGCCCGTGGTGGCGATGCCGCGGACCAGGAACCTCTGACCGAAGAGGAACACGAAGAACACGGGCAGCAGCGACACGATGGACATCGCGAACATGGCTCCCCAGTTGCTCTCCCCCTGCGAGTCGACGAACAGCCGCAGCGCGACCGGCACGGTCATCATGTCCGTGTCGGTGAGGTAGATGAGGGCGCTGAAGAACTGGTTCCAGGTGCCGATGAACGTGAAGATCGCCGTCGTCGCGAGGGCCGGCGTCATCAGCGGCAGGATGATGCGCAGGAAGATCCGCGCGTGTCCGGCGCCGTCGATCCGGGCGGCCTCGTCCAGCTCCTTGGGCAGCCCCCGGATGAACTGGACCATGAGGAAGATGAAGAACGAGTCGGTCGCGAGCATGTTCGGCCCGACCAACGGCCAGAACGTGTTCACCATGCCGAGCTGGGAGAACAGCACGTACTGCGGCACCAGCGTGACGTGCCCCGGCAGCATGATCGTGATGAGCATGATCGCGAAGAGCAGCGTCTTGGCGGAGAACCGCATCCGCGCGAACGCGTAGGCCGCCATCGAGCACGAGACGAGCGTGCCGAGCACGGACCCGAGCACCACGACCGCCGAGTTGAGCATGTAACGGCCGAAGGGGTGGCTGAGCGCGTTCCACCCGTCCGGGTAGTGCGACAGGTCGACGTCGCTCAGCCACAGGCCGGGCTGGCTGAAGATGAGGTCGTCCGGCCGCAGGGACGAGACCACCATCCACAGCAGCGGGTAGATCATCACGGCGCCCGTGACGATCAGCACGAGGTGCTTGAGGACGCTCCGCACGGGGTGGGAGGAGCGCCGACGTCGCGCGGCGACCGGCGCGGGCTCCTGGGGGGCCGGGGCCGTCTCGACGTCCCGCTGGATGGTGTCAGTCATCGTAGTAGACCCAATACTTCGAGGCGATGAAGTTGACGGCGGTGAGGGCGCCCACGATGAGGACCAGCAGCCACGCCATCGCGGAGGCGTAGCCCATCTCGAAGTCCTTGAACCCCGTGTTGTAGAGGTACATCGTGTAGAAGAGCGTCGAGTCGGACGGGCCGCCGATCCCGCCCGAGATGATGAACGCCTGGGTGAACGACTGGAACGCCCCGATCGTCTGCAGCACGATGTTGAAGAAGATGATCGGGGTGAGCATCGGCATGGTGATGCGCCAGAACTGCTTGGCCTTGGTGGCCCCGTCGACGGCGGCCGCCTCGTAGTACATGGTCGGGATCTGCCGCAGCCCGGCGAGGAAGATGATCATCGGCGACCCGAACGTCCACACGTGCAGCAGGATGATCGTGCCGAGCGCCGTGTCCGGGCTGGAGATCCAGCCCATCCCCTCGATGCCGAAGAGGCCGAGCACCTGGTTGACCAGGCCGGTCGTGCCGAAGATCTGGCGCCACAGGATGGCGATGGCCACCGACCCGCCCAGCAGCGACGGCAGGTAGAAGACCGAGCGGTAGAAGGACAGCCCGCGCATGCCCCGGTTGAGCGCCACCGCGATGAAGAGCGCCACGGCGAGCTGGAGGGGCACTCCCACGACGACGTAGGTGAGGGTCACCCGGAGCGACTGGTGGAGGCGGTCGTCGGTCAGCATCCGGAGGTAGTTCTCCAGGCCGACCCAGTTCGGGTCCTCGAGCAGGTTGTAGTCGGTGAACGACAGGTAGAACGACGCGATCATCGGGCCTGCCGTGATGACCACCAGCCCCAGGAGCCACGGGAGCAGGAAGACCAGGGCCGCCTTGTTGTCCCGTCGCGCCGCCTTCCGCTCGCGCGGGTCCAGGGGGCGACCGCCTCGCTTCAGCTTCGAGAGCTCGGTGATCGCGCTCATCCGGACGAGCCCGTCTGCGCTGTGGAACGATTCATCGCGTGGACCTCCTCGACCACGGAGCGCTGCGCACCAGCGCGCAACTTTTGGGGTAACCGTTGACCACAGTATCGAACTCTTCGTAGTCTGGGAAGCGCCTTCCCGCTCGCCGACGCCGACCGTCGCGAGCCTTCCAGGGGACGGGCTGCTCGTACAGGGAGGTACGACCCCATGCAGAGACTCAACTTCAGGACGACCGTCGCGACGGCCACCGCCGGCCTCGTCGTGCTGACGACCGCCGCGGGCTGCGCCGTCGACCAGCCCGGCGCCGACGCCGCGCCCTACGACCCCGACGAGGAGGTGACGATCACCTTCGCATGGTGGGGCGGGGAGGAGCGCAACCAGATCACGAAGGAGGCGATCAAGGGGTTCGAGGAGGATCACCCGAACATCACCGTCGAGACGCAGAGCAGCGACTTCGGCAGCTACTGGGACATGCTCGCGACGCAGGTCGCCGGCGGCGACGCCCCCGACCTGATCACGATGGGCGGCTCCTACCCGAGCGAGTACGCCGGCCGCGGCGCGCTGCTGGACCTCGGCACGGTGTCCGACTACCTCGATACCTCCAAGGTGCCGGCGGACACGCTCAAGATCGGCGAGATCGAGGGCACGCAGTACACCGTCCCGTCCGGCGTCAACGCGCTGGCGGCCTTCCTCAACCCGGCCGTCTTCGAGGAGGCCGGGGTCGAGCTCCCGGACACGTCGACGTGGACGTGGGACGACTTCGCCGCGATCACGCAGCAGCTGTCCGACCAGAGCCCGAAGGGCACCTACGGCACCGTGCCGTTCGCCAACTCCTCGCTGCTCGACGCCTGGGCCCACCAGCACGGCGAGGCCATCTTCGCCGAGGACGGCACCGTGGGCGTGAGCCCCGAGACCGTGTCCGCCTGGTTCCAGCTCTGGTTGGACGCCCAGAAGAACGGCGCCACCCCCGAGGCCAGCATCTTCGTGGAGGACTCGACGGCCGTGCCCGAGCAGTCGCTGTTCGGCACCGGCAAGCAGGGGATCGCCTTCGCGTGGAGCAACTTCAAGGCGGACGCGCTCGGCGACTCCGTCGTCGAGGCGAACCTCCCCGGCGAGGCCGAGGCGGTCGGCAACCGCGTCGGCTCCACGATGGAGTACGCCATCACCTCGAAGACCGCGCACCCCGAGGCCGCGGCGATGCTGCTCGACTACCTCATCAACGACCCGCGCGTGGTCGACGCGGTCGGCACGGACCGCGGGGTCCCGGCGAACGCGGAGGTGCGCGACCACCTGCGCGAGAGCCTCAGCACCGTGCAGCAGAAGGAGGTCGACCTCATCGACGAGATCGCCGCGTCCGACGCCGGCGCGCGGATGCCCGCCCCCGAGGGCGCCAGCAGCACCGGGGACATCTTCACCCGGCTGATGCAGGACGTGCTCTTCGAGCGGACGACGCCGGACGACGCCGCCGAGCAGTTCATCTCCGAGGTCGAAGGCTCGTTGAAGTGACCGCCCCCGGCGTCGCCCTCGTCGGCGGCCACGGCTACGCGACCCGCCACCTGGAGCACCTGCGGGGCGCCGAGCGCTCCGGCCGGGCCCGGCTGCTCGGCGTCGCGGACCCTCGCCCGCCCGAGGACGACGCCGGCGGCGTCCCCTGGTTCGACTCGCTCGCCGACCTGCTGGACGCCGGCGTCGAGCCCGACGTGGTGGTGATCTCGACGCCGCCGCACACCCATGCGCCCCTTGCGCTGCGGGCGGTCGCGGCCGGGGCGGACGTCTACGTGGAGAAGCCGCCGGTCGCGTCGTGGGCGCAGTACGTCGAGCTCGAGCGGGCTGCGCGCGACGCCGGCCGCGTCGTGCAGGTCGGGTTCCAGAGCCTGGGGTCCGAGGCCCTGGGGATCATCGAGGACGCGCTCCGCGCCGGCGAGATCGGCGACGTGCTGGCCGTCGGCGCCGTCGGGACGTGGTCGCGCACGGTCGGCTACTACGACCGGTCCCCGTGGGCGGGCAGGCGCGTCCTCGACGGCGTCGACGTGGTGGACGGCGTGTCGACCAACCCGCTCGCGCACGCCGTCGTGACGGCGCTGCGCCTGGCCGGCGCCCGGCGCGCGGACGACGTGCTCGACGTCGACGCCGACCTCTACCGCGCGCACGCGATCGACGCCGACGACACGTCCGTCGTCCGCGTCCGCACGGCCAGCGGCGTCGCCGTGACGCTCGGCCTGACGCTGTGCGCGCAGGAGCAGACGGCCCCGGTGATCCGCGTGCGCGGCACCCGCGGCACGATCGAGCTGAGCTACACCACCGACGAGCTCACGGTGGACGGCGTCGCCGGACGGCGCACCCTCACCGCGGGCCGCGCGCACCTGCTCGACGACCTGCTCGTGCACCGCGCGACGGGCGCGGACCTGCTCAGCCCCCTGGCCGACTCCGGCGCGTTCATGCGCGTGCTCGAGGCGGTGCGGGTGGCCGATGCGCCCCGCCAGATCCCCCCGGAGGCCGTGACCTGGACGGGCTCGGGCCGCGACCGGCGACCGGTCGTGCACGACGTCGACGCGATCCTCGCGCGGGCGGTCGTCGCGCAGGCGACGCTCGCCGAGCTGGGCGTGCCGTGGGCGCGGAGGCGACCCGCCCTCGACGTGCTCGACGTGGGCGGCGTGCCGGTCGCCGAGCTCCGCGACGGCGCCGACGTGGCGCCGATCCTCTCCCCGCGGCCCTACCTGCACCCGGTCTCCACCCTCGACGGCGTCGTCGTGACCGACCACCTGCCGGCCGACCACGCCTGGCACCTCGGCGCCGGCCTGGCGATCCAGGACGTGAGCGGCACCAACCTCTGGGGCGGCCGCACGTTCACGGCGGAGGACCGCGAGTACGTCTGGCGGGCCGACCACGGGCACGTGCGCCTCGACCGGCACGCCCGCCGCGGCGGCATCGCCGAGCAGTCGCTGACCTGGTGCGACCCCGCGGGCGCCGCCCTGCTGACGGAGCACCGCCGGTGGGAGGCGTCCCCCTCCCCCGACGGCTGGTGGCTCGACCTGCGGACCGAGCTCCGCAGCGCCACCGGCGACCCGGTCCCGCTCGGCGGCCCCGGCAGCAACGGCCGGGCCGGCGGCGGCTACGGCGGCTTCTTCTGGCGCATCGCGCCCTGCACCGACGTCCATGTGCGGACCGCGGACGCCGACGGCGAGCAGGCCGTGCACGGCACCACGTCTCCGTGGTTGGCCTGGACCGCCACGTTCGCCTCGGGGCCCGCCACGCTCGTCGTCGTCGCCGCGCACGACGACGACACGGACCCGTGGTTCGTCCGCTCCGCCGGCTACCCCGGCGTCGGCCTCGCGCTCGCGTGGGACCGCCGCACCACCGCGCCGGTCGACGAGTCCCTGCGCCGGCGCGTCCGCGTGCTCGTCGCCGACGGCGTCCTCGACGACGACCACGTCGCGCGGCTCGCCGCCGACACCCTGGCGCGCGACCTCGCGCCCGCACCGCTCGCCTCCCGACCCGCCTGAAAGGGCCCCACCGTGCACTCCCAGCCCATCGACCGGCGCGCGCTCGTGCGCCGGCACGACGTCGTGCAGACCGCCCTGGACCCGCGCAGCCCCGTGACCGTCGGGAACGGCGAGCTCGGCTTCACCGTGGACCTCACCGGCCTGCAGTCGATGCCCGGCGAGTACCCGGTGCACAAGCGGGGCCACGAGCCCGACCGCGACGACCCGGGCACGCTCCTCGGCACCCAGACCCAGTGGGCCTGGCACTCGATCGCGGGCGAGCGGGAGTACGCGCTGGAGGAGACCACCCGGCGGTACGAGGTCGACGGCCGGCTCGTGCCGTACGTCGAGGAGAGCCGCCGGGACACGCCGGGGTACGACGCCACCCGGTGGTTCCGGGCCAACCCGCACCGCCTCGACCTCGGCCGCATCGGCTTCGTCGCGGTCACCAGGGACGAGGACGACGGCGAGCCCCTCGTCGCGCTGCGCCCGGCTGACCTCACGGGCACCCGCCAGGTCCTCGACCTGTGGTCGGGGACGGTGGACAGCGCGTTCTCCCACCGCGGCGTGCCGGTGCGGGTGCGGACCTCCGTCCACCCGACCCGCGATCGGATCGGCGTCACCGTCGCGTCCGCCCGGGCCGCCGGGCTCGCCATCGCCGTCGACTTCCCCTACGGCTCGTCGGACTGGCACAACGCCGCCGACTGGGACTCCCCCGACGCCCACTCCACGTCCGTGACGCCCGTGCCCGGCGGGTGGCTCGTGGAGCGGCGGCTCGACGACTCGACCTACCGGGTGCACGTCGCCGCCGCCGGCGCAGAGCTGACGCACGTCGCGCCGCACCGCGTCGTCCTGCGGCCCACGGCCGACGACGTCGACGTGGCCGTCGAGCTCACCACCGACGGGCAGGGCGACATGGTGCTGCTGCCCTCCCGGGCCGGGCACGCGGACACCGCGGCTGCCGCAGGCGACGCCCAGGAGGTGCACCGCGCCGCGGCCGCGCACTGGCGGGACTTCTGGGAGTCCGGCGCGGCCCTGCAGCTCGCGGGGACCGACGACCCGCGCGCCCGGGAGCTCGAGCGGCGCGTCGTGCTGTCGCAGTACGTCACGGCCGTGAACAGCGCAGGGTCCCTCCCGCCGCAGGAGACCGGGCTGGTGTGCAACTCGTGGCGCGGCAAGTTCCACCTCGAGATGCACTGGTGGCACGCCGCGCACTTCCCGATGTGGGGCCGCCCCGAGCTCCTCGAGCCGAGCCTCGGCTGGTACCGGCACGCCCTGCCGCTGGCCCGGGACACCGCGCACGCCCAGGGCTACGCCGGGGCTCGCTGGCCCAAGCAGCTCGGCTCCGTGCTGCGCGAGACGCCGAGCTCCATCGGCGTCCACCTCGTGTGGCAGCAACCGCACGTCGTCTACCTCTCCGAGCTCGTCCACCGGGTCACCGGCGACGACGCGTTCCTGCGCGAGCAGGCCGAGGTCGTCTTCGCGTCGGCGGAGTTCATGGCCGACTTCGCCCAGAGGGGGACGGACGGGTTCACGCTCGGCCCGCCGCTCGTGCCCGCGCAGGAGAGCTACGCGGCAGAGCGAGCCCGCCTGTCGAACCCGCCGTTCGAGCTGGCGTACTGGCGCTGGGCGCTGCGCACCGCCAACGCGTGGCGCGAGCGGCTGGGCCTGCCGGTCGAGGAGCGGTGGGCCGAGGTCGCGGAGGGCATGATGGCGCCGCACGTGCGCGACGGCGTCTACACCGGCGTCGACGTCGAGCCGTACACGATCCGGACCGACCACCCCTCGATGCTCGGCGCGCTGGGCATCGTCCCCGACGTCGGGCTGATCGACGCCGACGTCATGCGCGCCACCTACCTGGACGTGCTGCGCGACTGGGACTGGACGTCCACCTGGGGCTGGGACTACCCCATGATGGCGATGACGGCGACGCGCCTCGGCGAGCCCGGCTGGGCCGTCGACGCGCTCATGGACGCGGCGGGCAAGAACGTCGTGCTGCCGAACGGGCACAACCACCAGACGGACTCGCTGCCCCTGTACCTGCCGGGCAACGGCGGCCTGCTCGCCGCCGTCGCGCTCATGGCGCGCACCCACCTCGACGGCGGGGCGGGGTTCCCCGCCGGCTGGGACGTCCAGCTGGAGGGGTTCCCCGCCACGGTCTGACGCCGGTCACCGCCGGCCCGGGCGGCGCCTCACGGCGAGCCGGGCAGGGTGACGGCCCGCAGCGGGGCCGACGGCTCCGACGTGCCGGCCGCGTTCACGGCCACCACCCGGTAGGTGTACGCGGTGCCGGGCTCGAGGTCGCGGTCGTAGGTGGTGTGCACCTTCGCAACGCCGACCTCCTGCGGATCGCCGCCGGCCTTGGACCGCAGCACGCGGTACTCCGTCGCGCCCCCGCCCGAGGTCCAGACCAGGCCCGTGAACGTGGCGCCCTGGAGCCCCACGCGCAGGTCGGTGGGCGGCGCGGGCACGGGCAGCGGCACGGTGAGGCTCGCGCTCCGCTCCGACTCGCCCAGCTCGTTGACCGCCGTGACGGCGTAGTCGTAGGACGCCACGGAGGCCCCGATGGTGTCGTCCTCGTACGCCGGCTCGGTGGTCGTGCCGACCAGGGCGAACGCGCCCCCGCCGTCACGGCGGTACACCTGGTACGTCTCGGCGCCCGGCACGGGCTCCCAGCCCAGGGCGAACGCCGCGGCCGACACCTCGGTGGCCTGAAGCCCTCCCGGGGCCACCACCGGGTCCAGCGGGCCTGACGTCGCGGCCGAGACGGCAGAGGACGGCTCCGACTCCCCGCCCGGGGAGACCGTCGTCACGGCGTAGCGGTACGACGACGACGGCTCGGCCGTGTCGTCGGTGTACGACGGGTCCGCCACGTGGCCGAGCAGCTCGAGCTCGCCGCCGTCGGCCGGTGCGCGGTAGACGCCGTACGCGGTGGCGCCGTCGACGGCGGACCAGCCCAGGTCGACGGAGTAGCTCCGGGCGGCACCGACGGCGAGGTCGCCCGGCGCGGGCGCCGTCGTGGACCCCGAGGTCACCAGCGCGCTCACCGCGGCCGACGCGTCCGAGGCCCCGCCGGGTCCGACGGCCGTCACCTGGTACCGGTACGGCACCCCGGCCTCGACGTCGGCGTCACGGAACGAGGTGTCCGCGGTGGTCCCGACCACCCGCATCGCCGGCTCGGACGACGACGCCCGGGCGACCAGGTAGGCGGTCGCGCCGGCGGAGCCGGTCCAGGAGAGGTCGACCCCGAGGCCTCCCGCGGCCCCCGACGACTCGGCGCCGAGGTCCGCCGGCGCGGCGCTCACGGGCTCGTCCGCGCCCGGCACGGGGTCCACGGCGACGATGTAGTTGAGGACGGTGCCGCCCGCGTTGGCCCCGGTGACCACGTGCGACCCGGCGGGGAACCGCGCCTTGAAGAGCTTCCACGACCCGCCGTGGTCGTCGGCGACGGTGAGGTCCGTGGCCTCGTAGCGGTCGGTCAGCCAGGCGGGGCGCGGGGAGATGCGCGTGTCGTGCGCGACCCAGACGTCCGCGTCCACGGGCAGGAAGAAGGAGAGCAGGTCGTCGTTCGTGGCGGCGCGCGACTCGACCGCCGACCGGACCCACTCGAGGCCCTGGATCTCCGCCGGCACCGACGTGAACCGGTAGGCCTTGCTGCCGGTCATCCGGTCCCCGGCGACGAAGTCGCCCACCTGGAGGTCCTGCTGGATCGACCACAGCGCGGCGTTGGCGGCCCCGTTGGTGCTCGAGTCCGTGACGACGGCGCTGCGGATCGCGTCGCCCTCCAGCGGCGCGGCCGGCGCGGCCTCCGGGGCCTCCGGCGCCGGCGGCTCGAAGGCGTCGCCGGACCATTCCACCGGGGTCAGCGGGTAGCCCTTCGGGAAGCCCGGCGCCGCGAGCTCGTTCAGGTACTCCTCGAGGTTCGTGTACCCGTCGCCGTCGTCGTCGCCGTTGCGGTCCTCCGGGTCCGCCGGGTCGAGTCCCCGCGCGAGCTCCCAGTCGTCGGCCATGCCGTCCCGGTCGGCGTCCGTCGCCGGGGTGCCCTCGTCGAGCTCCGGGTACCCGCCGACGTCCGACTCGTCCCCGATGATGGCACCGGTCTGGTGCCGCACCTCGTCGACGACGCGCGCGTCCACCGCGTCGCGCGCGACCGAGGCGCCCGCGTGGTCGAGCGTCAGGTCGAGCGCGCGGCGGGGGCTCTGGGTGTGCACCGGCGGGTACGCGAAGCGCTCGGGCACCCGGACGGCCGGGCGGGCGGCCTCGATCATCCCCGAACCGGTGTCCCGGCCGTTCAGGACCCCGTCCCGGTTGCTGTCGATCCGGTTGTCGTCGAGGAACACCTGGTAGTTCTCGTTGCCCCGCACGACCGCCGCGGTGGGGTTCGCGGAGTTCACGCCGGCGACGAAGTAGTTGCCCACCACGTTGCCGTACCCCTTGGTGCCCGACTCGCCGCCGGCCACGTAGGGGAAGTCGCCCCAGTTGTAGACGACGTTGTTCACGAAGTCCATGACGCCCTTGGTCTTCGGGTTCCGGTCGTTGTTGTGGGCGTAGAGGTTGTGGTGCATCGAGATGGTGTTCATCTCGACGAGCCCGCCCATGGAGTGGGTCAGCCGGCCCTCCGACATGATCGACCACTGCACCGTGATGTTCTTCGACCGCGGAGCGTCGTAGTCCTTGCTCTTGATCGAGAGGACCTCGTCGCCCGCCCAGGAGAACGACGAGTGGTCGACGATGACGTCCTGCGAGTCCTCGATGTACATCGCGTCGTCCGTCGAGGCCGAGCCGAGCCGGAACCGCATGTTCCGGATGACGACGTCGCTGCACTCGACGAACCGGACGGTGTTCCCCTTGATGGTCACGCCGTCGCCGGGCGCCGTCTGGCCGGCGATCGTGATCCCGTGCTTGTCGCGCGCCACGATCTGCGGGATCGTCACGTCCCCCGCGACGTCGAAGACGATCGTCCGCGGCACGTCGCCCGCGGTGGTGAGCGCGTCGTGGAAGGTGCCCGGGCCCGTCAGCTCCTTGCTCGTCACGTGGTAGACCTCGCCGCCACGTCCTCCCGTCGCGGCGTACCCGAACCCCTCCGCGCCGGGGAACGCCGGGAGGGCGTCGTCGCCCGCCGACGCCGGTGCCGCGGGGACCAGGACGGCCAGGGCCGCCGCCAGTCCGGCGGCGGCCGCCACCGCGGATCGTGCTGCTGACCGTCGTGCCCTCATCGTCCGTACCTCTCTGTACGTGCGCAACATTGTGGGAATGCGGTTTCCTGAACGTAGCGCCGACGTCCGTGCACGTCAACAGGAACGACGAGGGGTGAGGAAAGGGTGGGAGGGCGTGCGGGTCAGAGACCGGACGTCGTCGAACCGCGTGGCACGAGCTCGCACGGCATGGCGACGACCCCGGGCTCGAGGCCGCCGCCCGCGAGCGCACCGTGCAGGAGCCGCGCCGCCTCGCGGCCCATCTCCTCGAGCTCCATGTCGACGCTCGTGGTGCTCGGGTCGGAGTTCCACACCAGCGGGCCGAAGTTCTCGTAGCCCACGACCGCCACGTCCTCGGGGACCCGCACGGACTCCCGCCGCAGACGGTCGATGACGCCCAGCGCGATGGCGTCGGAGTCGCACACGACCGCGTCGACGGCGCCGGCCCCGACGTCCTCGAGGATGCGGAGCATCGCCGCCCGCCCCCACAGGGCGGTCCGCGGGCCGTCGGCCAGGTCGGCGACGAGCCGCAGCCCCTGGGCCTCCGTGGCCTCGGCGACGCCGGTCCTGCGGTCGGCGGCCACCCGGTACTGCGGCCGGCCGCTGACGTGCGCGATGCGGGTCCGCCCGAGCCCCGCGAGGTGCTCGACCTGGAGGCGGCCGCCCTGGGCGTCGTCCACGACCAGCGAGGTGTCGCGCGGGTCCCGGGACCGGCTGTGCACGTAGACGACCGGGACGGGAAGGTCCTCGCCGACCGGGTCGCGCTCCTCGGTGCGCCCGCCCACCACGATCAGCCCGTCGACCCGGCGGTCCAGCAGGGCGTTGAGCTGGTGACGCTCGCGCAGCCGGTCATCCCGGGCGTTGCAGAGGTGCACGAACGAGGAGTACGAGCTCAGGCCGTCCTCGAGCCCGTCGAGGATGGGCAGCGAGAACCGCGACTCGAGGTCGGCGGCCAGCACCCCCACCGACGTGACCGGCTGCCGCCCGGGCCCGCTGCTGGCGACGAAGCCGAGCTCGCGCGCGCTGTCCAGGATGCGCCGTCGGGTGGCGGCGGAGATCCTGCCGCGACCGTTGATGGCCTTCGACGCCGTCGACATCGACACGCCTGCGGCCTCGGCCACGTCCGCCAGCCTCGCACGATGTCTGCGCACGCCAGCGCTCCTTTTCGTCCACGCACCACCTGGAAGCGTTCCCGCTGAGGACCCGACCGTACTGCACACGGGAACGCGCAGCCGTCCGACCGCCGGGGCCGCGTCCGGGAACACCAGGCGCCCCTTGCGCGTTATGTCACAAGATTCACCCGCACCATGAGGAGCACTCTTGCGACGCATCCCCCGAAAGGTCGAGGTCGAGCACGAGCCGGGGAAGTTCACCCGGTACCTCCGGCACGACAACGGCGAGGGCTTCGTCTCGCCGCACGCGAGCGTCCACCCCGACGCCACCATCAGGCCCGGCGCGTACGTCGAGGCCGGCGCCCGCGTGGGCGCGCACGCCAAGGTGGGCCGGTTCAGCTGGGTCGACGTCGACGCCGTCGTCGGACGCGGAGCCCGCGTCGACGAGAACGTGCACGTCGGCGTCCGTGGCGTCGTCGGCGACGACGCCCGGGTCGGCTCCGGCACCCGCCTCGGCACCGACAGCCGCGTCCCGTCCGGCGTCGTCGTGCCGCCCGACGCGATCGTCCCCGACGGCGAGACGGCGCACGGCGAACGCCGGCGGAAGGACTTCGGCACGGCCGCCTGACGCGGCGCGCGCTGCCGGCGCCCGCGCGGCATGATGCTCGGGACCGACCCGAGGAGAACCGTGCCCCACCATGACCCCGAACCCGCCACGGAGACGGCGCGGCCCTCCGGCGACGGCGTGCTGCGGCTCGGACGGATCGGGTGGGCGGTGGTCGGCATCGCCGCGGCCGCGGTGGTGGTCTACGCCGCCGTGTCGGCGATCAGCGGGCTCGCCGTCCCCCTCGTCGTCGCCGCCGT
Source organism: Isoptericola sp. NPDC056134 (assembly GCF_042264825.1). Classification (NCBI taxonomy): domain Bacteria; kingdom Bacillati; phylum Actinomycetota; class Actinomycetes; order Micrococcales; family Promicromonosporaceae; genus Isoptericola; species Isoptericola sp. NPDC056134. The sequence goes on from NZ_JBHJVM010000001.1 coordinate 193,553, forward strand.
GCTCGGCGTGCTGCTGCACCCCCTGGTCGACCGCCTGGAGCGGCTGGGGCTGCGGCGCGGCCTCGGCTCCCTCGCCGTGCTGGTCGCGCTGGGCGCGGTCCTCGGGGTCGCCGTCTGGGTCACGGCCGACGGCGTCGTCGACCAGGGAGCGGAGATCACCGACCGGCTGGGCAGCGGCCTCGACACCCTCCAGCAGCAGCTCGCGGGCACGACGCTCGACCTGTCCGGCGTCGACCTGAGCGAGACGACGAGCTCCCTGGCAGGCGGCGTCGCCAGCCTGTTCGGGAGCGTGTTCTCCAGCGCCGCGGCGTTCGTCGTCGGCACGTTCGTCGCCGTCTTCTTCCTCTTCTACGTGATGGCGGACTGGCCCCGCATCGAGGAGTTCGCGGCGCGCCACTCGTCCGTCCGCGGCACGCCCGGCCGCGTCGTCGTCGACGAGGCCACGGCCACGCTGCGCCGCTACTTCGGCGCGCTCACGACGTCGAGCCTCGTCACCGCGGTGCTCATCGGGCTGGGCGCGGTCCTGCTCGACGTGCCGCTGGCGTTCTCGATCGCGCTCGTCACCTTCGTGACCTCGTACATCCCGTACCTGGGCGCGATCTTCTCCGGCGCGTTCGCCGTGCTCATCGCCCTGGGGTCGCAGGGCCCGACGTCGGCGCTGATCCTGCTCGCCGTCATCCTCGTGGTGCAGAACGTCGTGCAGACGCTGATGCTCACCAAGCTCTCCTCCGACCAGCTGCGGCTGCACCCGATCGTCAACCTCGGCTCGACGATCATCGGCGCCGTGCTCGCCGGCCTGCTGGGCGCGATGCTGTCCGCGCCCGTGACCGTCATCGTGCGCGACGTCCTCGGCCACGCCCGCAGGACGGACGCGGCCGAGGACCTCACCGACCTCACGACGGGCTGACGCCCGGCTCGTGTCAGGGGGTCGTCTGCTTGCGGCCGCCCATCCCGGCGACGATCGAGACGCCGATCACGGCCAGGACGATCTGGAAGAGCAGCTCGATCCAGTCGATGCCGCCCGTGTCCTTGACGTCGAACAGGCTCGCGATCCACGTGCCCAGCAGGGCGGCGACGATCCCGATGAGGATCGTCACGATGATCGAGATGTTCTGCCTCCCCCGGACGAACAGCCGGCCCAGGGCGCCGATGATGGCGCCGATGATGATCGCGGTGATGATGCCCGAGATGGTCACGGTGGTGCTCCCTCCTCGACGACGGCGCAGGTCGCGCCCGCAACGAAGGTACGGCGGACCCCCGCTGCTCGCCCCCCGAACGCCGACGGCGCCGACCCTGTGACCAGGGCCGGCGCCGTCGTGGGCGGGCGTCAGTGCTGCTGTCGGCGCCGGATCCCGACGAGGATCGCCCCGCCCGCGACCAGCAGGACGGCGAGGCCGACCCACAGGGCGATGTCCGCACCGGTGGTCGGGAGCCAGCCGCCCCCGCCGGTGTCGCCGTCGCCGCCCGGGGGCGGTGGGGGCGGGTCGAACGTGTTCGTCACCGTCAACGACGCCGGGTCGGCCGCGATGGTCACCGCGCCCGGGTCGCCGTCGCCCACGGTCGAGACCGTGGACGACGCCGCGCCGCCGTCGTCCGTCTCCGTCACGACGCACTCCGCGCCGATCGGGAGCCCGGCGTAGGTGACGGTGTCGCCCGCCGCGATCTCGCGCGCCGCGCCGCCCGGGATCTCGATGTCCTCGCCCTGGAACGTGCAGGCGAGGGTCACCTCGAACGGCCCGACGTCGTACGCGTCACCCTCGAAGTCGACCACCTTGTCCACCGCCAGCGAGCCGACGTCGAACGTGTTGGTCACGGTGACCACCGCCGGGTCGGCGTCCGCGCCCGGCACCACGACCTGGCCCGGGTCGCCGCCGTCGACCGTCGTGGAGATGGTCGTCGTGGTGGCGCCCGCGGCCTCCGACTCGGTGACCACGCACTCGGCCCCGACCGGCAGGTCGGTGTACGTCACCGACTCGCCGCCCGTGATCGTCTGGGTCGCCCCGCCCGGGATCTCGATGTCCTCGCCGTCGAACGTGCAGGACAGCGTGACCTCGAACGGGCCCGACCCCCAGGCCTCCGCCCCGTCCCCGTCCACCACCTTGTCGACCGTGAGCTCGCCCAGGTCGAAGGTGTTGGTCAGCAGCAGCGAGACCTGCTCGGCGTCGGACGCGGGCACGACGACCTCGCCCGGGTCACCGTCCTCGACGGCGGTGGTGATCGTCGACGACGTCGCCCCGCCGTCGTCGGACTCGCTGACGACGCAGTCGGCGCCCACCGGCAGACCGGAGTAGACCGCCGGCTCGTCCGGCGACACGGCGCGCGTGGCACCACCCGGGACCTCGATGTCGTTGCCCTCGAACGTGCACACCGCGGTCACCTCGAACGGCCCGTCGCCGTACGCCTCGGCGCCGTCGCCGTCCACCGCCTTCTCGACGGTGAACTCGCCGACGTCGTAGGTGTTGGTGACCGTGAACGCCTGCGGCTCCGTGATCGGCGCCGAGCCGTCCACCACGACGTCGTCGGGCGCGACCGCCACCGAGGTGGCACCGCCCTCGTCCGTCTCCGTCACGGTGCAGGTCGCCCCGTCGGGGATGCCGAAGTACAGGCCCGGGAAGCCCGGCCCGAACCGGCGGGTCTCGCCGCCCGGGATCGTGACCTCCTCGCCCTCGCTCGTCGTGCACGCCATCGACACCTGGTAGGGGAACTCGTCGAACGGCACCTGTGCCAGCCACTCCTGGACGTCCTGGAGCGCCGCCAGGATGTCCTCGGGCGTGGTGGGCAGCGGGTCGGGGAGGCCGGGGAACGGCTCGAAGTCCGGCATCGGCGGGGCGAACTCGGCCCCGTCGCCGTCGACCACCTTGCGGACGACCACCGGCGACGTGAGGAACGTGTTCGTCACGGTGACGAGCACCGGGTCGTCGTCGGTGGTGCCGACGGTCACCGTGCCGCTGGTGGCCGGTTCCTCGGGGTCCTCCCCGACCGGGTCCATCTCGACCGAGCTGGCGCCGAAGTCGTTCGTCTCCGTCACCGTGCACTCTGCGCCGACCGGCAGGTCGTCGTACGTGATCGTCTCACCGGCGTTGATCGAACGGGTCGCGCCGCCGGGGATCGGGTCGATGGCCTCGCCCTCGAAGCTGCACGCGAGCTGCACCTCGAACGGCCCCGGCCCGTACAGCGCCCCCAGCCCGGCCAGGTCCTTCTCGACCTGGAGCGACCCGAGGTCGTAGGTGTTCGTCACGGTGACACCGACCTCGGTCTCCGTGCCGTCGTCCCCGCCGACCGTGACGTTCTCCGGGTCGATCGCGACCGACGTCGCACCCCCGTCGTCCGACTCGGTCACGGCGCACTCGGCGCCGATCGGCAGCCCGTCGAAGGTGGCGGGGTCGCCCGGCGTGAGCTCCCTCGTGGCGCCGCCGGGGATCTCGATCGGCTCGCCCTGGAAGGTGCACTCGAGGGTCACCTCGTACGGCCCGGTGCCGTACTGCGCGCCGTCGCCGTCCACGACCTTGTCCACGGCGATCGATCCGACGTCGAAGGTGTTGGTCGCGGTGACCTCGACCGGGTCCTGGGTGCCGTCGTCCCCGCCGATCACGACCGTCTCCGGGTCGATGTCCGTGGACGTGGCACCGCCGTCGTCCGTCTCGGTCACGACGCACTCGGCCCCGATCGGCAGGTTGTCGATCGTCGCGTCGAGCGGGTCGTCCCCGCCGAGGCTCAGCGAGTCCTCGTAGACGGTCTGCGGGTCCGATCCCCCCGCGCCGTCGCCGTCGAACGTGCAGACGACCTCGAACGTGTAGGGCCCCGTGGCGAAGTCGGCGCCGTCGCCCGTGACCTCCTTGAGCAGCTGCATCGAGCCCACGTCGAAGGTGTTCGTCAGCGTCACCGCGTTGCGCGGCTGCCCGACGATGTCGCCGGCGAGTGTGAGGTCCGCCGAGACGCCGTCCGTCACGACCGGCTCGCCGAGCGGGCCGTGCTGCACGGTGATGGTCGTCGACGACGCGTTACCCGCGCCCGTCTCCGTGACCGTGCACTCCGACCCCACGGGCAGGCCGTCGAACTCGACTGAGTCCCCGTCGTCCAGCTCGAACGTCATCGGGTCGTCCGGCCCGTAGCCGTCGGCGTACACGGGCTCCCCGAGGAACGTGCACTCGACCGTGCCGTCGAACGGACCGAACACGATCGGCTCGCCGTCCTGGTCCACCGCGTCGCTGACGACCTCCTTGTCGATGACGATGCTCGACAGGTCGTAGCGGTTGATCGCCGTGATGGTGGTCGGGTCCTCCGGGTCCTCGCTGTCGATCGTCACGGTGCCGACGATGAGCTCGCTCTGCCCGGCGTCCGCATCCTCCGTGATGGTGCACTCGGCGCCGTACGGCAGGTTCGGCACGATCGTCGGCGTGCCGGGGACGACCGTGATGGGTATCGGGTCGAGCTCTTCCTCCACCCAGGTGCCCACGCCGGACGTGCACTGCACGTTGAGCTCGAACGAGTCCGGCGCGTACTGCGCGCCGTCGCCCGTGACCAGCTTGTTCACCTCGAGCGGGCCCGACGCCGTCGCGACGCCCACCTTGGTGCCCTCGGCGGACAGGGAGTTGATCCGGTCACCAGCCTGGGTCACGACGACCCCGGACGCCGCGGCCGAGTTGAAGGCGATCGACCGGTCGCCGGCCTCCGGCACCTCGGGCGGAGTGGTCGTCGTCCCCTCCAGCGCGAGCGAGCTGCCGGGCCGGAAGAGGTTCCCGTCGGCCATCGTGATCACGGCCTTGAACGCGGTGATCTCCTCGTACGTCTCGTCGGGAGTGTCCGGGGTGAGCTCCGCCCACCCGCCGGCGGTCGGGTCGTCGGAGCAGACGGGCTCGTCCACCGGGTCGGTGAGGTCTTCCGCGCAGTAGTCGTCGACGAGCGTGTAGTAGAACGTGGTCGTGCTGCCCGCCGGCGCGTCGACCACCTCGGGCGGGAAGTTCGGGTTGAGGATCGGCTCCCACTGCGACCCGCGCGCCGAGCTGCTGGTCGGGTCGGACGCGGTGTCTCCCGGCGTGGGCATGCGGTCGTAGATGACCACCTTGTCCATGGGCAGGTTGCCGACGTTGTCGACGCGGATGCGCCAGGTCTCGTCATGCCCCGGCGGGATGACCGGGGTGCAGGGGTAGGCGTAGAACTCCGGGTCGCCGGCCGGCTCGACCGGCTCACAGTCCTCGGCGCCCACTCCGCCCGGCGGCGGCTGACCGGGGTCCACGATGAAGCCCAGCGGGTACTGGTCGTCCGTCGCCTTGACGTACTTCGACTCGGCCAGCACACCCGACGGGATCGGCGTCACGTCTGCGTCCGCCTCGCACGCGCCCGTCTCCTCGTTGATGCGACCGGGGATGGTGGTCCCGTCCTCACCGGACTGGGCCTGGCAGACGTCCCACGGTCGGTCGCCGGTCACGCCCGCGGTGTTGTTGACCACCGTGTTGGCGGGCAGCGTCGTCCGGAAGATCACCTGCACGGTGATCGTGTAGACCTGGCCGACCTCGAGCACGGTGCCCTCAGGGAAGGTGAAGGTCAGCCCGGCGATGTTGCCGTCGCGGTCCACGGTCACGTCGTCCGGGTCCGTGGGCATCTGCGGCCCGTTGGGCTGCCCGGGAGGAGCCGTGCCCGGCTCGGTGAGCGCGTAGCTGTACGGCTCGGCGACGTCCGCGAGCCGGAGCTGGGGTCCGTCCGGGTCCGTCGGCATCGGGTCGTCGATGATCACCGGGTCGTAGATGGGCCGGTTCCCGACGTTCGTGACCGTGATGTTCATCGGGAACGCCGTGCCCGGCGGCTCAGTGCCGTCCTGGATATCGGAGTTGAAGTCCTTGACGATCTTCACGCCGTTCTCGGCGTGCTCATAGTTGATCGTGCCGGACGCCTCGGCGTCGCTGGTGACCGGGATCGGGTTCGCCGGGTCGTCGGGGTTGAAGACCAGGTCGGCGCCCGTCACCGTGGCGGTCACGTCGTTGGTGGCGACGCCGGGCGCGTCCTCGCCCGGCGCCGGGTCGTTCGCCTCCAGGTCGGTCGGCACCAGTGTGTCCGGGTCGGAGCGCAGCGTGTCGCGCACCTGCACCGTGAGGTGCACCACCTGGGTCGGGTTGGCCGGGTTCTCCCAGATGCTGCCGTCCGCCTTGGTGAACGTGAACCGCAGGCCGACCACGTCGGCGGCGTCCACACCGTCCGGCAGCGCGAACGCGCCGGAGGGCACCCCGTTCGTCCACGTGCAGCCGTCGAACGTGTCGCTCGCCTCGTCGTACGTCCCGCCCGTGCAGGCGTCCACCTGCACCTGGTCGATCGGGCCGGTGAACGTCGTGTCGGCGAAGTCCACGAAGTCGTACTGGTTCCAGAAGCTGCCGTCCACGTCGGTGAGCGTCATCTCCACGGCACGGGACGGGCCGGTCGGCTGCCCCGTGATCTCGAGGACCGAGGTCGGGTTGGTCTCCGCGTCGGAGCCCGGTTCGGTGATCGTGGCGGGGGTGAACGACTTGGTCTCCTCCATGGTGATCTCCGCGTCGCGGAGCTCTACGTCCGCGGTGTCCCACGCCACGGGATCGTCGGCCGTCGTGCCCCCCGGGTCCGAGACCTGGGCGCCCGCGCTGTTGGGCACGGGGTTCGGGTCGTGGTCCACGGTGATCCGGTCACCGGTGTACCGGTCGAACTCGCGCAGCTTGAGGGTCATCTCCAGGACGCCCTGGTTGTTGCCCGACTCGGTGGAGGCGATGCGCCCGTCGAAGGCGACCTCGACGCCGATGACGTCGGCGAGGTCGTCGACCGTGAGCGCCTCGGCGCCGGCCTCGTCGTAGTCGGTCGTCGTCCCGTCGACGGTCGTCAGGGTCACCGTGGTCGTCTCGGTCCCGTCCGGCGGCACGACGTCGATGATGTCCGTCAGCGTGAACGCGTCGAACGGGTTCGTGCCCGGGGCGACGAGGGGTTCGACGACGTTGTCGTCGTTGGCGTACGACGGTTCGGCGATCAGCAGCTGGTCCACCCGCGCCACCGAGTTGTTCGACCCGGTGATGGTCACGTTCGTCGTCGGGAAGTCTTCGTACGGCGTACCCTCCGGCGGCACGGACAACGGGCCGCCCGTCCACTCCTTGTCGATCCCGACGTTGATGGGCTCGTCGATGATGAGCACGTCGTCGGCGTCGGTGTCCGTCCGCGTGACCGGGTCGCCGCCGTCCGGCGGGTTGAAGGTCGCCGTGCCCCGGGCGGTGTTCGTCACCAGGCCCGGGTCGTCGGGGTTGTTGTAGATCTCGCCCTGGTCGCGCCCCAGCGCAGGGCCGCCGCTGCGGCGGTCATCGCGGAGCTGGAACGTGAGGTCGAGGTGGCGCCCGTCGGCCTGGGTCGAGCGGGCCACGCCGTCGCCCTGGGCCGGAACCGTCGGGTCGGCCGGGAACTGGGCGCGGCTCGGCGACTCCGTGTACGTCAGGCGCACCGACGTCGCGCTCTCCTGCTCGTCGGCCGTCAGCGTGTAGCCCGGGAAGGTCCCGTCGCAGGCCGTCGGGCAGGGGTCGCCCGACGCCTCGACCCACGCGCCGTCGATGAACAGCTCGACGCTCTCGATCTGGTCGTACTGGATCAGCGGGTCGACCGATCCGTCGATCGCCTCGACGCGCGTCAGGTTGAAGGCGTCGTAGTACGAGTCGGCGATCGCGGGGTCGTCGGCGGCCACCGGATCGGCGATGTCGCTGATCACCATCGGGTCCACGTTCTCGAACCCGTTGGTCGACCAGGTGATCTGTGCGGTGATCTCGTCCTGGGTGCGGGCCCGCAGCGTGTAGGGCTCACCGGTCTGGCCGTCCGGGGCGAGGAACGTCTTGTCCATGAAGTCGAGGTCGCCCGGGCCCACGGGCACCGGGAACGGGTCGACGGTGTCGCATCCCTCGACCGGGTCGGTCGGCGCGACCGTGCCCGAGGACGCGCTGGAGGCGCCGCAGTTCTCGATCGGGTCGTCGGCGTCCTCCGGGCCGGTGTAGGCCGCGATGAAGTTCGGGGACACGCTGGTGCCCGGCGGGATGCCCTCGCCCGTGTTGTCGTCATAGACGAACTGCACGCCCTGGGCGTCGGCCGGCAGGTCGCAGTTGACCGTCGCGGCGCCATCGGTCGGCCCGCAGCCGGGCGCCTCGACCCACTCGGAGCCGTTCCAGTAATTGATCGTGAGCGTCGTTCCGGCGGGCACATCCGTGGAGCGGACCGAGGTCGGGACGAAGTTGTCCCAGAACTCGCCCGGGTTGCTGGGGTCGGTCGGGTCCTGGACGACGATCTGGTCCGCGTTGGTCGTGGACCCGTCCTCGCCGAACGGCAGGAGCTGGGTCGGCAGGCCGATGACGACCGTCTGGCCGGGCAGGGCCGGGATGGTGGACGGCGAGATCGACTTGGTCGTCTCCGTCGCGAGGCGGTCCGTCAGCGTCTCGAGCGTGTCCTCCGCCGTCTCGGAGTCGTTGGGGATCTCGGCCGTGATCTCGTTGGGGTGCAGGACGTTGTCCTCGTCCTGGTCCGGGTCGGTGTCCGCCGTGAACGGGATGGTCGCCTCGGCTCCGGTGACGATGTTGCCGGTGTACTCGACGGAGAACCCGACGACCTCGCAGCCGGCCGGCGGGTCCGGCAGCGTGTCCTCTGCCTCAGCGGGGATCGGGTCGGTCGTCGTCCCGTCCGCGCAGGTGAACGTGACGCTGGCCGCATCGGCGTCGTTCGGCCACACCACGCCGGCACCGGCGCCGTCCGTCCCCCAGCCGGTGAACGTCAGCGGGTCGTCGCCCTCGAACGGGCTGTCCGTGCCCGGCGACGGCTCCGTGATGGTCATCTCCGTGGTCGGGTCGCCGTCGTTGGTCGCGCCCAGGGTGACCGTCGTCGGGTCGCCCGCGCTCACGACGGCGGGGTCGAACGTCTTGGTGGGCGTCACGCTGTTGTTCGGCGGGGTGATGACGTAGGTGTCGCTGGCGTCCGTCGGGTCGGACTCGTCGTCGCCGTGGATCACGTTCGACGAGGTCGTGTTGGTGATCGTCGTGGTGTCGGTGAGGTCCGTGACGGCGTCGGTCTGCTCGACGTCGATCGGGATGGACGCCGAGGCACCGATCGCGATGTCGCCGTCGAACTGCACCGTGAAGCCCTCGACGTCGCAGTCCGCCGGCGGGTCGGGCAACGTGTCGGGCGTGGTGGTCGTCTGCGGCTCCGCGGGCCCGTCGGCGCAGGTGAACGTCACCGTGGCCGACTCAGCGCCGTCGGGCCACACGACGTCGCCCCAGCCGGTGAAGCCGAGGTAGGTGAACGGGTTCGGGTCGGTGCCCTCCGTGGGCTCGACGATGACCAGCGAGTCCACCGGGTCGTTGGACGTGTTCGTGCCGCCGATCGTCATCGTCGCGGGCGTGCCGGGGCTCGCGATCGCGCCGTCGGGCTCGATCGACTTGGTGGTCTCGGAGTCGAGGACCAACGGCACCTCCGGGACGATGTCGTCGGTCGCCGAGTTCGGCTCCGAGTTGTCCGAGTCGACGGTGGCGGTGTTCGTGATCGGCTCGCCGTTCATGCTGTACGGGATGTCGTCGGCTATCACCGCCGTGATGAGGATCTGCGACTGCTGCCCGTTGTCCACGCTGTCGGCCGTGTAGGTCACCGTGTCGGTGTCGGTGTCGACGTCGATCGCCGGGTTGACCGTCCCGGCGCCCGGGCTCTGGATCGACGCGCTGACGAGCTCGACGTAGTCCGGCAGCGGGTCCGTCATCGTGGTCGGCACGCAGGGATCTTCGTTGGGGTCCGAACAGGACACCGTGACCACCCACGTGACGGTCTGGCCCGGCTGGTACGGACCGGTGCTCGTCTCCACCTTCTGGATACCCCACGACGCCGCGGACGCCGACGTCGCCGGGATGATCGCCCCCGCGAGCCCCAGCGCGAGCACGCCGAGCACGGACCAGCCGCGCCGGAGCCTGCCTCCTGCGTGCGCGACGCTGTGCTTGCCGGCGTGACGGGCCACACCTCGACCCGTTGAACTGCGACGATCCACCATCAGTGCCCCTCCACACATCGGTGCAAACCGCCCGCGCGCGACGCTGTGCGCGAGCACCACCAACGACGATGTCAGACATCGGGCGACTTGGCTCGGCGAACGACGGTTCCTCACGATGGTCTCCAAAGCCCGGGTTTCCGGGCCTCGGTCTGCGCTCGCGAGCGGCGCGCCGTGCGGCGACAGTCGAGGTGAGAGCGTCGGAGCGCGACGAAGGAGTCGACATGGGCCGGGCGAGGACACGACACGGACGTACGGTGCCGGGCACGACGGCGGCGCTGGGCGCGACGGCGCTGCTGCTGGCGGGGTGCGGCGAGGCCAGCACCGACGCGATGGGGGACGACACGACCCAGACCTGCCAGGACCTCTCCGCATACACGGACGCCCTGCGAAACCTCGCGGGCACCCTGGGCCCCGACGCGACGGTCGCGGAGGTGCAGGCGGCGCGCGATCAGGCGCAGGAGGCCCAGGAGACGCTGGAGGAGAGCATCTCCCAGGTGAGCGACGACCGCACGGACGACATCGCCCGCTCGTGGGACGCCCTCGTCACGGCGTTCGGCCAGGTCGACGACGACGCCACCCTCGCCGAGGCGGCCGACTCCCTCGAGGACGAGGCACAGGGCGTCGTCGACGCGACCTCGTCCGTGCGCGAGGACCTCGACTGCAGCTGACCGCCTACCCCTCGCGGCCCGGCCGGAAGCGGTAGAGCAGACCGCCGACCAGCGTGAGCAGCGCGGCGAGCGCGAGCAGGGTGCCCACCCACCCGGCGCCGGTCTGCGGCAGGAAGTCCGGCGGGGTCGTCCCCCCTGCGTCCGGGGGCTGCGGCGCGGGCGCAGCTCCGGGCGGTGTCACCGTCGTCGTGGTGGAGCACCCGTCGTCGCTCGTGCAGGAACCGCCGGAACCGTCGGGCGTCACGACGTTCGTCACGGTGCCGTTGCCCTCGTCGGGGTCGTCGATCCGGAGCGCGTAGGTCACCGTGACGGTGCCGTCGACATCCAGCGGGCCGCGCCACTGCAGCACCGGCTCCGTGTACCCGAGCTCGCCCGCGGTCGCCGTCGGCAGGCCCTCGGGGGCGGCGTCGTCGAGCACGTCGGTGAGGTCGTCGCTGAAGCCTGCGGGTACCTCGTCCGTGTACGGGGCGGTGCCGGTGGACGTCACCGTGACGGTGTAGGTCACCAGGTCTCCCGGGGTGGCCTCGGTGACGTCCACCGTCTTGGAGAGCTCGAACGCCCGGACCGGCGTGATCACCTGGCAGCCTTCCGGCATCTCCGGGATCGCGGCGCGCACCCCGACGGACATGCCACCACCGCCGTCCGGCATCATGACCGGGCAGTTGGACTCCTGCGGCCCGAGCACCGCGTTGGCCAGCGTCCCGTCCCCGGACAGCGGGTCGTTCACCGTTACCGAGTACGTGACGGTCGCCGTCTCCCCCGCCTCCAGTGCACCGGACCACGACAGCTCCGGCTCCGCGTACGACACGTCACCCACGTCCGCGACCGCGTCTCCGTCGTACGTCGCGTCGTCCAGCACCTCGGTCAGGTCGTCCGTGAAGAACGCCGGGTCCTCGGCCGTGTAGTCGGCGGTGCCCGTGTTGGACACCTTGATCGTGTACGTGACGGTGTCACCCACCGTCACGGGCCCCGAAGGGTCCGCCGTCTTGAGGATCTCCAGGTCCTTGACCGGGTCGGGCTCCACGCAGTCGGGATCGGCGGTCGCCGGGTCCGGTGCGAGGTCCGTGCAGTTCGACTCCTCCGGACCGACGACGACGTTGTACAGGGTCTCGTCGCCCGTCGGCGGGTCGTCCAGCGTCACCGTGTACGTGATCGTGGCGGCCTCCCCCGGCGCCAGCGGGCCGGTCCAGGTGAGCACCGGCTCCGCGTAGGACACCGCGCCGACGTCGGCCGTCGCGGCGTCGTCCCAGGTCGCGTCGTCGAGCACCTCGGTGAGGTCGTCGTCGAACGTCGCCGGGTCGTCGTCGGTGTACGCCACCTGGCCCGTGTTCGTCGCCGTCACCGTGTAGGTGAGGGTGTCACCAGGTCGGGCGCCCGCCGTGCCGTCCGACGTCTTCTCCAGGTGCAGCGCGCGGACCGGGACGTCCGTGCTGCAGTCGGGATCCTCAGAGCCGTCGTGGCAGTTGGACTCGTCCGGGCCGACGACGGCGTTGGTCAGGCTCCCGTCGCCCGAGACCGGATTGTTCACCGTCACCGAATACGTGATCGTCGCGACCTCGCCCGGTTCCAACGCGCCCGACCACGACAGCACCGGCTCCGCGTACGAGACCGCGCCGACGTCGGCCGTCGCGGCGTCGTCCCAGGTCGCGTCGTCCAGCACCTCCGTGAGGTCGTCGGTGAACGACGCCGGCTCGTCGTCCGTGTAGGTGGCGCCGCCGGTGTTGGTCACGGTGACCGTGTAGGCCACGGTGGCGCCGGCGTCCACCTGGCCCGACGGGTCGGCGGACTTGGCGATCGTGAGGTCGCGCACCGGTACGTCCGCGCCGCAGGCGGGATCGTCCGAGCCCTCGTCGCAGTTCGACTCCTCCGGGCCGACGACGGCGTTGGTCAGCACGCCGTCGCCCGTCGGCGGGTCGTTCACCGTCACCGAGTACGTGATCGTCGCGATCTCCCCGGGCCCGAGCGGCCCGGACCACGACAGCTCTGGCTCCGCGTACGTCACCTCGCCCACGTCAGCCGCCGCCTCGCCGTCCCACGTCGCGTCGTCGAGCACCTCGGACAGGTCGTCGGTGAACGACGCCGGGGTGGCGTCCGTGTACGGCGCACCGCCCGTGTTGGTGACGGTCACCGTGTAGGTCACCGTGTCGCCGGCCGTCGTCTCGACCGACGGGTCCGCCGCCTTCGTGACCTCCAGCGCCCGCACCGGCACGGGCACGTGGCAGCCGTCCTCCGTCCCGTCGTCGCAGTTCGACTCCGCGGGCCCGACGACGGCGTTGTCCAGCACCCCGTCACCGCTCACCGGGTCGTCCACCGTCACCGAGTACGTGATCGTCGCGACCTCGCCCGGCGCCAGCGGCCCCGACCACGACAGCACCGGTTCCGCGTACGACGTCGCGCCGACGTCGGCGGTCGCGTCGCCGTCCCACGTCGCGTCGTCCAGCACGTCGGCGAGGTCGTCGGTGAACGTCGCAGGGTCGAGCACCGTGTAGGCCGTCTGGCCGACGTTCTCCACCGTCACCGTGTACGTCACCGTCGCGCCGGGCAGCACCTCGGCCGACGGGTCGGCCGCCTTGGTGATCTCCAGCGCGCGGACCGGGTTCGGCTCCACGCAGTCCGGGTCCTCACTGGCCGGGTCGGTGCAGTTCGACTCCTCGGGCCCGACGACGACGTTCCGCATCTCGCCGTCGCCCGTCGGCGGGTCGTCCACCGTCACCGAGTACGTGATCGTCGCGACGTCCCCGGGTGCGAGCCCCCCGCTCCACGACAGCACGGGGTCGGCGAACGTCGCCGTGCCGACGTCCGCGGTCACGTCGCCGAAGGTCGCGTCGTCCAGCACGTCCGACAGGTCGTCGTCGAACGTCGCCGGGTCGGTTTCCGTGTACGTCGTCTGTCCGATGTTCTCCACCGTGATCGTGTAGGCCACCGTGTCGCCCGGCAGCGCCTCGCCCGTGCCGTCGGACGACTTCACGACCTGCAGCGCGCGCACCGGCACGTCGGTGCCGCAGGCAGGATCGTCGCTCCCGTCCGCGCAGCTCGACTCGTCCGGGCCGACGACGGCGTTGGTCAGCGTTCCGTCACCGGTCAGCGGGTCGTTCACCGTCACCGAGTACGTGATCGTCGCGACGTCCCCCGGCGCCAGCGCGCCGGACCAGGACAGCTCGGGCTCCGTGTAGCTCACCTCGCCGACGTCCGCGCTCGGCGTCCCGTCCCAGGTCGCGTCGTCGATCACCTCGCTCAGGTCGTCGGTGAACGTCGCCGGGTCGTCGTCGGCGTACGGCGCACCGCCCGTGTTCTCCACCGTGACCGTGTACGTCACCGTGCCGCCCGGCAGCACCTGGTCCGCGGGAGCAGAGGTCTTCGCGATCGTGAGGTCGCGCACCGGCACGTCCGTGCCGCACCCGTCCTCCGTGCCCTCGTCGCAACCGGACTCCGGCGGACCGACGACGGCGTTGGACAGGACCCCGTCTCCGGAGACCGGGTCGTTCACCGTGACGGAGTACGTGATCGTCGCGACGTCACCCGGCGCCAGCGCGCCCTGCCACGACAGCACCGGCTCCGCGAACGACACCGCCCCGACGTCCGCGGTGGCGTCGCCGTTCCACGTGGCGTCGTCCAGCACCTCGGTGAGGTCGTCCGTGAACGTCGCCGGGTCCAGAGCCGTGTACGGCGCGCCTCCCGTGTTGGTCACCGTCACCGTGTAGGTCACCGTCTCGCCGGCGACGACCTCGCCCGCCGGCGCGGAGACCTTGGCGACGGCGAGTGCCCGGACCGGCACGTCGGTGCCGCACCCGTCCTCCGTGCCCTCGTCGCAGCCCGACTCCGGAGGGCCCACGACGGCGTTGGTCAGCGTCCCGTCGCCCGTCGGCGGGTCGTCCACCGTCACCGAGTAGGTGATCGTCGCGACGTCCCCGGGCGCGAGCGCCCCGGACCACGACAGCTGCGGCTCGGCGTACGTCACCTCCCCGACGTCGGCCGCCGCGTCGTCGTCCCAGGTCGCGTCGTCCAGCACCTCCGTCAGGTCGTCGGTGAACGTCGCCGGCTCGTCGTCGGTGTACGGCGCCTGGCCCGTGTTCTCCACCGTCACCGTGTACGTCACCGTGCCGCCGGGCAGCACCTCGCCCGCCGGGGAGGAGACCTTGGCGATCGAGAGGGCCCGCACCGGCACGTCGGCGGTGCACTCCGGGTCGTCCGAGCCGGGCGCGCAGTTCGACTCCGGCGGACCGACGACTGCGTTGCTCAGCGTCCCGTCCCCGGACGGCGGGTCGTCCACCGTGACCGAGTACGTGATCGTCGCGACGTCGCCGGGTGCGAGAGCTCCGGACCATGCCAGCTCCGGCTCGTCGTACGTCACCTCGCCGACGTCGGCCGCCGCGTCGTCGCCCCACGTCGCGTCGTCCAGCACCTCCGTGAGGTCGTCCGTGAACGACGCGGGGTCGTCCGCCGTGTACGTGGTCTCGCCGGTGTTCTCCACCGTCACCGTGTACTCGACGGTGCCGCCGGGCAGCACCTCGCCCGCCGGGTCGGCCGTCTTGGTGATCTCCAGCGCCGGGACCGGCAGGTCGTCGTTGGTGAACGTGCACAGCACCGCCGCGCCGACGCCGTCCGCGCCGGCGGGGGGCATCGTGAACTCCCCCTCCGTGCCGTCGCCGGAGGCGACCACGGAGTCGTCGATCTGGTTCACGCACTCCCACGCGGTGGTGTAGTTCGCGAGGTCGGTGGTACCGGCCGCCGTCTCCGTGACGGTGTACGTCTCACCGACGAGGGCCATCAGCGGGCCGCCGTACTCGCCCTCCTCGTCCTGCACGCCGAGGTCCGTGCCTGCCGTGGTACCAGTGTTGCCCAGGCCGTCCTGAATCCCGCCGCCCGACAGGCTCACGGTGAACTGGTCGGTGTCGGCACGGCGGTCCACCACGTCCTTCTGCACCTGGATCGTGGCGGGCGTGGCGCACGACGCGAGGTCCACGCTCTGGCCCGACGGCGACAGGGCCGGCGTCGCGACGGCCTCCCCCGAGCTCGGGTTCACCTGGTAGAGGGTGGTGCCACTGCCCAGGTAGACGTACCCCTGCACGTCCACCGCCAGGCCGTTGATGGGCTCACCCGTCTGGGCAGTCCCGATCTGGCGGGAGTCCAGGGCCAGGGGCGAGCCCTGCGTGGTCGACGGCAGCGGACCCGAAACCACGTAGATCGCGTTGGCCGCGTCGCCCGCCGACAGGTACAGGTTGCCGAAGCTGTCGAAGGCCCAGTCGCCGTTCTGCCCCGGCGGGTCGTCGAGCGCCACGGCGGCGACCTGACCCAGGTACGTCTCGGTCGCCGGGTCGAAGGCGTAGACCTCCGCCGTGCTCCCCGCGACGTTGCCGAAGTAGTACACGCCCGTCGCGCGGTCCACGGCTCCGTGCGTGGCGTTGAAGTTCGGACCGGCCGGATAGGACTGTGTGGTCTCGGTCGCGGAGTCGAACACGTAGACGGTCGAACCGGAGTGCGTGAAGGCGTACCGCCCGTCGCCTGAGATCCCCAGCGCGTTGTTGGTACCGGAGATGCCGTCCATCGTGTGCTCGACGGCGAGCGCACCGGTCGCGGTGTCGACGCCGTAGATCGCGTGCGGGCCGCCGCCCTGCGCCGAGTACAGCGCGTCGCAGACGAACGGCTCGTTCTCGACCGTGACGGGGTAGTCCTCCACCTCACCGCCCGAGACCGCACCGGTCGGCGACGGGTCGGCGACGTCGCCCGCGAACAGCCGGAATCGGGCGTACGCGTCCCCGGGCACCGTCGCCCCGGGGAAGGTGAGGTCGTAGTCCTCCGTCCCGGAGCCAGCGGGGACCGCGACGGTGACACGTTCGCCCGCCTCGAACGCGCCGTCGGCGTCGAGGTCGACCCAGCCGGCGAGCGTCGCCGCTTCGTCGCCGTTGTTGGTCGCCGTGACCGTCACCGTGGTCTCGACGCCCGTCGTCATCGTGATCGGGCCTGCCACCGCACCCTCGTCGTCCACCCCGGCGGCGTCGTCGCCGTCGGCGGCCGTGCCCGGCGCGCCGTCGTCCTCCGGGTCGACGGTGTTCGCGTCGCCGAGCATCAGCGGCGCCGTGTTCGTCGACGCGTCGTAGTCGACGAGGCCGTGCCGCGCGCCGTCCTCGGACAGCGACGTGCCGTACGTGTCCGGCGCGTCACCGAGGTCCATGAGGACCGGGGCGGAGGCGCAGCGGGCGCCGTCGTTGTTGCTCGTCGGGCCGGGGCCGTAGGCGAAGAAGGTGGCGGTGCTCGGGTCCGTCGTGGAGACGCGCCAGATCTGCCCCGTCTCGTTGTTCGCCCCGTACAGGTAGCCGGGGCTCGAGTACGTGGCGCCGTACGGAGAGCTGTTCGCCTGGTTGCCCACCGCCGGCACACCGTCGGGGGCGACGAGGGCACCGAGGGCGCCCACCTGGACGTAGCCGACAGCAGGGTTCGCCGGGTCGAACGCGTAGAGGAAGACGTTGTTGTTGTTCGCGTTCGTCCCGAACGAGTACAGCCGCCCGTCGTCGGGGTTGAACACCCAGTCCAGCCCCGCGTTGATCGGGGCGGCCGGTGCCGGCACGGCACCTCCGTCGAGCACCTGGAGGAACGTCGGCGACTCCTGGTCGACGTCGATGGCCATCCACGGGCGCGTCGCCGTCTGGCTCGAGGACGACACGTAGAGGATGCCCTCGGGGGAGACGTCACCGATGGGCACGCCGTTCGGGAAGAGCTGGTCGAACGTGAAGGACACGTTCGAGTAGTCCGGGGAGCCCAGGTTCTCCACCGTCGCGTAGTCGGGCGCGACGAGGTAGATCTGGTCCGTCGGGTTGTCCATGCCGAAGAACGCGTCCGCGAGCTCGCTGTACCCGACCCCGTTGTACGCGATGCCGTCCAGGGCCGGCTGGTCCACCAGCTCGCCGGTGACGAGGTCGATCTCGGTCGGCGTGGCCGACGGAGACCCCTGGAACAGGAATGCCGGCGTGGGGCACGCCCCCGCCCCGACGAACGGGGTGAAGGTCACGGTGGTCTCGCCCGGCAGGTTGACCCCCGTCGTCGGCTCCACGTCGTCCGGGCCGTTGGTGTACTCGCCCGGCGTGCGCGAGGTGACGTCCACGCTGACCGTGCAGGACTCCTCCCCCGCGGCGAGCACGCCGTTCGTCACGGCGACGGTGGTGCCACCCGCGGGCGCCGCGACATCGGCGTCGCAGTCGGTGTCCACGGCGGACGGGCGGGCCACCTCGAGCCCGGCGGGCAGGTTGTCCGTGAACTCCCAGCCGTCCTTCGCCGCCAGCTCCGAGGTGTTGGTGACGGTGAACGTGAGCGTGGAACGGCCGCCGACGATGGTCGACGTCGGGGAGAACGCCTTGTCGAGCTGCGGGCTGACGTCGAGCACCTGGATGTTGTCGTAGGCGCCGTCGTTGCCGTTCGCGGCACTGTTCTGGTTCCGCATGCGCACGGCGAGCGTCGACCCCGTGACCAGCGTCGACCCGTTGGCGGCGAACGTCCCCGCGCGCACGGTCTGGTTCGCGCCGTTCGGCGTGGGCACACCCGTGTAGGTGGTGCCGCGGGAGTCGGTGCACACGTTGATCGGCGCGCTCGAGACGGGGATCTCGGCGGCGGCGTCGTCCAGGAGGTAGAACCGCAGCAGTGGTGCGGAGACGCCGCAGTTCATCGCGCCGGCGTCGACGGAGAACGTCACAAAGCGGTTCGCGACGGGGAGCGTGATCGGCGACGACTGGAACTGGATCTGCGCCCCCGTGGCCGAGTCCGCCGTGTACGAGGCCGCCGCCCCGTTCGTCGTCGGAGGGACCCCGCGCAGCTGACCGAGCGCGTGCGGGATGGCCAGCATGCTGTTGTAGACCCCTGCGGCGTTGGGCACGTCCGTGCAGTCGTTCGCGTTGCGGGGGCTCGTCCAGTCGACGATGAACCCGTTGCAGTTCGGCCTGTTGGCCCAGAACGCCGCGGCCGAGTAGGTGGTGCCCTGCGTGCCCGTGTAGTCGGTGAGCAGGATGTTCGACCCGTCGGGCGTGTTCTCGAAGTCCTCGGTGTACAGCACCTGGGGGTCGCCGGGGACACCGGGGTTCCCGGGCTCGGCTGCGGCCTCCGGCGCGGAGGCCACCGGCAGCGCCACGGTGACGAACGCACCGCCCAGCGCGAGCACGCCGGCCAGCACCCCGGACACGGCGGCGCGGCCCCTGCCCGCTCTCGCCCTTCGGAATCCCACGATCCACGGCCTCCTACGGCTGCGACGTGTCCGCCCGCGCACGCCGTCGTGCACAGGCACCCTCGTCGAAGGTGCCAGAGAATCCTCAGGTCCGCGCGCGGGACGAGCCCATCCCGGTCGCGGCCCGACGGCCCCTGCGGCAGGGTGCTGACGTGCACCCGAACCCCGGTCCCGGCCCGGCTCCCCGGCACCGCAACCTGCCGAAGCCGACCCCGCGCGACGTCGTCTCCGGCTTCGTGACGGGCCTGTTCTCCATCCCCGAGGGCATGGCGTACGCGACGGTCGGCGGGTTCTCCGCGCCTATGGGCCTGTGGTCGGGCGCCGTGCCCACGGTGATCGGCTCGATCTTCAGCCGCACGGTCCTCATGGTCACCACGCTCACGAGCGCGATCGCGCTGTCGGCGCAGAGCATCCTCGTCGGCGCGGGCCTCGACCCCGGCGATCTCGGCTCCGTCGCCGCGCTGACCGTGATGGTCGGGCTGTGGATGCTGCTGCTGGGGGTGCTCAAGCTCGGCTCGGTGATGTCGTTCGTGTCGACGGCGGTGATGACCGGGTTCACGGCGGGCATCGCCGTGCAGATCGTGGCCGGCGTGGTCAAGGACGCCACCGGCTACACCCCTGAGGCGCACAACACGGTGGGCAAGCTGGTCGAGGGCGTGCTGCACGTCGGGGAGTGGGACGGCGCGACCGTGCTCGTCGCGGTCGCGACGGTGGCCGTGTGGGCGGGGCTCCAGCTCGTGAAGCCGCTGCGCAAGACGGCGACGCTGGTCTCGCTCGTCGTCGTCACCGTGGTCGTCGCGCTGCTGGGCACCGACGTGGAGCGGGTGAGCGACATCGCCGCCATCCCCCGCTCGCTGCCGCCGTTCACGCTGCCGGACGTCGGCGCGATGCCGGAGCTCGTCTCCGGCGGCCTCGCCATCGCGCTCATCGCGCTCGCGCAGGCGGCGGGGATCGGCGCGGCGGTGCCCAACCCGGACGGCTCCCGCACCGACGTCTCGAAGGACTTCACGGCGCAGGGCCTCGCCAACGTGGCGGGCGGGTTCTTCGGCGCGCTGCCCACCGGCGGGTCCCTCTCGCGCACCGGCGTCGCGACCAGCGGCGGCGCGCAGACGCGCTGGGCCGGCATCTTCGCGGGCGTGTGGCTCATCGTGCTGGTGCTGCTGCTCGGCCCGCTGGCCGGCGAGATCCCGATGGCGGTCATCGGGGGCCTGCTGCTCGTCATCGGCGGCGAGCTCATCGTCGGGCGGTGGGCCGACATCGTGCTCGTCTTCCGCACGTCGTGGCTGTCCGCGGCGGCGCTGGTCGTGACGTTCGCGGCCACCACGCAGCTGCCGCTGCAGCAGGCCATCTTCCTCGGCGCGGGCCTGTCGATCGTGCTGTTCGCGGTGCAGGCGGCCAAGCGCGGGCGGCTGGTCCGGTTCGTGCCGACGGGCGACGGGGACTTCCGCGTCGAGGACGCCCCCGCCGACCTGCCCAGCGGCCAGACCACCGTGCTGCACTACGTGGGCACCGGGTTCTTCGCCGAGGTGAACCGCCTCGAGGAGGAGTGGCCGCACACCGCGCACACCCAGGACGCCGCCCTCGTCATCTCGCTGCGCGGCTCCGCGGGCATCCCGTCGACCACGTTCCTCAAGTCGCTCGACCGGCTGCTGGACCGCTGGCACGAGCACGGCGTCGACGTGGTGGTGTGCGGTGTGCCGGAGGACCTGCGGCAGCGTTTCGAGACCGGCGGCGTCAGCGGACGCCTGCGAGACTCCGTCGTCCCGAGCGGCGACACCCTCCTCGGATCGGTGCGCGAGGCGTACGACCTCGCGGAGCGTCGACGCATCCGCCGGGCGGCGTCCGCCGACGGCTGAACCCTCGCCGCGCGGTCCCGCGCGAGCGGTGCCATCGTGGCGCCATGCCTACCGCACCGAAGCCGGCCACGCCCACGATCATCGCCCAGCAGCAGGCCCTGCTGAACGGTCTTCCCTTCACCGACCGGCAGGACTTCGAGGACGCCACGCGCGGTCTGATCGGCCGGCGGACGCCGAACGCGATCACGAACGACACGGGCGACGTCGTCTGGGACAACGACACTTACTCGTTCCTCACCGGCGACGCGCCGGACAGCGTGAACCCGAGCCTCTGGCGGCAGTCGCAGCTGGTCGCCGAGCAGGGCCTGTTCGAGGTGGTCGAGGGCATCTACCAGGTGCGCGGCTTCGACCTCTCCAACGTGACGTTCATCGAGGGGGAGACGGGCGTCATCGTGCTCGACCCGCTCA
Organism: Isoptericola sp. NPDC056134; assembly: GCF_042264825.1. Lineage (NCBI taxonomy): Bacteria > Bacillati > Actinomycetota > Actinomycetes > Micrococcales > Promicromonosporaceae > Isoptericola > Isoptericola sp. NPDC056134. The sequence continues at coordinate 214,709 of NZ_JBHJVM010000001.1, forward strand.
TCTCCACCGAGACCGCCGCCGCGGCCCTCGCCCTGTACCGCGAGCACCGCGGCGACCGCCCCGTCACCGGGATCATCTACACCCACTGCCACGTGGACCACTTCGGCGGCGTCAAGGGCGTCACCACGCAGGAGGACGTCGACGCCGGACGCGTGCCCGTCGTCGCGCCCGCGGAGTTCACGGAGCATGCGGTGGCGGAGAACGTCTACGCGGGCACCGCGATGGGTCGCCGCGCCGGCTACATGTACGGCGCTGCGCTGGCTCGCGGCCCGCAGGGCGCGGTCGGCGCCGGCCTCGGGCAGACCACGTCGACCGGCACGGTCACCCTCATCACCCCGACCCTCGACGTCACCACGACGGGGCAGGAGGAGACCGTCGACGGCGTGCGCATGATCTTCCAGATGGCGCCCGGCACTGAGGCCCCGGCCGAGTTCCTCGTGTACTTCCCGGACCACAAGGCCCTGTGCGCGGCGGAGGATGCCACGCACACGCTGCACAACCTGCTGACGCTGCGCGGCGCCGTCGTGCGCGACCCGCATGCCTGGGCGAACTACCTCACCGAGACGATCGACCTGTTCGGCGCCGACCTCGACATCGTGTTCGCCTCCCACCACTGGCCTATCTGGGGCAACGAGCGCGCCGTGACGTTCCTCGCGGAGCAGCGCGACCTGTACGCCTACCTGCACGACCAGACGCTGCGCCTGCTCAACCAGGGGTACACGGGCATCGAGATCGCCGAGCAGCTGCCCCTGCCCCCGGCGCTCGAGAACGCGTGGCACGCCCGCGGGTACTACGGCTCCGTGAGCCACAACGTCAAGGCGATCTACCAGCGGTACATGGGCTGGTACGACGGCAACCCCGCCCACCTCTGGCAGCACCCGCCCGTCGAGCAGGGCAAGCGGTACGTGGAATTCATGGGCGGCGCGGACGCCGTGGTGGAGAAGGCGCGCGCCTCGTACGACTCCGGCGACCTCCGCTGGGTCGCGGAGGTGCTGTCCCACGTCGTCTTCGCCGAACCCGGCCACGCGGCGGCGAAGGAGCTGCTGGCCGACACGTTCGAGCAGCTCGGTTACGGGGCGGAGAACGGGACCTGGCGCAACGTCTACCTCTCCGGCGCCACCGAGCTCCGAGCGGGGAACTTCGGTACGCCCACGCAGACCGCGTCGAAGGACATCGTCGACCACCTCACCCCGGAGATGCTGTTCGACGCCCTCGCGATCCAGGTGAACGGACCACAGGCATGGGACCACTCGGTCACGGCGGACGTCGTCCTGAACGACACGGACACGCGCTACCGGCTCCGGCTCTCCAACGGTGCCCTCACCTACAGCTCCCGGCCCCAGCGCGACGACGCCGACGTGACCATCACGGCGACGCGGGCGAATCTGCCCGCGCTGGCGGGGGGTCTGGACCCGGCTCGCCTCGCCGGTTTCGGCATCGAGGTCAGCGGCGACACGGACGCGCTGGCGAGGGTCCACGGGATCCTCGACCCGGGCGACCCGGACTTCGCCATCGTCACGCCGTGATCTAGGACCCAACGGTTCCCAGGAGGGGGCGGGCGGGGAGCACCCGGTCGATACCGACGATGAGCAGCCCGAGGACGTAGAAGGCGCCGCCGTAGAGCACCAGGTTGAGCCCCAGCCCGCCCCACCCGAGGGCGTCCACGTCGATGAACCCGTACGGGTAGTCGCTGCCCGGGCTGAGCTGCCCGCGCAGCAGGACCGCGCCGAAGTAGAGCACCGGGAAGAGCATCCACAGACCCGCGTCGCGCAGGCGGGCGCGGCGGTGCGGGTCGAGCAGCAGGAAGTCGAGCACGACGGCGAGCGGCAGCGCCCGGTGCTCGACCTGCCCGTCCGTGAGCCCGAGGAAGACGGCCGGGGCGTCCGGATCCTCCGGCGCGAGGACCAGCCACGCGACCAGCCCGGTGATGGCCGCGGCGAGCGTGACCAGTCCCTTCGCCCCGACCGGCGGTGGCTCGCGGCGCCGCAGCGTCGTGACGGCGGCCCAGCCGAAGACCGCCACCGCCAGGAAGCTGGTGAGGTTGGTGAAGTAGACGAAGCCCTCGACGTCGCCGTCGCGCCAGATGGCGCGCGTGCCGACGAGACCGAGCGCGACGACGACGAGCCGGAACAGGCCCACGAGCACGAACATGGCGGTAGTGAAGCAGACTCCGCGCGCCCGCCCCGTCAGAAGACGACGACCGCCACCAGCCCGGCGAGGCCGAGCAGGGCCGTGCCCGCGCACATCACGACGATCCGCCGCCCGTGGCGGAGGCGCGGCTCGGCCGTGTCGAGGTGCCGGTGGGTGTGGCGGGCGTGCCGCTGGGCGAACCACCACAGCGGAGGCGTGAGCACCAGCCCGACGGCGGCGGCGAGGAGGAACGACGTCGCACCGTCCACGCCCGGCAGCGTCTGCCACGCCACCGCGCACGCCGCGGTGAAGGAGAGCAGCGTGCGTCGCCACGCGAGCGCCGTCCGCTCGGCCTGGAGGCCGCGGTCGCGCTCGGGGCCGACGAGCGGCGGGTCGGGGCGGTCGGTCATGTCGGCGCCGTCACGTCAGTGCAGCAGCAGGGCGAGCAGCACGAGGATGCCCACGACGGTGATGGTCACGACCAGCACGAAACCGGTGATCGCGCCCGGCAGCGGGCCGTGCTCCCGCATGGCGCGCTCCGAGCGGGCCCACTCGACCGCCGCCGCGACCGGCACGACGGCGCCCGCCACGAGCAGCACGATCGCGGACGTGAGGCGCAGGTGCGGCTCCATCGGCAGGTCCAGCGCCTCGAGCGCCGTGCCGCCGGCGATCAGCCCCAGGGCCGTCCGGAGCCACGCGAGGATGGTGCGCTCGTTGGCCAGCGAGAACCGCGGGTCGGGCTCCGTGCCCCTCTCGTAGACCCAGCGTGGGAAACGCTCGCGGCTCACGTCGACGTGCCTCCTTCGTCTCTGCGGGTGCTGCCGACATCCTCCCGCAGGACGAGCGGGGGCGCTCAGGGCGGGTCGTTGACGAACCGGAGCTTCACGCGGACGTCGTCGAGCGGCACCACCAGCGTCGACCCGTGCGGCGACCACCTGTCGGGGACGAGGAAGAGGGCGTCTCCGCCCTCGACCAGCAGCCGCAGGCCGCGGTAGCGGTACCGGTACTCGCCGTCCCCGGCCGCGAGACCCTCCTCCACCACTGCCGGGTCGCCCACCTGCAGCTGCTGCGGGGTGTCGACGACGACGGCGGGCAGGCTGCCCAGGTCGCGGGCGAGCGCCTTGGCCTGACCGCGTCCCGTCCACTCGGCCACCGTGCCGGTGGCCCAGAAGAGCGCGGCGACCACCGTGAGGACCAGCAGCAGGACGGCCGTCCGTGCGGGGTCGGTGCCCGCCGTCGGCCCGGCGTCCGGTCCCGTGCCCCGCCTGCGGTGGGACCAGGTGAGGCCGTACGCGAGGCCCGCCGACCCGACGCCGATCACCAGCGGGGTCACCAACGGGTACGGGACCCAGGCCGCGAGCGCCGGATAGGCCACGACCAGCGTCACGCCGACCGCCAGCACGACGGCGCCGCCGACCGTCAGCCCGAGCGTCCAGCGGTGCGCCACCGGAGCCGGGGCGCCGGCGAGCCTCCGCCGCAGCGCCGCGTCCGCGAGCACCAGCCCCGCCCCCACGAGCAGCACCGCGAGCATCGGCACCAGGAGCGGCTGCGGGCTGCGCATGACGAACTCCTGCGTGCTGTACCCGAGCAGGTCGACGTCCACGCCGAAGTACAGGTACTGCGCGCGGGTCGTGACGTAGCCGAAGTAGAACAGGATCGCCGTGACGAACGTCGCCGGGGCGACCACCGTGCCCAGCACCGACCAGACGCGCGCCAGGACGCTCGGTTCGTGCGCCGGCGGTGACGGCTGCTGGGTCACGGAAGGACCTGTTCCTCGGTGGGCTCGTCGGCGGGCTCGTCGGCGGGTTCCTGCGTGACCTCCTCCGGCGTCTCGGTCACCTCGTTCTCCGGCGCCTCGCTCGGCTCCCCGGTCTCCGGCTCGCCGGACTCCTCCGTCGGTGCCTCGGAGGACTCGTCGCTCGCCGGGTCGCAGTCGTACACGACGTCGTCGGGCGGGTGGCACATCGACCACACGGTGTGGAGCGTCATCGCCGCCTTGAACTCGTCGCACTGCCGCTGGGTGGGGCAGGTGGCGCTCGCGGCGAACGAGACGTCGACCAGCTCCGTCGCGGGGTCGGGCGGCCGCACGGCGACCCAGCACGAGATGTCGCCCGGCGCGAACGGCTCGCCGACGCAGGGCGGCTCACCGCAGTCGGAGCTCGCCAGCGCAGCGCCCGCGGTCAGGACCGACACCCGCTCGATCTCCACGGTCACGCCCTCGGGCACCCCGTTCGTCTGGATCGAGGCGAGACCGCACCACGCGTCGCCGACGAGCACGAAGTCCTGACCGCCCATGAGGAGGCCGGGGAGGTCGGCCTGGGCGGCGCCGCCCGCCTGCGGCAGCGGTTCTTCGAGGTCCTCGCCCGCATCGTTCCCGTCGCCGTCGTCGTCCCTGCTGCCGCCGTCGCACTCGTCGCCGGGCCGCACAGACTCGGACGTCGTCGCGGGCGGCTCCGTGGCGCCCGCGTCCGCGTCGGGCAGCTCTCCGCCGGCCCCGCACGCGGTCGTCGCCAGGACCAGCAGGACTGCCAGAGCACCCAGGCCTCGCGTCATCTCGCCCTCCCGGAAGAACCGGGCCGCGTCGTCGCGGTCAGAGGACTCCGCGGTGCCGCGCGTCGTCCTACCCGTGGAGAGAGCGCGCGATCTGCGCTGATACCGCGTTCCGACCTCACCGCCGTGTCGGCGCCCGTCGGTAGCGTGCCCGGCATGCGCGCCGACTTCCTCGCCCTGCACCGCCCCGGCGACCCGCTCCTGCTGCCGAACGCGTGGGACGCCGGGTCTGCGCGGATCCTCGCCGCCCTCGGTTTCGCCGCCGTCGCGACGACGAGCAGCGGGTTCGCCGCGACGCTCGGCCGGCCCGACGGCGCCGTCACCCGGGACGAGGCGCTCGCGCACGCCGCCGCGCTCGCGGCCGCCGTCGACGTGCCCGTGAGCGCGGACCTGGAGAACGGCTTCGCCGACTCCCCCGCCGACGTCGCCCGCACCGTCGCGGACGCCCGCGACGCCGGAGTGGCCGGCGCCTCCGTCGAGGACGCCACCGGCCGGGACGACGAGCCGGTGTACGACCGGGGCCTCGCCGTCGAGCGCGTGGTCGCCGCGGCCGAGGCTGCCGGCGACCTGGTGCTCACGGCCCGCTGCGAGAACCACCTGTACGGGCGGGACGACCTCGCCGACACGATCGCGCGGCTGCAGGCCTACCAGGAGGCCGGCGCCCACGTGCTGTACGCGCCGGGGCTGCGCGACGCCGCCGCGATCGCCACCGTCTGCCGCGAGGTCGACCGGCCCGTCAACGCGCTGCTCGTCGCGGGCGGTCCCACGCCCGCCGAGCTGGCCGACGCCGGGGTCGCACGCATCTCCGTCGGCGGCACGTTCGCGTGGAACGCCCTGTCCGCCCTGGTCGACGCCGCCCGCGAGCTCCAGGCCGGCGGCGTCGGCTTCCTCGACCGCACGGGGCCGGCGCGCGACGTCATGGGTGCGGCGTTCCGCTCCTGAGCAGGGCCGGGGGCGCCGTCCGCAGGAGGGTGCATCCGGGGCCGCGCCGACGGGCGAAGAGCAGGCAGGTGCACCCGCACCTCGCGGCCGCCCGAGGCCGCGCCCTGTGGACCCGAAGGAGTCGATGACGATGAAGCTTCGAAACGCTACCCGGACCGCCTGGGGTGCCGTGTGCGTGGCCGCCCTGGGCCTGCTGGGCACCGCAGCCGCGACCACCGCCACGGCGGCCCCGCCCGCGGGGACGACCAGCCTGGCCGCGGTGCTGGCTTCCGACGGCGACACCTTCGACCGCAACTGGTACGACTTCGACGTGGTCGACCAGGCGGTCGCGGCGGTGCTGGAGGCCAAGCCGGACAGCCCTGTCGCCGTGCTGGCCGACGGCACGGTCCCCCTCACGGCGTTCCTGCCGAACGACCGTGCGTTCCAGCTCCTGGCGTTCGACCTCACCCACCGCTGGGAGCGCACGGAACAGGGCGTGCTGCGCCGGGTCGTGGCCGCGGCAGGGGTCGACGCCGTCGAGCAGGTGCTGCTCTACCACGTCGTGCCCGGCGCCACGATCGACGCCCGGCAGGCGCTGCGCTCCGACGGGGCCCGCCTGACGACCGCGCAGGGTGCGACGTTCCGGGTCGACGTCCTGAGCCGGTGGGTGCCGCTGGTGCGGCTCATCGACCGGGACCGCAACGACGTCGACCCGTTCCTCGTCCGGAGCAAGCTCGACCTCAACAAGGGCAACGTGCAGATCGCCCACGGCATCAGCGCGGTGCTCCGGCCGCTGGACCTCTGACCGCGAGCGCCGAGGGCCTCGCCGGGATGCCGGCGGGGCCCTCGCGCTTGTCCGCATATCTGCTAGCAAGGCTAGAAATATAAATCTCAACCAGATTGCATCCGCGGACGGCTCCGAGCCGGAACAAGAGGTGTCAGCACGGACACGGCCCGAGGGCCACGACACCGGGAGGCACCATGGAACGCACCGCACGGCGCAGCGCCGCACTCGTCGGGGTGACCGCCTTCGCAGCACTGGGACTCTCCGCGGTCGGGCTCGTCCCGGCCGCCGCCGCGGCCGAGGACGGCGCGGTGCTGTCGGTGATGCACGGCGTCCCCGACACCCCCGTCGACGTGTGGGTCGACGACGAGCTCACCGTCGACGACTTCGAGCCCGGCGACATGGCGGGCCCGCTCGACCTGCCCGCGGGGACGTACACCGTCGCGATCACCGCGCCCGACGCCGAGGACACGAGCGACCCCGTGATCGGGCCGGTCGACCTGGAGCTCGAGGCGGGCGGCAACTACACCGCGGTCGCCCACCTGGACGCCGACGGCGGCCCGACCGCCACGCTCTTCACCAACGACATGTCGGCGACGGCGGCCGGCGAGGGCCGCCTCACCGTCCGGCACGTCGCCGCGGCGCCGGCCGTGGACGTCCTCGCCGGCGGCGAGCCGGTGATCAGCGGGCTGGAGAACCCCGACGAGCAGAGCCTCGACCTCCCGGCGGGAACGGTCTCTGCCGCCGTGGCCGCGGCCGGCACCACGGAACCGGTGCTCGGGCCGACGGACGTCGAGGTCGCAGAGGGGGTCAACACCATCGCGTACGCCTGGGGCAGCCTGGACGACGGCACCCTCGCGCTGGCCACGCAGACGGTGGACGGGCTCCACTCCTCTCCCGACGGCGTGCCCGCCGGGATGTCCGGTCTCGCGGCCGACGCCACGTCCGGGTTCGAGGCCCCCAGCAGCGGGTTCAGCACCGCCGCCCTCCTGGTCGGCAGCGCGCTGGTGGTCATGTTCCTCGCGATCGCGGGATACGAGCTCGTCCGGGCGGCACGGCTGCACGCGCGCGAGCACGCTCACCGGCCGGGCTCGACCCGCCGATGACGTCGCACGCACGCTCCGCCGTGGTGGGGGGGGGTGGGGAACACGCAACCCACCCCCAAAGGGGCGGGCCTGTGATT
>NZ_JBHJVM010000001.1:222286-238060 GCF_042264825.1 Isoptericola sp. NPDC056134
TATACACACAAACGATTGGGGAGGGGGGAGGAGCAGCGCGCCCCCCCCCCACCCCCCCCCACGGCGGTCGCGCTCGCGCTCGCCCTGTCCGCCTGTGCCCCGGGCCCCAGCGCGTACCGGCCGGCCGCAACGCCGGACGCACCCCCGCAGGCGGCCGACACGACGGCGGCGGTGCCCGAGGCCCCGCCCACCCCGGCCGTCGCCCTCGCGCCCGTCCGGCCGGCGCGCGACGTCCCCCCGCCGGCCCCGCCGGCGCCGACCCGTGTCGAGGTTCCCGCGCTGGGCATCGACGTCCGCGTCCGCGCCGTCGGCGTGGACGACCGGGGCCGGATGGACCTACCGGGCTCCGCCGACGTCGCCGGCTGGTACCGGTTCGGGGCGGCGCCCGCCAGCGACGGTGGCGCGACGGTCGTCGCCGCGCACGTCGACGACGCCGAGAAGGTGGGCCCCTTCGCCCGCCTCGCGGCCGCCGAACCCGGTGCCACCGCCCGCGTACGCACGGCGGACGGCAGCACCTACACCTACACAGTGGAACGGACCGAGGCCACGGCGAAGACCACGCTCGTCCCGGACGACGTCTTCGACCGGGGGGGTCCACCCCGCCTCGTCCTGGTGACGTGCGGCGGCGCGTGGGACGCCCGCGCCCGGTCGTACACGGAGAACGTCGTGGTGACCGCGGTCCTCCGGGGATGAGGGCGCCTCGCAGCGCTCCCCGACCCGGTGGCCCGCCCACCCCGGCGGCCGTACGATCGGCCGTGCCCCACCGCGGTCGACCGTCTGCCGCGGCCGCTGACCCACTTCGAGGACACGCCCTGAAGCGCGACGACGCCGAGCTCGACGACGCGGGTCTCGACGTGCAGCGCCTGGGGCGACGGTTCGCCGACGGCGACGAGGCCGCGCTCGCGGAGGCCTTCCGGCAGTGGTCGGCGCTGGTGCACACGATCGCGCTCCGGTCGCTGGGCTCGCGCGCCGACGCGGAGGACGTCACGCAGCAGGTCTTCGTCTCGGCGTGGCGCGGACGGCACCGCTACGACCCCGAGCGGTCCAGGCTCCCGGCGTGGCTGGTCGGGATCACCCGGCACGCCGTCGCGGACGCCCACGAGGCCCGTGCCCGGGCGCGGCGGTCCCAGGACGCCGTCCGCCAGGCCGCGCCGGGCGGACCGCCCGCCGAGTCACCGGTCGACGAGGTGGCCGACAGGATCGTCCTCGACGACGAGCTCCGGATGCTCGGCGACCCCGCCGGGACCATCCTGCGCCTCGCGTTCTTCCGGGGCCTGACCCACGTCCAGATCGCCCACGAGCTCGACCTGCCGCTCGGTACCGTCAAGAGTCACGTCCGACGAAGCCTGATCCGGCTGCGCGACCGATTGGAGGTGGACGGTGCCGCACATCGATGACGAGACGCTCGCGCTCTGCGCGCTCGGCGAGGACGTGCTCGACCCGGCGCAGCGCGACCACCTCGCCGGCTGCCCTGCCTGCGCCGCGACGGTGCGGGACCTGGAGCGGGTGTCCGCCCGCATGCGCGCCCCGGGCACCGCGCCCGAGCTGGTCCCCCCGGGCCCGGAGGTCTGGGCGCGCGTCCACGCGGAGCTGGGGCTCAGGGACGTGCCCGCGAGCCAGCCCCCGGACCAGGCCCCCGCCCCGGTGACCGACCAGCTCGCGGCCCGGCGGGCGCGACGCTCCTGGGTGCCCGCTCTCGTCGCGGCGTGCACGGCCCTGGTCCTCGGGCTCGTCGGCGGCGTCCTGTGGGAACGGCGCACCCTCGAGCCGGCGGAGACCACGGTCGCCAGCGCGACGCTCGACCCGCTGCCCGACTGGGCGGGGTCCTCGGGCGAGGCGGTGCTGCGCACCACGGCGGACGGGCGCCGCGAGATCGTCGTCTCGGTCGACGCCCCCGCGCCCGAGGGGACGTACCGGGAGGTGTGGCTGCTCACGCCCGACGTCAGCGGTCTGGTGAGCCTCGGTGTGCTCGAGAGCGGCGAAGGACGGTTCGACGTCCCGGAGGGGCTCGACCTCGCCGCCTACTCCGTGGTGGACGTCTCGGAGGAGCCCCTCGACGGCGACCCCGCGCACTCCAGCGACTCGGTGGTCCGCGGCTCGCTCGCGACCTGAACCTGACGGCGCCCCCGGCCCCTACCGTGACGCCGGCACCACGACGGTATGGACGCAGCGCCACCCGGAGCCGTGCCGCACGAACGTGTCCACGGACCACTCCTCGTCCCGGAACGGCGCCCCGCACCACGCGCCCGCGGAGACCCCGCGGGCCAGCGTGACCGCGACGCCGTCGTGCACGCGCACCGACACCAGCTCCGCCGACATCCGGGTGTGCACCAGCTCCCCCGATGCCACGAGGCCGAGGAAACCGGCACGGTCCTGCACCGCGCCGTCCGTCCCGACGAGGGTCCAGCCCGGGTCGAGGAACCGGTCGATCGCCGGCGCGTCGTTGGCCACGATCGCGGCACCCCAGTCGCGCAGCAGCGCCGCGAACGCCGCCGACGCGCCGGGCTCGTCATCGCCGCCCATCCTGCCCTCCCTCGCGCACCTCGATCCGATCGTCTCCCCGGGGCGACGGGCTCACGAGCGGGCCGGGGACGAGCCAGATCCCGTCGTAGGCGCGCACGTCGAACGGCGCGTCGGTGGGCACCCGCTCGGCCTCGATGCCGAGCTCGTCCGCGAGGCGCGGCACGAGGGCGTCGAGCTCCGGTGGCTGGGGTGGTCGCGGTGGTCGCCGAGCAGCGTGAGGGTCATGGCACGAGCCGCTGGGTGATCACCGACTCCTCGGGCCCGTGCTGCACGCGCGCGAGCGCACCGTTCACCAGCGCGAGGTACGGCGGCACGTGCCCGCACTCGACGTCCGCGAGCAGCGGGATCCCCAGGTCGCCCAGCGCGTCCCGGACGGCGTCGCGCTGGGTGAAGCCGTCCGAGTCCGGCGCGTGCGTGCGGCTCACCAGCACCGCGCGCGCCGCGTCGAACCAGCCCGCGTGCCGCATCGCCCACAGCGCCCGGCCGACCTCGAGCGCCTCCCACTCGAGGATGTCCAGGTACACGACCAGACCCTCCGGCGCGTGCTCCGCCGCGAACCGGGCCACGTCGCCGTACGGCGTGCCCGCGAGCAGCGAGACGGTCTCCAGGCAGCCGCCGATCAGCCGCCCCTGGACGTCGACCGGCGCGCCCGGGTCCTCGCCGTCGAGCCGCAGCCAGGAGCCGGCGGCGTCGAGCGTCCACGTCGACACCTCCGGCTCGTTCTCGTAGTCGTCCCAGCCCGACGAGCGGAACCGGCGCGGCGAGCGCTGCGCCAGCGCCCCGCCGTCCTGCGCCGACGCGGCGACGTCCCACCAGCCGACGATGCCCTCCGGCACGTCGTAGGGGGTGTCCATGAGGTTCTGACCGTGCAGCGTCGCGACGCCGGTGCGCAGCGTCAGCGGCAGCATGAGGGTCGAGACGTCCGAGAACCCGACCAGCCACGTCGGGTCCGCGCCGAGGACGTCCCAGTCGAGGCGTCCCAGCAGGTCCGTCGCCAGCTCCCCGCCCCACGGCGGCACGACGGCGCGCACCGCCGGGTCCGTGAGCATCGCGGTGACCTCGGCCGCGCGCACCTCCGCCGGCGCGCTGACGATCCCCTCGCCCGTGGGCGTCTCGCCGAGCCGCACGTCGTAGCCCTTCGCGCGCACGACGTCGGCGGCGTGCAGCAGCCGCTCCTGGAGGGCGGGGACGACGCCGGCCGACGGCGCGGTGACGCCGATCGTGTCGCCGGGACGGAGGGGGCGCGGGTAGCGGATCGTCATGGCCGGACTCTGCCCGAGCCGGGTGACGCCGGGCAACGGGATTCCGCTGTTGGCAGTCGCTCGCGGCACGCGCCGCTAGAGCATCCCGCGCTCGCGGGCGACGGCGGCGGCCTCGGTGCGCGACTGGGTGCCCAGCTTGGTGTTGATGTGCGCCAGGTGGGACTTCACGGTCGCGACGGAGACGAAGAGCTCGCGCGCGATGGCGTCGTTGGAGCGGCCGGCCGTGACGAGGCGCAGCACCTCGAGCTCGCGGGCACTGAGCGCCTCGCCCGGCGACCGCATGCGGCCGAGGAGCCGTCGCTGCACGTCGGCCCCGAGGGTGACCTCGCCCGCCGCGGCGGAGCGGATGGCGCGGGCCAGCTCCTCCGTGGGCGCGTCCTTGAGCAGGTAGCCGGTGGCCCCCGCCTCCACGGCGGCGAGGATGTCGGCGTCCGTGCCGTAGGTGGTGACGACGAGCACCGGCGTCGCGTGCCGGTGCACCACGGTCCCGGTCGCCTCGGCGCCGCCGAGCCGGGTCCCGCCCGGGCCGGCGTCGCCGAACCGCAGGTCGAGCAGGACGACGTCGGCCCGCCCGCCGTCGTCGAGCCAGGCGAGGAGGTCCTCGGCGGTGCCGGTCTCGTGCACGACGCGCATGTCCGGCTGCCCGTCCACCACGGCCCGCAGCCCGGCGCGCACCACGGGGTGGTCGTCCGCGAGCACGACGTCGATCATGGCACCTCCACCGGCAGCGTGACCGCCAGGGCGGTGCCCGCGCCCGGCGACGTCTCGAGCGCGACGCTGCCACCCAGCTCCTGCGCCCGCGACCGGACGGACGGCAGCCCGAAGCCGCGCCCGGTGGCCCCCGCGGCACGCGCGACGGCCTCCGGGTCGAAGCCGCGACCGTCGTCCACGACGTCGAGGGTGACGGTGTCCCGCTCGTAGGTGAGCGTGAGCCGGGCACGACCTGCACCCGAGTGCTGCGCCACGTTGGCGAGCGCGGACTGGGCGACGCGCAGCAGCGCCGTCTCGACGGGCACGGGCAAGGGCCGGACGTCGCCGGCGGTGCGCACGGACACGTCCAGGGGCTGCCGCGCCGCCACACGGCGCAGCGCGGCGACGAGGGTGGTGCGGTCGAGGTCGGGCGGCGTGAGGTCCTGCACGACGCGGCGCGCCTCGGCGAGGCTGTCGCGGGCGGCGCCGCGGGCCTGGCCGACGAGGTCTCGGGCCCTCGCGTCGTCGGTGCCGACGGCGTCGTCTGCGGCCCGCAGGAGCAGCTCGATCGCGGACAGCGACTGGGCGAGGGTGTCGTGGATGTCGCGCGCCAGGCGGGCCCGCTCCTCGGTGACGGCCCGCTCCCGCTCGGCCTGGGCGAGGTGCTGGCGCACCTGGGTCAGCTCGTCCACGGTCCGCTGCCGCGTCTGCGACTCGCGCACGAACGCCTCGATCCCGAGCACGACGCCCACGGCGACGGCGGCACCCAGCACGGGGCCGAGCACGAACCCGGTCCACGGGTCGTCGGCGTCGGCCTGCACCAGGAGGCCCTCGGCGACGGCGAGCGCCGTCGTGACACCCACGGCGAGGACGCCGCGGTGCGGCCCGAGCACGTGCATCTGCAGGATCATCAGCGGGAAGGCGAGCCAGAGGGCGGCGGGCGAGAGCCACAGCAGCACCACCCACGGGACCACGAGGGCGGCGATCCACGCGGAGTCCGGCCACCAGGCGCCGCGCGGGGTGTCGACGGCCCGGTCGTGCACCCGCACCGCCCGGCGTCCGGTGACGTACACGGCGACGAGCACCGCGGCCACCACGACGGACGGCCACGTCCGCCCGGGCGGGGCCTGCACGACGGCGACCACGGCGAGCGCCGCGAGCAGGACGTCGAGCCCCAGGATCAGGGCGCGCGTCGCCGACGGCTGGGGGCGGTGGATCACCCGATCCACGGTAGCCGCGCGGCGCGCCGGCGCATCGTCCGAAAGGTGGAGCGCGGGGGCCACCCTTCGACGCCGCAGGATCACCCCGGGTCCCGATGATCGCGGGCGGCGTGCCACAGAGGCTGGAGTCAACCCCGTCCCCTCGACCTCGGAGGTCCTCCCGTGTTCGTCGCCCTGCGCGACCTGCGCCACGCTCGTGGCCGCTTCGTCCTCATGTCCGTGGTGATCGTGCTGATCACCTTCCTGGTCACGTTCCTCGCGTCCCTGACGGCGGGCCTGGCCCGCGAGTCGACGTCGGCGGTCACCGACCTGCCCGCCGACCACCTCGCGTTCTCGATGCCCACCGCCGGCGACTCGCCCGAGTTCACGGCGTCCCGCGTGACGAGCGACCAGTGGGAGGGCTGGGCCGACGTGCCCGGCGTGGAGTCGGCCGAGCCGCTGGGCCTCGCGACGACGCGCGCCGGCTCGGACAGCACGACGGCGTCCGTCACCGCGCTGGGCGTGTCGGACGGCTCGGGCCTCGTGCCGGGCGGGGTCGACGTCGACCCCGGCACGGTGGTGCTCACGCCCGGAGCGGCGGACGCGCTCGGCGCGAGCACCGGCGACACGGTCACGCTCGGCGGCGCCGAGCTCACGGTCGCCGCGACGGTCGACGCCGACGAGTCGTTCTCGCACACGCCGGTCGTGTGGACCACGCTCGACGACTGGCAGGCGGTCGGCGCGCGCGGCGCGACCGGCGACGACGACGTCGCGACCGTCGTCGCACTCACCACGGCCGACGACGGAGTCGCCGACGCCGACCTGGCCGGCGCGGACGCCACGCTCGGCACGACGACGGTCACGACGTCGGACGCACGCTCGGCGGTGGCGTCGTTCGCCGGCGAGAACACGTCGCTGTCGACGATGCAGGCTTTCCTGCTGGTCATCTCCGCGCTGGTGGTGGGCGCGTTCTTCACCGTCTGGACGATCGGCCGCTCGGGCGACGTCGCGGTGCTCAAGGCGCTCGGGGCCTCGACCCGCTACCTGCTGCGCGACGCGCTCGGGCAGGCGGCGGTGCTGCTGGTCGGCGGCGTGGCGGTGGGCACCGGACTCACGGTCGCGGGGGCGTCGCTGCTGCCGGACGTCGTCCCGGTGGTCGTGACGGCCGCGACGACGCTGGTGCCGGCCGCCGCCCTGGTGCTGCTCGGCCTGGCGGGCGCCGCCGTCTCGATCGCCCGCATCACCCGCATCGACCCGCACGCCGCGCTCGCGGCGCGCTGACATCGCTCGCACAGACAGCTCACAGGAGGATCCCGATGGACCTGCACCTCGACCGCATCACCCTCGTCTACCCCGACGGCGACGGCACGCTCACCGCCGTGGACGACGTCGACCTCGCCGTCCCGGCCGGCACGACGACAGCCCTGCTCGGCCCGTCCGGGGCGGGCAAGTCCAGCCTGCTGGCCGTGGCCGCCGGGCTGACGAACCCCACCCGCGGCGCGGTCCGCATCGGCGACGACGTCGTCTTCACGCCCACCACGAGCGTCGCGGACGCGACCCGGGCACGCCTGGACCGCATCGGCATGGTGTTCCAGTCGCCGCAGCTGCTGGGCTCGCTCACCGCGCTGGAGCAGCTGGAGCTGCATGCGCACCTGCGGGGCCGCCGCCCGTCGAGCGTGCGGGCGCGGGCCCTGGAGCTGCTCGACGCCGTCGGCGTGGCCGACCACGCGGGCAAGCGGCCCGCTCAGCTGTCCGGCGGTCAGCGGCAGCGCGTCGCGATCGCGCGCGCCCTCGTCGGCCGACCCGAGGTGCTGCTCGTCGACGAGCCGACGTCGGCGCTCGACCACGAACGCGGCACCCGGGTGGTGGAGCTCATCACCGGCCTCGCCCGTGAGACCGGTGCGGCGACGCTGCTGGTGTCGCACGACGCGTCGACCCTCGCCACCGTCGACACCACGGTCCGGATGCTCGACGCCCGCCTCGAACGCGTCGCCGAGCCCGCCTAGCAGCTCGGGCAGGGCTCCGGCGCACGCCGCGCGCGCCGGGCGAGGCGTCCGGCGTCGACGGCCTGGGCGATCCGCTCGCCCCAGGTCGCGCGCCGGAGCCGGACGCGGAACGTGCTGGCGGCGGCGACGTCGGACGTGACCGCGCCGACCTTCTCCGGCGCGCACCGGCCGTACTTCGCCAGGTAGGCGTCGTCGAGCAACCCGTGCAGCTCCGGGGCCACCTCGGCGAGCACCACGGGCTGCCGGGTGCCGTCGACCTGGAGGTGAGCACGACCGGCGGTGCCCAGGGCAGCGCCCGGCGCGGCACGCACGTACAGGTCGTGACCCAGCTGCACCACCCAGCCGCGCCACGGCCGGCCGGGTTCGCGCGCGAGGACCACCTGCACGGCGGTCGCGGCCTCCAGGGCCTCGAGGACGTCGAGCTCGTGGAGGAAGGCGGCGGCGCGCGTCAGGAGGGTCACGACGGGTCGAACAGTGACCTGGGCCACGCGTATTCCGCACGGGCGCAGGTCAGTCGGTCACCAATCGATCGGGTCGCGCGAGATGGGGCAGGTCATGCAGTGCCCGCCGCCGCGCCCACGGCCCAGCTCGGCCCCGACGATGGTGATCACCTCGACGCCCGCACGGCGCAGCGCCGCGTTGGTCAGGGTGTTGCGGTCGTAGGTGAAGACGACGCCGGGCTCGAGGGCGACGGCGTTGTTCCCGGAGTCCCACTGCTGGCGCTCGGAGGCGTACACGTCGCCCGCCGTCTCCACGACGCGCAGCTTCGGCAGCCCGAGCGACCGGGCGACGACGTCGACGAACGGGGTGTCGCCCTCGTCGGTGACCTCCACGCCGGGTTCCGCGTCCGACGGCCGGAGCGTGAAGGCGTGGATGCCGTCGACGATCGTCGGGTGGACGGTGACGAGGTCGCGGTCGGCGAACGTGAACACGGTGTCCAGGTGCATCGCCGCGCGCAGCCGCGGCATCCCCGCGACGACGACCTGCTCGACGTCGCCGCCCTCGAACAGCGCCTTGGCGAACTGGGTGATGCCCTGCCGCGACGTCCGCTCGCTCATGCCCACGAGCACCGTGCCGTTGCCGACGGGCATGACGTCGCCGCCCTCGATCGTGGCCTGCGCCCACTCCTGCTCCGGGTCGCCCCACCACACCCGCGAGCCGACGTACTCGGGGTGGAAGGAGTAGACCGCCTTCATCAGCAGCGTCTCCTCCTTGCGCGCCGGCCAGTACAGCGGGTTGAGCGTGAGCCCGCCGTAGATCCAGCAGGTCGTGTCGCGCGTGTACAGGGTGTTGGGCAGCGGCGGCAGCAGGTACTCGGGGGTGCCGGTGGACTCGCGGGCCAGGTTCACGTAGTCGCTGCGGAAGTCGGCGGGCAGGTCGTGCGTCGACAGCCCGCCGATGAGGAAGCGCGACAGCTCCCGTTCGGTGAGCGACTCGAGGTACGCCCGCGTGCCCTCCACCAGGCCGAGGCCCACCTGGTTCGGCACCACCTTGCGGTCCAGCAGCCAGTCCCGCGCCTGCGGGATCGCCATCGTCTGCGCCAGCAGGTCGTGCAGCTCGACCACCTCGACGCCCCGGTTGGTGAGCTTGTTGACGAAGTCCAGGTGGTCGCGCTGCGCGGACTCCACCCACATGACGTCGTCGAACAGCAGGTCGTCGGAGTTCGTGGGGGTGAGCCGCTCGTGGGCGAGCCCGGGCGAGCAGACCAGCACCTTGCGCAGCCGGCCGACCTCCGAGTGGACGCCGTGGGCCGGGGCGGCGGGCTGCGCGGACGGTGCGGTGGTCATGGGGAGAACCTTTCGGTCGGACGGACGGTGAGGTCGGGGACGGTCAGATCGAGATCCAGCCGGCGGCGAGGCCGACCACCGCGAGGACGGCGATCGCGACCACGACGACGAACAGCACCAGCTCGGCGGGGGCGAACACCTTGCGCCCCTGCTCGCGCCGCGTCATGACGAACAGGATCGTCGCGGGCGCGTAGAAGAGGAACGAGACCAGCACGAGGCTCAGGCCCGCGGCGAAGACGAGGAAGGCCGTGTAGACCGTCGCCAGGACCGTGACCACCAGGTCCCCGCGCAGGGTCGACGGCGGCGCGCCGTCGTAGGTCTCGCGCGTGGCGCGCAGCTTCACCGCGTAGAGCGCGGCGAGCAGGAACGGGATGAGCGTCATGACCGCGGTCATGTCGAGCGCGAAGTCGAACGCGTCCTCGGAGAAGTACGTGAGGATCAGCACGACCTGCGACAGCGACGTGCTCAGCAGCAGCGCGTTGACGGGCACGTCGCGGTCGGTCGACCGGGTGAGGAAGCGCGGCATGTCGCGGTCCTTGGCGGCGACGAACAGCACCTCCGCCGCCATGAGCGTCCACGCCAGGTACGCCCCGAGCACGGAGATGATGAGGCCGACGCCGACGAAGACGCTGCCCCACTCGCCGACCGCCGCCTCGAGCACCCCCGCCATTGACGGCTGCCGCAGCTCCGCGATCTCGGCCATCGGCATGATGCCGTACGACACGATCGTCACCGACGCGAAGATGGCGAACACGCTCACGAAGCCGAGGATCGTGGCCCGGCCGACGTCCTCGCGCCGGCGTGCGTGCCGGGAGTAGACGCTCGCGCCCTCGACGCCGAGGAACACGAAGACCGTCACCAGCATGGTGCCGCGCACCTGGTCGAACAGGGAGCCCGCGTAGTCGGCGCCGCCCCAGTTCTCCGCGAACGCGCTGGGGTCGAAGACGAACAGCGCCAGCAGGACGAAGACGATGATGGGGATGACCTTGGCGACGGTGACGATCCGGTTGATCGCCGTCGCCTCCTTGATGCCGCGCCGTACCAGCAGGAAGAACAGCCACAGGCCGACGGTGGACAGCGCGAGCGCGAGCACCGTGTCCCCGGCGCCGAGGGCGGGGATCCACTGGCCCAGCGTCGACATGATGAGCACCCAGTAGGTGACGTTCCCGACGCACGCGCTGGCCCAGTAGCCGGCGGCCGCGAAGAAGCCCGTGTACTCGCCGAAGCCCGCCTTCGCGTACGCGTAGACGCCGGCGTCGAGGTCGGGCTTGCGCATCGCGAGCCGCTGGAACACGAACGCGAGCATCAGCATGCCCGCGCCCGCGACGACCCACGCGATGAGGGCGCCCATGACGCCCGTCTCCTGCGCGAACCGGCGCGGCAGCGAGAACACCCCGGCCCCCACCATCGACCCGACGACCATCGCGGTGAGGGTCAGGAGCGACACCTTCGTGGTCGCACTGCCCGTCGACGTCGCGGTGTCCTGAGGCGCCATGACTCGTGTCCTCCTGAGGTCGGGCCTACCGGGTGCTGCGGCCGATCGTTCCACCGTCGCGCCTGGTCCGCGCGTCGGCCGGGCGCGCGGCGCCACGGCTCGCTCAGCCGTGCGCGAGCACCTCGAGGCCCACGACCACGACCCCGAGCACCACCTCGGCGAGCAGGAGGAGCCACTTCTGCCACGTGGGGATCGCCGCGCGCCGCACGGCCACGTACCCGACGAGGCCGAGGCTCGCGACGAGCGCATAGGTCGAGGCGGTGAGCGCGCCCGCCGTCGTCCACGCCCCGCTCGCGGCCGCCCCCAGGAACACGAGGGGCAGCACGACGACGCCGCCGGCACTCGAGACCACGCCCACCATGTGGCGGCTCTCGGCGCGCGTCGGGAGGTGGTTGTGCACGACGACGTACGACACGAGGTCGGCGAGGAAGACGGCGAGGAGCGTGCCGCCGACGGTGATGACCAGCGTGGTCGCGGCCCGACCGGGCACGAGGCCCTCGACGTGGCCCCGGAGCGCCAGCACCACGGCCAGCGCCGCGAACGTGACGTACACGCGCTCCTTGAGCCGGTCGGCGCGCTGGTCCGGCGTGAGCTGGTCGCGACGACGCCGGCGGCGCTCGCGGCTGTCGGACCTTCGGCTCATGCGTGCACCGTAGGCACGTGGTCGGCTGTTGACATGCGGGCGAGGTCCCGGCATCCTCGTGAAACGACTCAATTTGAAGCGCTTCAAAGTAGAAGTGGGAGAACGATGACGACCTCGACGGCACCGGGAAAGATCCCGGGCAGGACCTGGTACCGCACCACGGTGGCAGGCATGGCGTCGTACCTCGACGCCGGCGCGATCATCACGACGGGCACGGCGCTGGTGCTGTACAAGGAGCCCCTGGGCATCAGCGACGCGCAGTTCGGCCAGTACTCGGCCCTGCTGACGTTCATGATCGCGGCGGGCGCGCTCGTGGGCGGCCGGCTGGCCGACCTGTTCGGCCGCAAACGGGTCTTCCTCACCACGATGGCGGTGTACGTCGCGGGCGCCGCGGTCCTCGTGGCCGCGCCCGGCACCGGGGCGCTCTACGCCGGCGTCGTGCTGCTCGGCCTCGCCGTCGGCGCGGACCTTCCCGCGTCGCTCGCGATGATCGCCGAGGAGGCGCCGCCCGAGCACCGCGGCAAGCTCATCTCGTTCTCCCACATCCTGTGGCTCGTCGGCATCATCGCCGCGCAGCTGTTCGGCATCGTCGTCGGCGGCATGGGCATGACCGGCGGTCGGATCATGTACGGGCAGCTGCTGGTGCTCGCCCTCGTCGTGCTGGTGCTGCGGGCCGGGATGCCGGAGTCGTCGCGCTGGCAGGCGGCGCACGCGGGCACCGCGGGCGCCGGTGCCGAGGCCGTCGACCTCGGCACTCTCAAGCGGCTGCTGCGCGGCCCGTACCTCATGCCGATGGTCGCCGTCGCGCTCTTCTACGCCCTGGTCAACGTGGGCGCGAACACCGGCGGCCAGTTCTCCACGCTCATGTACACGGAGATGGCGGGCTCCACCGTGCGGTTCGCCTCCACGGTCGGGTTCGTCACCTTCGCCATCGCGTTCGCGGCGACCTACGGCCTGATGCGGATCGTGGACGGCGCGCACCGCATGCGCTGGTTCGCCGTCATGGCGGTCTTCTACACGCTGGGCTACCTGGTCCCGGTGGTCTTCGGCGTCGAGGTCTGGACGCTGGTGACCATGGGCGTCGTCGGCTCCATCGCGGGGGCCGTCGCGGGCGAGCCGATGTTCAAGGTGTGGGCGCAGGAGCTCATCCCCACCACCTACCGCAGCACCGCGCAGGGCGTGATGATCGCGTTCACCCGCGTGGTCGCCGCCGTCGTCGCCCTGTGGACGCCCACCCTGCTCGCGGCCAGCCCGAACGTGCTGTTCGTGTTCGTGGCGGCGTGCATCGCCGTGGGTGGCGTGATCGGGTGCTTCTGGATCACCCGGTACCCGCGCGTCGCGGACGACGAGCCCGCCGCGCCGGCGCCGTCCACCACCGCCGTCCGCACCGACGAAGGAGCCCGATGACCGTCCCCGCCCCCGCACTGCGCGTCGAGCACCACGCACAGCCCGCCCTCGGCGCCGGCGAGGACCGGCCGCGGCTGTCCTGGCACCTCGACGCCGCGCACCCGGCCTACCGGCAGGGGGCGTACGAGGTCGCCTGGCGCACGACGGCGCCCGACGGCACCGTCCTCGAGGACGCGGCCGCCGTCGTCGACGGCGACGCGCAGGTCCTCGTGCCATGGCCGGGCGCGCCCCTCGCCCCGCGTGCGCGCGCCGAGGTGCGCGTGCGCACCCGGGACGGCGGCGCGGACGGGACCGCGGACGACGGCGGCTGGGGCCCGTGGAGCGAGCCCGCCGTCGTCGAGCGCGGGCTGACCGCGGCCGACTGGACGGCCGACCTGGTCGGCCCCGGGTACGACGAGGGACCGGTCGAGACGCGCCGCGCCCCGCTGCTGCGCCGCGGGTTCGACGTCCCCGGGAACGCGGTGCGGTCCGCGCGCCTGCACCTCACCGCGCACGGCCTGGTCGAGGCGGAGCTCAACGGGCGGCGCGTCGGCGCCGACGTGCTCGTGCCCGGCTGGACCCCCTACGACGACCGCCTGCGCGTGTACGCCTACGACGTCACCGACCTGGTGCGCCCGGGCGCGAACGCGCTCGGCACCTGGCTCGCCGACGGCTGGTTCCGCGGCCGGTACGGCTTCGAGGGCGGTCACCGCAACCTGTACGGCGACCACGTGGGCGTGCTCGCCCAGCTCGAGGTGGTCACCGACGCCGGGACCGTGGTGGTGGGCGGCGACGCCGCGTGGCGCAGCGCCCCCGGCCCGCTCACCCGCGCCTCGTTGTACGACGGCGAGACGTTCGACGCGCGCCTGCTCCCCGCGGGCTGGTCGGAGCCCGGCTTCGACGACGCCGCCTGGTCGCCCGTCGTCGTGCACCCCCTGGACCGGTCCGTGCTCGCGGCCTCCGACGGCCCGCCGGTGCGCTGCACGGGCGAGCTCGCGCCCGTGAGCGTGACGCGCGCGCCGGGCCCGGACGGCGAGGGCGGCTGGCTCGTCGACTTCGGGCAGAACCACTCCGGCCGCCCGCGCCTCGTCGTGCCCGCGGCCCCCGCCGGGACCGTGGTGCGCGTGCGGCACGCCGAGGTGCTCCAGGACGGCACCCTGTACACGCGCACGCTGCGCGAGGCGGCCGCCACCGACGAGGTCGTGACGGACGGCACGGGGATCACCTGGGAGCCGCGGTTCACCGTGCACGGGTACCGGTACGCACACGTCACCGGCTGGCCCGGCGCGGACGCCCCGGCGATCGTCTCCCGCGTGCTGCACAGCGACATGGCCCGCACGGGCTGGTTCGCCAGCAGCGACCCGGCGCTCGACCGGCTGCACGAGAACGTCGTCTGGAGCCTTCGCTCCAACTTCGTCGACGTCCCCACCGACTGCCCGCAGCGCGACGAGCGCCTCGGCTGGACCGGCGACATCCAGGCGTTCGGGCCCACCGCCGCGTTCCTCTACGACGTGCACGGGATGCTCGCCGACTGGCTGCGGTCGCTGTCCGCGGAGCAGCGGCGGTTCGACGGCACCGTGCCCGTGTACGTGCCGTGGATCCCCGGCGGCACGTACTGGCAGCCGACGCAGGACATCGCCGGGTGGGGCGACGCCGCGACCCTCGTGCCCGAGGCGCTGCACCGCGACTCCGCCGACGTCGGCCTGCTCGAGCGGCAGTACGCGAGCGCCGTCACCTGGGTCGACAAGGTGGCCGGCCTCGCCGGGCCCGACCGGCTGTGGGACACCGGGATGCAGCTCGGCGACTGGCTCGACCCGACGGCCCCGCCCGAGGACCCGCTGCGCGCGCAGACCGACCCGCACCTCGTGGCCACGGCCTACCTCGCCCGCTCGGCGCGGGCCGTCGCGGACATGGCCCGGACGCTCGGCCGCGACGACGATGACGCCCGCTACGGGGAGCTCGCCGACGAGGTCGCCGCCGCGTACCGCAAGCGCTACGTCGACAGCGGCGACGCGATGCACGACACCCAGACCGCGCACGCGCTGTCGATCGTCTTCGACCTCCTCGACGGCGACGACGCGCGCCGCCGCGCGGGCGAGCGGCTCGCGGCGCTGGTGGGCGACGGCGGGAACACCGTGGGCACCGGGTTCGCCGGCACGCCGCTGGTCGCCGACGCCCTGAGCAGCACCGGGCAGCTCGACGCCGCGTACGCGCTGCTGCTCAGCCACGCGTCGCCGTCGTGGCTGGCGATGGTGGACCTGGGCGCCACGACCGTCTGGGAGCGCTGGGACAGCATGCTCACGGACGGCACGGTGAACCCCGGCGAGATGACGTCGTTCAACCACTACGCGCTGGGCTCGGTGGCCGACTGGCTGCACCGGGTGGTCGCCGGCCTCGCGCCGCTCGACCCGGGGTACCGCACCTTCCGCGTCGCCCCGCGCCCCGGCGGCGGGCTGACCCACGCCTCGGCCCGGCACGTCACGCCGTACGGCACCGCCGAGGTCGCGTGGCGGATCGAGGACCGTGCGGACGGAACGGAGCTGGTGGTGCGGTGCGTGGTGCCGGTCGGCACCACCGCCGAGCTGGACGTGCCGGGCGCCGCGCCCGCCGTCGTCGGACACGGGGAGCACGAGGTGCGCGTGCGGCGCGGCTGATCAGGCCCGGGCGCGGGGGTGGCGCGCCCCGCCCCCCCCCCCTCCCCCCCCCCCCCACCCAAAAAAAACAAAAACCCAAACAAAAACCTTTTCCCCCCCCCCCCCTCCCCCTGGGGAGGTGTCTAAACA
>NZ_JBHJVM010000001.1:238070-307526 GCF_042264825.1 Isoptericola sp. NPDC056134
GGGGCGGGTGGGCACAACGGTGGGGTGGGGGGGGGGGGGGGGGGTGGGTGGGGGGGGGGGAGGGGGGGGGGGGGGGGGGGGGGGGGGGGGGGGGGGGGGGGGCCGGGGGGGGGCGTGGCCGCCCCCGGCCCACCGCCTTGACCACCTCGACGAGCAGGAAGACGACGACGGCCAGGCCGAGCGTCTTGCCCCACTCCTCGATGCCGATGGGGGCGGCGTCGAACCAGTCGTGCATGAACGGCGTGTAGACGAACACGCACTGCAGGGCGAGGAGCGCGACGGCCGAGATCCAGATGACGCGGTTGCCGCGCAGGACGTCGAGGGTGAGGCTCGACCGGTCCAGGAACCGGCAGTTGAACAGGTACGCGAGCTGGCCGAGCGCCAGCATCGTCACGGCCGTGGTCTGCGCCTCGGCGAGCGGCGCGCCCTGCGCCCGCTCGGCGTAGAAGACGAGCAGCGTGGCGCCGCCGATGAGCAGGGACACGATGAGGATGCGCCGCACGAACGCGGCGTCGAGGATCGAGGCCTTCGGGTCGCGGGGCGGCCGGGACATCACGTCCGGCTCGGCCTTCTCGTACGCGAGCCCGAGGGACAGCGTGACGGCCGTGATCATGTTGATCCACAGCACCTGCACGGGCGCGAGCGGCAGCACCAGGCCGAACAGCACGGCCACGAGGATGACCAGCGACTGCGCGCCGTTGGTGGGCAGCAGGAAGAGCACGGACTTGCGGATGTTGTCGTAGATCCGCCGCCCCTCCTCCACGGCCCGCTCGATGGTGGCGAAGTTGTCGTCGGCGAGCACCACCTCGGCCGCGTCCTTCGTGGCCTCCGTGCCCTTGATGCCCATCGCGACGCCGACGTCGGCCTGCGTGAGCGCGGGGGCGTCGTTGACGCCGTCGCCCGTCATCGCGACCACCTCGCCGTGCGCCTGCAGCGCCGACACGATGCGGATCTTGTGCTCCGGGCTCGTGCGGGCGTACACGTGCACGTCCTGCACGACGCCGCGCAGCTGCTCGGTGCTCATCGCCTCCAGCTCCGCGCCGGTGAGGACGGCGGGGCCCGTGCCGTCCGGGCCGACCTCGTCGTGGACGATGCCCATCTCGCGGCCGATCGCCACGGCGGTGCCGGCGTGGTCGCCGGTGATCATCGTGACGGCGATGCCGGCGTCGCGGCACTGGGCGATGGCTTCGATCGCCTCGGGTCGCGGCGGGTCGACGATGCCGACCAGGCCGCACAGCTCGAGGCCGGTGAGCGAGTCGGCGAGCTCCCCGGCCGGCGCTCCGCGACGGGCCGCCGCGAGCACCCGCAGCCCCCGGCCGCCGATCTCGTCGATCTGCGCCTCCCAGAACGCGCGGTCGATCGGCTGCGCCGTGCCGTCCGGCGCGGTCTGCGTGGTGCACCGGTCGAGCACCCGGTCGGGCGCGCCCTTGAGGTGCACGACCTCCGCGCCGTCGGGCGCCCGGTCGAGGGTCGCCATGTACTTGTTCTCGGACTCGAACGGCACCAGGTCCCGCCGCGACCAGCCCGTCGTCTCGAAGCCGGCCTTCATGCCGAGGCTGCGCAGCGCGCCCTCCGTCGGCTCGCCGACCAGCCGCCAGTCCTCGCCCTGCCCGCCGGGCTCCCCCGGCACCACGCGCGCGTCGTTGCACAGCATCATCGCGGCGACGACGGCGGTGAGGTCCCGGTCGTCGACGAGGTCGGCGTGCCGCGACCCCTCGCCCGCGAGCGTGAGCTCGCCGACGGGTGCGTAGCCCGCGCCCGCGACGTCGAACGACCGGCCGGCGGTGCGCACCGTCCGCGCCGTCATCTCGTTCTTGGTCAGCGTGCCCGTCTTGTCCGAGCAGATCGTCGTGACGGAGCCGAGCGTCTCGACGGCGGGCAGCTTGCGCGTGATGGCGCGGCGGCGCGCCATCTGCTGCACGCCGAGCGCCAGGGTGATCGTCACCAGGGCGGGCAGCCCCTCGGGGACGGCGGCGACGGCGAACCCGATGGACGCCGAGACCAGCTCCGGCACGGAGAAGTCGTGCACCACGCGCCCGACGACGACCATCACCACGGCCATGCCGAGGATGAGCACCGCGAGCAGCTTGCCGAACCGGTCGAGCTGCTTGGTCAGCGGCGTCTCCAGGCTCGTGACCTCGGAGATCATCGTCTGGATGCGGCCGATCTCGGTGCGCTCGCCGGTGGCGGTGACCACCCCGACGCCCTGGCCCGCGGCCACGAGCGTGCCGGAGAACAGCATGCTGGTGCGGTCGCCCACCCCGGCGTCGGGGTCCACGGGGTCGACCCGCTTGCTCGCCGCGACCGACTCCCCCGTGAGCGCCGACTCCTCGACGCGCAGGTTGGTGGCCTGCAGCAGGCGCACGTCGGCGGGCACCCGGTCGCCGGAGCGCACGCGCACCACGTCTCCCGGCACGACGTCGTCGGCGTCGATCTTGGCCCACGCGCCGTCGCGGCGGGCCTCGGCGTGCACGGACAGCATCTGCCGGATGCCGTTCAGCGCGCTCTCGGCGCGCCCCTCCTGGATGAAGCCGATCGCCGCGTTCACCACCGCGACCAGCAGGATCACGGTGAAGTCGACCCAGTCGCCGAGGATCGCCTTGAGCACCGCGGAGACCAGCAGGATGTAGATGAGCACGTCGTCGAAGTGCACGAGGACCCGCTTCCACAGCGGGTCCTTCTCCGGCGGCGGCAGCCGGTTGGGACCGACCTCCGCGAGCCGCGCCGTCGCGTCGGCGGCGCTCAGCCCGCCGTCGTCCGTGCGGAGCGCCGCGAGCACCTCGGCGGGCGGTCGTGACCAGGGGCTCGCGTCCGTGGCGACGTCCTGCGCAGATCCCATGCCGCCCATTCGACCGCGGTTCGTCCCGTGCCGCGCGGCGGGTCAGCGACCTGTGTCGTACGGCACCAGCTCGAACACCGGGTGCCGGTCCGCCTCGGCGACGAAGGCCTCCACCGGGGAGTCGACGGTGGCCGCGAAGTACGGCCGGGTGGGCCGGGACCGGCGCACGTACTGCCGCAGCACCGGCCCGGCCTCCTGGGCCGAGGCTGCCCGTACCACGAAGACGTGCCGCGAGAACCCCCGGCGCAGCAGCACGCGCGGGTCGGCGCGCACGTTGTGCACCCACGACACCGCGCCGTAGGGGGCCACCAGCCAGCGGCGCCCGCCGAGGGTGACGAGGGTCGCGGGGTTCGTGCGGGGCAGCCCGGAGCGCCGGCCCCGGGTGGTCAGCAGGAAGGTGTCCGGGACGAGCCCGAGCCGGACGAGCACGCCGATCACCGCGTCGCCCACGTCGCGGGACCGGCTGCGCCGGAACGTCCGCGGCTCGTGCGGGCCGTCGGTCATGCCGGGCTCCCTCCCCCGAACTCCTGCGCCCGCAGCCAGGCGAGGTGGGTGTGCACCAGCGGCAGCACGGACGCGCCCTCGCCGCTGGCCGACGCGACGCGCTTCATCGAGCCGGCCCGCACGTCGCCGACGGCGAACACGCCGCGCAGCGTCGTCTCCAGGCTGGCGGGCGGACGCCCGTCCACCCAGCGCTCCTGCGGCACGTCGCGGCCGGTGAGGACGAAGCCGTGGTCGTCGCGCGCGACGCCGTCGGGCAGCCAGCCGCAGTCCGGCTCCGCGCCGAGCAGGCAGAACAGGCCGTCGGCGTGCGTCTTCGTCCGCTCGCCGGTGTCCAGGTCCTCGGTGATCAGCCACTGCAGGCGCCCGTCCCCGCCGCCGTCCGTGATCACCGTGCGCGGGCGGACGGCGATGGTGGGCGTCGCCGCGATCTCGCGCACCAGGTAGTCCGACATCGTCTCGGCGATGCTCCCCCGCCGCACGAGGATCGTCACCGAGCCGGCGAACTTCGCCAGGTGCACGGCGGCCTGGCCGGCGGAGTTGCCGCCGCCCACCACGACGACGTCCCGGTCCGTCATCTCGCGCGCCATCGAGCTCGCGGCGCCGTAGTGGACGCCGGTGCCGACGTGCTCGTCGACGCCCGGCACGCCGAGCCGGCGGTAGGAGACGCCGGTCGCGAGCACGACGGTGCGCGCGCACAGCTGTGCGCCCTCGACGTGCACGTGGTGGTGCTCCGGCTCGTCCGCCGGGCCGGGCTCGATGCGCGCCACCGGGCGCCCGGTGTAGAAGCGGGCGCCGAACCGCCCCGCCTGGATGCGCGAGCGCAGCGCCAGCCGCATCCCCGAGATGCCGCGCGGGAACCCGAGGTAGTTGCGGATCATCGAGCTCGACCCGGCCTGGCCGCCGATCGCGTCGCGCTCCAGCACCACCGTCGACAGCCCCTCGGACGCCGCGTACACGGCGGCCGCCAGCCCGGCCGGCCCCGCCCCGACCACGGCGACGTCGGCGATCTCGCCCGGCGGGATGGAGTCGTAGCCGCCGTACATCGCCTCCGCCACGGCCGACGCCGTCGCGCCCGACAGCACCCGCCCGGCGAACGTGCGCACCACGGGCAGGACGGCGCCCGGGCCCGCCGCCAGGAGGATGTCGCGGGCGTCTGCGGCGTCGGGTGCGAGCACGCGGTTCGGGACGCCGAGCCGTTCGAGCAGGTCGCGGACGGCGGCCGCGTCGCGGTCGCCGGGGGGCGCGACGATCTCCGTGGACGTCACGGTGGGGCGGGCCACCGACCAGCCCCACTCCGACAGCAGCTCGACCAGGGCGGTGTGGAACTCCTCGTCGCGGGCGCCGCGCGGGATGCCGACGAACGTGTCCATGTCGCGGCGCAGCAGCGCGGCCCGCATCTCGTCCAGGGCGTCGGCGTACTCGTCGCCGGAGATCAGCGCCACCCGTCGCGCCGTCGAGACGACCGCCGGCACCTGGTGCAGCAGCTCGACCCCTGCCGCGTCCGGCAGCCGCCGCTCCGCCGCGATCATCGCGACCGGCTCCCGCGCGGCCACCAGGTCGCGCAGCCGCTCCAGCGCCGCGTCGGCGGTCCCGACGAGCTCGACCCGGTAGTCCCGGTCGTACCGGGCGCGGAACTCCTGCTCCACCTCGGACGCGTGCGCGTCGGCGACGAGCAGGATCACGGGACGCGCTTCCGGACGCTCGGGCATGCGGTCAGGGTAGGCGGCACCGCAACCCTGAGCAGATCTTGAGGCGATCTTGTCCTGCCGCGGAGGTCGCCCCGAGGTCCGCAGCGCAGGATCGAGTCCGTTCAGCCCCTGATCACCTCCCGGAGCACCATGTCCGCCTCGTCGACCGGTCCCCTCGGGGCCGCCGCGCGCACCTCCCCCTGGGCGCGCGGGCGGGTCCCGCGGCCGGCGAGACGCGTGGTGCTCCGGGAGGAACACCCCGGCGAGCCCCGATGACGCCCGCCCTGCCCCCGGGCACGGCGGCCGCGTGGCAGTCTCTCGTCGACGACCTCGACGGCGACCGGGCCGCGGTCGCCGGCTTTGCGGGCTCCTGGGCCGGCCTCCTGCCGCACCGCACCGGCGCGCTCCTGGGAGCCCTCGCGCGGACCGACGCCGACGGCGCCCGCGACGTGCTCCTGACGCTCGCCTGCACGGCGGACATGCTCGGGATGGACCGGCTCGCGGACGCCGCGTCGCAGGGGCTCGACGCCCTCGAGGAGGACGGGGTGGACGGCGCACAGCGGCACACCGACCGGATCACCGACGAGGCCCGGACCGCCGCGATCGTCATCGCGAGCGCCCTCGCTCAGGAGGGGTGGTCGAACCTGTAGCCCACACCGCGCACCGTGCGGATCCAGCGGGGCGACGCCGCGTCGTCGCGGAGCTTGCGGCGCAGGTTGGTCACGTGCACCTCCACGCTGCGCCGGTCCTGGTCCGTGACCAGGGTGCCGGTGTCGTACTCGCCGGCCCACAGCACCCGGACCAGGTCGTCCTTGGGGATCGCGCGCCCCGGGGCGCCCGCGAGCGCGGCGAGGAGGTCGAACTCGCTGCGCGTGAGGTGCACCTCCGCGCCGTCGACGTCGACGGTGCGCGCCGCCACGTTCACGACGAGCCCGTCGAAGGACGGGACGGCGGTCGCCGGGGCCGCCGGCGGCGCCTCCCGGCGAGGGCGGCGGAGCATCGCCTCGATCCTGGCCCGCAGCTCCCGGGGGCGGAACGGTTTGGTCTGGTAGTCGTCGGCGCCGGCGTCCAGCCCCATGAGCGCGTCGATCTCGTCCGTGCGGGCCGTCAGCATCACGACGTACGTGTCGGACACCGCGCGGATCCGGCGGCACACCTCGAAGCCGTCGATGTCGGGGAGCCCCACGTCGAGGGTCGTGACGAGCGGGTCGAAGCTGCGCACCAGCTCCACGCCCTCGCGGCCCGACGCCGCGGTGCGCGTGACGAAACCCGCCTGCGTCAGCACCGCGTGGAGCAGGTCGCGGACGTCAGGGTCGTCCTCCACGACGACGGCGGTGCGCTCGTAGGCGTCGCCGCTCGAGGGGGCGTCGCCGCTCGAGGGGCGGGGTCCGGCCAGCATGACGACACGCTAGCGGGACGTCGTCCAGGACGCAGCGCACGTGACACGTCCCTAGACTCGCCGAGGGCGGCGTCCGGAGCCGCCGGCGAGGGAGTGATCATGACGAGCACGTGCACGCACCTGGACCGGATCGTCCCCGTCGCGCCCGAGGCGCTCGGCACGTGCCCCGAGTGCGTGGCCGCCGGCGGCACCTGGGTGCACCTGCGGGCCTGCCTGGAGTGCGGCCACGTCGGGTGCTGCGACTCGTCGCCGGCGAAGCACGCGACGGCGCACTTCCACGCCACCGACCACCCGGTGATGCGATCCCTCGAGCCCGGCGAGCACTGGGGCTACTGCTTCCCGGAGGAGCTCCTCATCTCGGGCCGAGACATGCCCGCGACCGCCTGACCCGGGCGCCGCGTCCGACCTGCTGGCCTGTTCCCGGACCGCCGTCGGGCGCACAGCCTTGCCTTGGAGCGCGCTCACACTTCTACCGTGGCGGTCATGACGAGACACCCCTCGTGAACGCGGGCGTCCGCGGTCAGGAAGCCGCCGCGGCGGACCGGAGGACGTGGTCGACGAGCGTCCGCAGCTCGTCGGTGGTCTGCAGCTCGCCCTGGTGGAGCAGCAGCCGGTAGTACACGGGCCCGTACAGCAGCTCGATCACCAGGTCGAGGTCGGCGTCGGCGCGAAGCTGGCCGGCGTCACGGGCCACGGCCAGACGCTGCCTGGCGTCCTCGACGCGCGGGCGGTACAGGTCGTCGACGAGGCCCCGGGCGAGCTGCGGGTCGTGCTGCGTGTCGGCGATCAGGCCGACCAGTGCCCGGCCGAACCGGCGGTCGGCCAACAGCCCGCGCAGCAGACCCTCCATCTGCTCGACGAGGTCGGCCCGCAGGTCGTCGGTGTGCGGGAAGTCGGCCGACGGGTTCGCCGCGTCGTCCAGCGCCTCGAGGACGACCGCGCCCTTGGAGGGCCACCAGCGGTAGATGGTCTTCTTGCTGACGCCCGCGCGCGCGGCGATCGCCTCGACCGTCACCGCGCCGTACCCGTGCTCCCCGCACAGGTCCAGGCTCGCGTCCAGGATGGCGCGTCGGCTCGCCTCGCTCCGAGGCCGGTGGGGGGCGGCAGGTGAGGCGCTCGGATCGGGCATGACACCGATCTTAAAGGAAACGGTACGGAGCGTATTGACACCCCCCACGCGTCCGAGCACACTTCTCAAGACGAAACGCATCGTGTCGTTTCTTCCTCGACGCCTTTCGACCTTCAGGAGCTCATCGTGACGAGTCAGCGCCCACGGCCCGCCGTGCCGCTCCGGCCAGAAACGCTCCCGCGATCGGCGCCGGCCGCCGTCGGGGTGTCGTCGCGGGCCGTGCTCGCCCTGCTCGACCGGCTCGCCGGCGACTCGGTCGAGTGCCACTCGCTCATGATCGTGCGGCGCGGCCACGTGGTGGCCGAGGGGTGGTGGGCGCCCTTCACGGCGGAGCGACCGCACCTGCTGTACTCGCTCACCAAGTCGTTCACGGCCATCGCGGTCGGGCTCGCCATCGAGGACGGGCTGCTCTCGCTCGACGACCGGATCGTGGACGTCCTGCCCGACCACGTCCCGGACGACGTCTCCGACCAGGGACGTCGCCTCACGGTGCACCACCTTCTGTCCATGACGACCGGTCACGACACGGACAGCCTCGCCGAAGCGTGGGAGCTGGAGCCCCGCGACCTGACCCGGGGCTTCCTGCGCGTGCCCTTCCCCCACCGCGAGGGCACCCGGCACGCCTACGACAACGCCACGACCTACGTGCTCGCTCGCATGGTCGAGCGCGCGACCGGGAGCGGCCTGCCCGAGCTGCTCGCCGAGCGCCTCTTCACGCCCATGGGCATCACCGACGCCGAGTGGGACCGCGTCGGCGACGGTGCCGCGTTCGGGTTCCACGGCCTGCACCTGACGACCGAGGCCGTGGCCGCCTTCGGCGAGCTGCTGCTCCGCCGCGGCCGCTGGGGCGACCGCCGGCTCGTCCCGCCCTCGTGGGTCGAGGTCGCGACGGGGCGCCGCGTCGCGACGCACCAGGTCGACGGCTGGTCGGACAACCCCGACACCCGGTGCGGGTACGGGTACCAGTTCTGGATGTCACGCCACGGCTATCGCGGCGAGGGCTCGTTCGGCCAGCTGTGCGCGGTCGTTCCCTCGCACGATCTCGTCGTCGTCGCGACGAGCGCGCTCAGCGGAGGCGGCGAGACGCTCCTGGAGCCGATCTGGGAGTGCCTGCTGCCCGGGCTGGACCGCCCCGACGACGCCGCGGACGACGCGCAGCTCGCCGACCGCCTGCGAGGCCTGGCGCTCGCCCGCCCGAGCGGCACGCTCGGACCCCGGCACCCGACCGGCGCGCGGGTCGTGGCGTCCGCCGCCGACCCGGCCCTGCCCGAGGGGACCCCGGTGACCGTCGACCCCGCCGAGCGCGGGTGGCTCGTGCGGTTCACAGCCTCCCCCGGCGTCCAGGTCGATATCGAGGTCGGCCACGACGACTGGCGGGAGAGCGAGCCGCTCGGCCGCCCCGTGGTGGCGGCCGGCGCGTGGCAGGGGGACGTCTTCGTCGCCGACCTGTACGTCATCACCACTCCGCACCGCCTGCGGACGGTGGTCGACACCCGCACCGGCGCCGCGTCCGTGACGTGGAACGTCGTGCCGCTGACGGGCCCCGACCTCCTCCGCCATCTCCAGTCCCCGCTGATGACCCGGCCCGACGTGGCCTAGCGACCCCTTCACCACCACCGTAAGGAGCTCCCTCATGACCCACCAGGACCTTGCCCGGCGCGGACCTCAGGACGACACCGCGCACGACCGCCCCGAACTGCGCCGAGCGCTCCAGGACGTCGTCGACTCCGGCTTCACCGGTATCCAGCTCCGCGTCGACGACTCCCGCGGCACCTGGAACGGTGCCGCGGGCTCGAGCGTGCTCGGCGAGCCCGGCGCGCCGTCGACCGACGGACACATCCGCATCGGCTCCAACACCAAGACCTTCGTCGCGGCCACGGTCCTGCAGCTCGTCGCCGAGGGTGCGGTCGATCTCGACCGCGCGGCAGCCGACTACCTGCCATCCCTGCCCGTCGATCCCCGGATCACCGTGCGGATGCTGCTGCAGCACACCAGCGGGATCTTCAACTTCACCGGCGAGATCTACGGTCCCGACGCCGCCGTCGAAGGCGGGGTGCCCTGGAACGGGCTGACGATGGTGCGCGGCATCCCCTGGCAGGGCAAGGAGTGGGTCGACGCGCGGTTCCGGCACTACCCGACCGAGGAGCTCGCCCGCCTGGCGCTCTCCCGCCCGGCCCGGTTCGAGCCGGGCACCGACTGGAGCTACTCCAACTCCAACTACGCGCTGGCCCGGCTGATCGTCGAGGGGGTGACCGGACGCTCGCTCGCCGACGAGATGGACCGCCTGGTGCTGTCCCCCCTGGGGCTCACGCAGACCTCGGTGCCCGACACGTCGACGTTGCCCGCACCCCACGCCCACGCGTACTACCGGTACGAGGAGGACGGCCAGGAGACGACGGTCGACGTCACGGCCCAGGACCCGTCCTGGATCTCGAGCGGCGGCGACATGGTCTCCACCACCCGCGACCTCCACCTGTTCGTCTCCGGTCTGACGGGCGGCCGCCTCCTGCCCGCTCCTCTGCTCGCCGAGATGCTCGCGCCGCACCCACCCGCCGGGTACGGGCTCGGGGTCTTCGTCCAGGACACCGCTCACGGCACCCTCATCACGCACAACGGAGGCATGGGCGGCCACGGCGCGCTCATGTACTCCACCCCCGACGGCAGCACCACCCTCACCGCGGGGATCAACTACGTGGACGACGCCGACCAGTCCCTCGGCGCTGCTTTCCAGAGCGCGCTGCAGCGACTCGTCGACGTCGTCTTCGGCGGCCGGGAGACGGCACCGGGACCGACGGCCCCGAGGTGACCCCGGCCGGGCGGACCGCCCGGCGCCTCACGCCCCTCGCGGCGCCGGGGCGGGGCTCACCAGGTCGCGCGTGATCGCCGCGACGTCGCGCGCGCCGACGAGCGCCATGGTGAGGTCCAGCTCCGCGAGCACGTTGCGGATCACCTCCTCGACGCCGTCCTGCCCGGCCACGGCGTACCCGTAGAGGTACGGCCGCCCGAGCAGGACGGCGTCGGCCCCCAGGGCGAGGGCGACCAGCACGTCGGCCCCGGTCCGCACCCCGCTGTCGAGCAGCACCGTGGGGCCGGGCCCGACGGCGTCGCGCACGGCGACGAGGGCGTCGAGCGACGCGACGGCGTTGTCCACCTGCCGCCCCCCGTGGTTGGAGACCACGATCCCGTCGACGCCGAGGTCGAGGGCCCGGCGCGCGTCGTCGGGGTGCAGGATCCCCTTGAGCACGACCGGCAGCCGGGTGCGGTCGCGCAGGGTGGCCAGGTGCTCCCACGACAGGCCCGGGTTGGAGTACACGTCGAGGAACGTCTCGACGGCCGCGCGCGGCTCGGGCGAGCGCAGGTTGTCGCGGAACCGCCCGGGGTAGGCGCGCGTCATCGCGAGGAGCGAGCGCACCGCCCCGGCAGTGACCTGCACGGCGTCGCGCGCCCCGGACGCCGCGGCCCGCGCGACCCGCTCGCGCACCAGCTCGCCGAAGCGCGGGTCGCTCGTGTACTGCGCGATCCCGAGGCCGCGGGCGAACGGCAGCGAGCCGAGGTCGAGATCTTGCGGGCGCCAGCCCAGCACCGTCGTGTCGAGCGTGACGACGAGCGCCCCCGCGCCCGCGGCCTCGGCCCGGGCGATCAGCGAGTCGACGAGGTCCTCGTCGGTGCTCCAGTAGAGCTGGAACCAGCGGGCCGCGGCGCCCATCTCGGCCGCGCAGGCCTCCATGGGATGGCACGCCTGGTTGGACAGCACGAACGGGACGCCGGTCGCGGCGGCCGCGCGCGCGACGGCGAGGTCGGCGTCGGCGCCCAGGAGGGCCGCCGCGCCCACGGGCGCGAGGAGCAGCGGGCTCGCGTGCCGGGTGCCGAACAGCTCGACCGACGGGTCGCGCTCGACGGCGCCGGCCGCCATGCGCGGCACGACCGCCCACCGGTCGAACGCCTCCCGGTTGCGCCGCATCGTGCGTCCCTCGCCCGCGCCGCCGGCGACGTACGCCCAGGCCCGCGCGCTGCTGGCGCGGCGGGCGGCCCGCTCGAGGCCCGCGGCGCTGGTCGGGACCCGGGGGCGCCGGCCCAGCACGCCCGCGCGGTAGATCGCAGACTGCCGGGCCAGCCCCGCCCCGGGCGCGCTCATCCCACGGGGCGCACGCGCAGGATCTCGGTGCGCGCGATCGCGCGGTCGCGCACGTCGAGCCGCGCCTCACGGTCGGGGTCGGCCATGAACGCCGCGAGCGCCTCCTCGTCGGGCATCTCGATGAGCTGCACCTCGGTGGGCTGGACGGCGCCGTGCGCCGCGTCGTCGGTGTGCGCCACGTTCGTCACGCGGTGCAGCACCCGTCCGCCGTGCCGCGGCACCAGCGCCAGCACCTCGGTCTCGTAGTCCGCCAGCGCCGGGGCCTCGCCGTCGGCCGCCCACAGCAGCACGCACAGGGTGATCGCCATCGTCCACCTTCTCTCTCGTCGTCCGCCGATCCTGTCAGTCCCGGGCGGTCCGCGCGGGCGACCCGCCGGTCGTCGCGCCGGTCGTCCCGCCGCGGAGCGGGTGCCCCACGGGCGCCCACCGGCCGGCCACGTGGTGCACGCCCGGGCCGACCGTGCGCCCCGGCTCGTCGAGCGGGAGGTCCAGGTGGGCGGTGACCCCCGGCGGCACCTCGAGGTCGAGCTCGAACCGCCCGGCCGCCAGCCGCCAGGAGACCTCGATCGGCCCGTACGGGCTGTCCAGCCGGGCGGACGCCCGGTCGAGCTGGCCGGTCACCAGCGGGCGCACCAGCACCTCGCGGTAGCCGGGTGCCGCCGGCGCCAGACCGGCGACCGAGCGGTGCAGCCAGTCGGCGACCGCCCCGTACGCGTAGTGGTTGAACGACGTCATCTCGCTGGGGTGGATCGAGCCGTCGGGCAGCAGCGAGTCCCATCGCTCCCAGACCGTCGTGGCGCCCATGCCCACCGGGTAGAGCCAGGACGGACGGGTGCGGGTCAGCAGCATCGCGTGCGCCAGCTCGGGGTGGCCGGCGTCGCACAGGGCGTCCAGGATCAGCGGGGTGCCGAGGAACCCCGTGCTCACGTGGAAGTCCGCCTCGCGCACCAGCGCCACCAGCCGGTCCTCCGCGCGGCGGCGCTGAGCGTCGGTGTCGAGCAGGCCCCAGACGATCGCCAGCGCGTAGACGGTCTGGCAGTCGCTGCGCACCGTCCCGTCGGCCGCGACGTACGCGCCGCGGAACGCGGCCGCGACGTCGGCCGAGAGCCGTGCGTACCGCCGGGCGTCCGCCTCGTGCCCGAGCACCTCGGCCGCGCGGGCCAGCAGGTGGGCGCTGCGCGCCAGGTAGGCCGTCGCGACGACCGCGGGGTCGGCCTTCACCGCCGCCGAGTCGTCCGGCGGCGCGTCCGGGTCCAGCCAGTCGCCGAACTGGAAGCCGGTGTCCCACAGCAGGGTGTCGCCCGCCAGGGCGCGGGCCCGGTCCACCCAGGCCCGCATCGAGTCGTACTGACGCTCCAGGACGCCGACGTCGCCGTAGCGCTCGTACAGGGTCCACGGCACGTGCACCGCCGCGTCCGCCCAGCCGGCGGCCGGCGTGTGCTCCCCGCCGTCCGGCCCGGGTCCGCGCAGCTCGCGCACGACGTCGGGCACCACGTACGGGACGCCCCCGTCGGGACGCTGCTCCGCCGCGAGGTCCTGCAGCCACGAGCCGAGGAACCCGCCCACGTCGAACAGGAAGCTCGCCGTCGGGGCGAACACCTGGATGTCGCCCGTCCACCCGAGCCGCTCGTCCCGCTGCGGACAGTCTGTGGGTACGTCGAGGAAGTTGCCGCGCATGCCCCACACGACGTTCTCGTGCAGCCGGTTCACGTCCGGCTCCGAGCACTCGAACCACCCCGTGCGGCGCAGGTCGGAGCTCACCACCACCGCCTGGGCGTCGCCGGCACGGACCTCGGCCCCCGTCACCTCCGCGTAGCGGAACCCGTGGAACGTGTACGCGGGCTCCAGCACCTGGGTGCCGCCGGCGAGGACATAGGCGTCCGTCGCCTTCGCCGCGCGCAGCGGCCGCACGCCCAGCTCGCCGTCCTCGAGCACCTCCGCGTGCCGCACCGTGACGGTGTCCCCGCGCTCCCCCGCCACGCGCAGGCGCACCCATCCGACGACGTTCTGGCCGAAGTCGACGATCTGCCTGCCGGTCGGCGACGTGCGGACCTCCCGCGCGGGGACGGTCGCGACCTCGCGCACCGGCGGTCCCGTCGGCGCGACCAGCCGCGCGATGTCGGTCGCGGTGTCGGCATCGAGCACGTCGACGGGGCCGTCCGCGACGGCGTCCGGGGCGAGCGGCAGCCGCAGGTCGGTCGTCTGGCCGTCGTACAGGTCGTCGGCGAGGACCCCCGTCGTCCCGGCACGCCAGGCCTCGTCGGTGACCACCGTCTGACGGCGACCGTCCTCGAGCGTGATCTCCAGCTGGGCGAGCAGCGCCAGCCGGTCGCCGTAGGAGTCGCGCTGGTGGGTCCACGTGAGCTGCCCCCGGTACCAGCCGTTGCCGAGGCCCACCACGAGGCGGTCCGCCCCGGGCGCGCGCAGGTGCTCGGTGACGTCGAAGGTCTGGTAGCGCAGGCGTGCGTCGTACGCCGTCCACCCCGGGTCGAGGAGGTGGTCGCCCACGCGGCGGCCGCCGATCCACGCGTCGTAGACCCCGTGCGCGGTGACGTACAGGCGGGCGGACGCCACCGGGCCGCCGAGGTCCAGGTCGCGGGCGAGCACCACGGCGCTGCCGTCCAGCCCTCCGACGTGCCGGGGGCTGACGAACCGCGCCTCGACGTCCTCCGGCCTCAGCAGCCCGGCCTCGATCGCGAGGCGCTCGCTCCAGGGCGACCACCCGTCGTCGGACTCGATCCGCACCTGGACCTCGACCCGCTCGCGCGAGCGCAGGTCGCGGAACGGCCAGGGCACGAGCACCTGCTCGGGCCCCGTCTCCCGCCGCTCCGCCGCGGCGCCGTCGGCGGTGCGCAGCCGCACCTCGTACGCGCGCTGCACCCCGCCCCCGGTCCGCGTCCAGGACAGCCGGGGGGCGGCGGAGCCGATCCCCACCTCCGGGGCGCCGTACTCGGCCACGAGCCGGTCGATGCGCATCGTCGCGCCTCCTCGCGGGACGGACCCGCCGTCGGGATCTTCGAGCGTCCTGGACGCGGGGTGCCCCACAATGGACCAGGAGCGGAGATCATATTCATTCGACTGTTCATACGGTCCGAGGACGGGAGCGAGCTTGACCGAGGCGCTGTACGCCCAGGTGCACGAGGCGCTGCGGGCACGCATCGTCGGCGGCGACCTCGCCGTCGGGGACCGGCTGCCGGCGCAGGCGGAGCTCGTCGAGGAGTTCTCGGTCAGCGCGATCACGATCAAGCGCGCGCTGGACATGCTGCGGGACGAGGGCTTCGTGACCCGGCGTCCGCGCATCGGCACGATCGTCGTCTCCACGACGCCCGCCGGCGGCGCGCGCCCGGACGGGAGGAGCCGCCTGCCGCTGGTCGGCTACGTCGTGCCGGGGTTCGACGACGCCTTCGGGTCGCACCTGCTCGGAGGGCTCCTCGACGCGTCCAGCGAGCGGGCCCACGTCGTGGTGGGGATGTCGCGCGGCGACTCCGAGCTGGAGGAGCGCCTCATCGAGGAGCAGCTCGACCGCGGCCTCGACGGGCTGGTGCTGCTGCCCACGTCGTCGCAGGCCATCCCGCAGAGCGTCGCGGCGCTCGTCGGCCGCGGCTTCCCCCTCGTCATCGTCGACCGCACCCTGACGGGCGTGCCCGTCAGCACCGTGACCTCCGACAACGTCACCGGCGGACGGCTGGCGGCGGAGTACCTCTTCGAGCTCGGGCACACCCGGATCGCGCTGGTCCAGTCCCCCAACGCCGTGTCGACCCTCGACGAGCGGCGGCGCGGGGTGGTGGCCGCGCACGCCGCGCACCAGGTACGCCTCGAGGAGTCCCAGGTGTACTCCGGCGTCCGGTCCGTGGTGCCGGGCTCGGACGTCACGCCCGAGGACGACGTCGACGGCCTGGTCGGGTTCCTCGAGGCCCACCCCGACCTCACCGCGTGCGTGGTCACGGAGTACCACTCCGCGCGCCTCGTGCTGCAGGCCGCGCAGCGGCTGGGCCGTGCCGTGCCGGGCGACCTCTCCGTGATCTGCTTCGACGCCCCGCCGGAGTACGTGGACGCCGCGGTCCCCCTCACCCACGTGGAGCAGGACCAGCACGCGCTCGGGGCGCGCGCCTTCGAGCTGCTCGAGCGGCAGCTCGCCGAGCGGGGCGACGTCTCGCAGGACACCGTGCCCGTACGGATCCTCGCGGGCGGGTCGACGGGACCGGCCCCGGCCCGGTAGCGCGCGGCCCGGCCCGGGCCGCGCGCTGCCCGTCATCCCCGCGCCGCCCGGACCTCGAGCGCCATCACGGCGCTCAGCACGGTCGAGTACCCCACCTGTGTCGGTGCCGGCCGGGTCCAGTCGTCCCCCGGCCGCAGCACCACGCCCGCGTGCCGCAGGCTCTCGACCGCGGCCATCGGCGCACCGTCCGCCGGGCGCGCGCCGCCGTACGGCACCAGGCCGTGCTCCCACAGGGCGTCGGTGCTGGTGCGCACCAGGTCCTCGACCGCGGGGACGGACCGCTCCTCGAGCAGCAGCGCCGCGTACCGGTACCAGACGCCCTTGAACAGGCCGACGTCGCCGCCCGCCGTGTCGGGCACGTCGTCGTCGACCAGGTCTCCCTCGCGCCGGAAGACGCCGCCCGTGGCGAGCTCGCGCACCGACGTGAGGGCCGTCCGCTCGGCGGCGTCCAGCCAGCCGGGGTCCCCCGTGCACCTGTACAGCTCGACGCAGGCCCCGATGTACAAGCCCTGGTTGTAGGTGAAGCGCCAGTGCGTGTCGACGTCCGTGCCGCCCTCGCGGCCGAGCCCGTCCTCGACGAACCCGTCCGGCCCGACCAGGTGCTCCTCGAGCCATGCCACCGTGCGCAGCGCACGGTCGAGGTAGGCGCCGTCGCCGGTGCGCCGCGCCAGCCGCGCGCCGAGGATCGCCAGGGGGCCGTTGGCCGGGGTGTTCTTGTAGTCGGGCTGCTGCTTGCGCCACGACAACGACGGCCCGTGGACGTCGTTCCACCCGAGCGACACCACGTGCTCCCACAGCGCGACGACGTCCGCCTCGAGGGCCGCGCGCTCGCCGTCGTCCGGCGTCGCCTCGGCCAGCCGCAGCAGGGCGAGGGCGTACCAGAGCATGTCGTCGAAGTAGTCGTTGAACAGGCTGCCGCCGTTGCGCTCGCGGATGTTCGCCGCGGTCGCCCGCGCCGCGTCGAGGCACGTGCCGTCGCCGGTCCGGGCGAAGGCGTCGAGCCGGCAGTCGACGACGTGCGCCAGCCACCAGTAGTTGAACGTGGCGTCGGCGGGCTCGGGGTGCCCGTTGTGCAGCAGCTGCGGCGTGGCGGCCCCGTAGAGCAGGTCGATGCTGTGCTGCGCGACGTCGGCGCGCCCCGTCCAGGTCAGCGCGCGCGCGGCGTCGTCGGTCGTGGTCGTCATCGGTTGGCCTCCAGGATGCGGTCGCCCTGCGCGGCGGCGTCGGCGAGGGCGGCGGGGCCGTCCAGGGATCCCGACATCACCTCCTGCAGGGCGGGGATGAGGGCGAGGGTCTCGACGTCCGAGTACCCGGGGACGGGCGGGCGGACGGAGGCGACCTCGATGGTCTCGACCATCGGGGCGAAGCGGTCGTCGACCGTGCCCACCGCGCGTCGCGACGCCTCGACGTTCGCCGGGATGTTCTTGCTGATCTCGGCGAACGCGAGGCTGTTCCCCTGGTCCGCCGCCCACCACTTCATGAGCTCCCACGCACCCTCGGGGCAGGGGGCGTCGGCGGGGACGACGAGGCCGAACCCGCCCATGGAGGCGCCGGAGTCGCCCCGCGGCCCCACGACGGCCGGGACGACGCCGTACTCGAGGCCGTCGACGGCGTCCCAGGTGGGGAGGTTCCAGGGCCCGTCGTACTTGATCGACACCGCACCCTGGGCGAAGGCGTCGATGCCGTCGGAGAAGCCCAGCTCGTACACCCGCCGCTCGTGCAGCAGCTCGTCCCAGAAGTCGAGGACCTCGAGGCCCTGCGGGGAGTCGAAGGCCGTGTAGCGCTCCGTCGGGTCGAGGAGCTCGCCGCCCGCCTGCTTGAGCCACATGCTGAACAGCCCGACGTCCTGGATCTCGAAGCCCGCCCGCGTGAGCCGCCCGCCCTCGCGGACCGTCAGCGCCTCGGCGGCGTCGGCCAGCTCCGCCCACGTCGTCGGCGGGCGGATGCCGGCCTCGTCGAGGTGCGCCTTGTTGTAGAAGAGCGCCCGCGTGTCGACGATGAGCGGCAGGCCGAAGGTCTCGTCGCCGACGCTCATCTCCCGCACCGACTCCGCGTAGAAGGACCCCAGGTCCACGCCGTCGCGCGCCGCCCAGGAGTCGATCGCCTGCAGCGCACCGCGGCGGCCGTACTTGGCCGTCTGCCACCGGTCCCACAGCACCAGGTCGGGCACGTTGCCCGACGCGATGCCGGTGAGCATCTTCTCCTCGAGCACGCCCTGCGGCACGTATCGGAACTCGTACTCGGACTGCGCCGCGTTGAACGCGTCGAGCTGCGTCGTGATCTGCGCGGCCTGGTCGCCCGCCCAGCTGCCCCACATGGTCAGGCGACGGGCGCCCGCGTCCGTGTAGCGGGGCTGGTTCGGCGCGGCGCAGGAGGACAGGACGGCGGCGCCGGCGCCCAGGCCGAGCGCCCGCAGGATCGCGCGGCGGCTAACGGGCGTTGACATGGGAGACCCCCTCGATGATGTAGCGCTGGGCGAAGACGAACAGCAGCAGCACCGGCAGGCTGGTGATCACGGTCCCGGCCATGAGCGGGCCGTAGTCGGTGGCGTAGTCGGTGACGAACGACGCCAGCCCCACCTGCACCGTCCACATCTCCTGGACGTTGAGGACGATCAGCGGCCACATGAAGGAGTTCCAGCCCGCCTGGAACGTGAGGATCGCGAGCACGGCAGCGCCCGCCTTCGCGAGCGGCAGGTAGACCTGCGCGAAGATCCGGAACTCGGACGCGCCGTCGATCCGCGCGGCCTCGCCCAGCTCGTCCGGGACGGAGGAGAAGAACTGCCGCATGAAGAACACGGCGAACGCCCCGGCGGCCCCGGGCAGGATGATCGCCCACCAGGTGTTGAGCAGGCCGACGCCGCCCTGCCCGACGACGTCGTTGCCGCCGGCGAACGGGATGGCGCGCAGCACCAGGAACGAGGGCACCATCGTCACGATGCCGGGCACCATGAGCGACCCCAGCAGGGTGACGAAGAGCGCCCGCTTGCCGCGGAACTTCAGCTTGGCGAACGCGTACCCGGCGAGGGAGCCGAAGAACAGGTTCAGCACGACCCCGGCGACGGCGAGCAGCATGGAGTTGGCGAAGTAGCGGCCGAACGGCACCTCCGTGAGCACGCGGTCGTAGTTCTCGAGCGTGACGGTGCGCGGGATCAGGTCCAGCGCCCCGGACAGGATGTCGCCGGCCGGCTTGAGCGACGTGACCAGCGTCCAGAACAGGGGGAAGACGGTGAGGACCGCCACCGCGACGACGGCGATCCACCAGGCGACGGCGCCCACGCGCTGCGCCGGGGTCCGGTGCTTGGTGTGCAGCACGGCCGGCCGGGAGGCCCCGTCGGCAAGGGTGGCGGTGGCCGCGACGGACAGGCCGGGTGCGGTCTGCGCGCTCATGTGTTGTCCCTCCCCGTGACGCGGGCGTTGATGACCGCGAAGATCGCGATGATCGCGAAGAGCACGAACGAGATCGCCGACGCGTAGCCCATCTCGAGGTTCCCGAAGCCCTGCGTGTAGATGTAGTAGACGAGCGTGATCGTCGAGTTGCCCGGGCCACCCTTGGTGAGCACGTAGGCCTGGTCGAACACCTGGAACGCGCCGATCACCAGGAGGGTCGAGACGAGGAACGTGGTGCGCGACAGGCTCGGCATGACGACGTAGCGCAGCTGCTGCCACCAGCCCGCCCCGTCGATGCGGGCGGCCTCGTAGAGCTGCGGCGGGATCCCCTGCAGGCCGCCGAGGTAGATCATCATGTTGGTGCCGAAGCCGGCCCAGACGCTCATGATGACGATCGCCGGCATGGCCCAGTTCGAGTCGTACAGCCAGGCCGGGCCGTCGATGCCGAACCAGCCGAGCGCGACGTTGACCATGCCGAACTGCGGGTTGAGCAGCCACAGCCAGATCGTCGCGGTCGCCACGGTCGACGAGACCACGGGGACGTAGAAGAAGGTGCGGAAGAGCGTCGAGACCCGCACGTTGCGGTGCAGCAGCAGTGCCGTCGCCAGCGCGACCACGATCCCGAGCGGCACGAACAGCACCGTGTAGTACGCGGTGTTCCGCAGGGCGATG
Organism: Isoptericola sp. NPDC056134; assembly: GCF_042264825.1. Taxonomy (NCBI): domain Bacteria; kingdom Bacillati; phylum Actinomycetota; class Actinomycetes; order Micrococcales; family Promicromonosporaceae; genus Isoptericola; species Isoptericola sp. NPDC056134. Next base: position 258,045 of record NZ_JBHJVM010000001.1, read on the forward strand.
AAGAAGTACGGGTCGAGGAAGAGCCGGCGGTAGTTGTCGAGACCTACCCAGCCCGAGTCGCCGATGACCGAATAGCTCGTGAAGCTCATGACGAGCGCCATGCCCGCCGGGATGACCACGAAGATCGCGAACAGGGCGATCGGGAGGGCCACGAAGAGCCACGCCCACCTCTCCTGGATCCTCCACTGCCGTGAGGGTCTGCGTGGTGCCTGGGCCGGGGGCGCGGGCTCCGCAGCCCTGCCCGGCGGCGCCGTCGCCGCCGTCGTCACCGTCATGGTTCAGATCGCCTCCTTCGCCGATCCGCACGTCCGCCTATGCGTCGTGCCTGAACACTTCCGCCCCGGGTGCTCCGGGGACGTGGTACCCGACGACGTCGAGCACGAGTTCGCAGAACATCGAGTCCGCCCAGCTGAACCACTCCCTCGTGAACTCCTCGGGGCGGTCCACGTGGTACGACTCGCACATCCGCCCGCGTGCCGCGTTGGCCGCGAGCATCGACGCGACGAGAGCGCGCTTCTCCGCCGGGTCCGTCGAGGTCAGGCCCCGGACGGCGGCCGAGATGGGCCAGACGTAGCGCGGCGGCGTGTGCGGGCTACCGAGACCGTCACCGGTCGTGCCGCGCACGTAGGTGGGGTTGTCGTCGCTGAGGGCGAAGCGGCGCGTCGCGACGTAGAGCGGGTCGTCGAGCGCCACGCCGCCGGTGAGCGGCAGGGAGAGCAGGCTCGGCATGTTCGAGTCGTCCATGAGCAGCCGGTGGCCGAGGCCGTCCACCTCGTAGGCGAAGATCCGCCCGTGCTCGGGGTGGTCCACGACGCCGTGCCGGCGGGTGGCGGCATCGAGCTCGGCGGCGAGCTCCTCGGCCCGCGCGGCCAGGCCCGGGTCGGCGAGAGGGCCGAGGGCGAGCTCCGCGAGGTCGCGCAGCGACGCGGCGGCGAACAGGTTGCCGGGCACGTTGTAGTGGTAGACGCACGCGTCGTCGCTGGGGCGGAACGCGCTCCAGGTCATGCCCGTGACGGCGACGGGCGACCCCTGGCCGTCGCGGACGAGCGTGTCGGTCGGCGGGCAGCCGTCGCGCTCGAACCGGTAGTCGGACCGCGCGTCGTGGTCCTGCTCGGTCCGGACCGTGGCGACGACCAGCTCCGCGGCCTTGCGGAACGTGTCGTCGAGGTGGTCCGTGCGCCCGGTGGCGAGCCACAACTGGTGCGCGAGCTGGAGGGGGAACGCGAGCGAGTCGACCTCGTACTTGCGCTCCCAGACGCCGGGCGTCATCGCCGTGCGGTCGGCCTGGTGCCCGGCGCCGTCCGGCGTCCGGTTGAAGGCGTTGGCGTACGGGTCGTGCAGGATCTGGGTGCTCTGGCGCCGGACCAGGGCCGCGACGACGTCGCCGATCCCCGGTTCGAGGTCGAGCAGGGCGAGGTACGGGCGCATCTGTGCCGCGCAGTCGCGCAGCCACATCGCCGGGATGTCGCCGGTGAGTACGAAGGCGGTGCCGTCGGGCTCGAGCACGACGGCGTCGCGCAGGGTGCGCCGCATCGCCTCGGCGAAGACGGCGGCCGTCGGGGCGTCGAACGCCGCGGCGACGCGGTCGGTCACCTCGCGCAGCACGCGCTCGTCGAGCATCTGGTCCGTCACCACGCACTCCATCGTTTGGATATATCGAATAGGCGGGAACATACCAGCGTCGACGGCGGGTGACCAGAGCGGGCACGACGAAGCCCGCGGCGCGTCGCGCCGCGGGCTCGCCCTCGGGTCCCGGCCCCGTCAGCCCGGGTCCACGTCTCCTCGCCGCACCGCCCGCAGCAGCCGGGGCGGGACCTGCACCGTGCGGCCGGCCACGACCACGGGGACGAGCGCCGGCGGGTCGGCCTTCCACCGCGCGCGCCGGCTGCGGGTGCGCGAGCGGGAGGTCTTGCGCTGGGGGACGGCCACGGCCGCTCCTCTCGTCGGGTCGGTCTGGGGGAACCCCCGGCTCAGCCCTGGCGGGCCTTGAACCGGGGGTTCTGCTTGTTGATCACGAACGTCCTGCCGCGGCGGCGGACGACCTTGGCGCCCGGCAGGCGCTTCAGCGACCGCAGCGAGGCCCGGACCTTCATCGGGCGCCCTGCCCGTAGCGCCGACGGAACTTCTCGACGCGGCCCGCGGTGTCGACGACGCGCGCAGCCCCGGTCCAGAACGGGTGGCTGGCGCTCGAGATCTCGACGTCGACCACGGGGTAGGCGTTCCCGTCCTCCCACTCGATCGTGCGCGCGGGGCGGCCGGGCCCGGAGGCGGCGTCCCCCGCCAGCGTGGAGCGCGTGAGGAACGCGGTGCCGGCGCTGGTGTCGCGGAAGACGACGGGGCCGTAGGTGGGGTGGATGCTCTGCTTCATGGTGGTGTCTCCTCTCACCAGCTGGACTTGGTGACGCCGGGCAGCTCGCCCCGCAGCGCCAGCTGGCGCAGACGGATGCGGGACAGACCGAAGCGGCGCAGGTAGCCGCGTGGGCGGCCGTCGACGACGTCGCGGTGGCGCAGGCGGGTGCGGCTCGCGTCGCGGGGCTGGCGCTGCAGCTCCATGACGGCCGTGGCCCGCTCCTCCGCCGCGGACGACGGCGACGCGACGACGCGCTTGAGCTCGGCCCGCCGGGCGGCGTACCGCTCGACGACGTCGCGGCGGCGCGCGTCGGCGGCGATCTTGGACGTCTTGGCCATCAGCGCTCCTCGCGGAAGTCGACGTGCCGGCGCACGACGGGGTCGTACTTGCGCAGCACGACGCGGTCGGGGTCGTTGCGGCGGTTCTTGCGGGTGACGTACGTGAAGCCCGTGCCCGCCGTCGAGCGGAGCTTGACGATCGGGCGCAGGTCGGTGCGGGTGGCCATCAGACCTTCTCTCCTCGTGCCTGGATCCTGGCGACCACGACGTCGATGCCGTCACGGTCGATGGTCTTGATGCCCCGGGCGCTCACCCGCAGCGTGACGGTGCGGCCGAGCGAGGGCACCCAGTAGCGCTTCTTCTGGACGTTCGGGTCCCAGCGGTGCTTCGTCCGCACGTGCGAGTGCGAGATCGCGTGGCCGAACCCCGGGACCGTGCCGAGCACCTGGCAGCGGGCGGACATCGATACCTCCATTATGAGAACGGTTCTCATCAGGGCGCTACAGTGACAGACTTGAGAACTGTTCTCAAGTACCGTCATCCCCAACCCACCGGAGGTGCTCGTGATTCCCGACCGCCCGCACGCGCCTGCCACGCCCGCCGCACCGGCGCTGAGCGTGCTCGTCGCCGTCGACCCCGTGCTGCGCGACGCCGCCGCGGCGAGCCTGACCCTGGGCGCTCCCGACGTCGTCGTGGTGCGCCACGACCTGCTCCCTGACGACGGCGCGCTGCGCCGCGTCGTCGTCGACGCGACCGGCGTCCTGGAGGACGAGACGGTGGCGCTCGAGCACGCGTGCGTGTCGTGCAGCGTGCGCGAGGACGCCGTGCCTGCCCTCGCCCGCCTCGCCGACGACGGTCGCTGGGCCCACCTCGTGCTCGCCCTGCCGGTCACCGCCGAGCCGCTGCCCGTGGCGCGCTCCCTGGCGGCGCAGGCCGAGCCGGGCGGGGTGCTCGAGACCCTCCGGCTCGCCGCGACGGTCGGCGTCGTCGACCTCGACGCCCTGGAGTCCGACCTCCTCGGCGACGACCTGGTCGACGAGCGCGGGCTCGCGCTCACCGACGACGACCAGCGGCCCGTCGGTGAGGCGCTGGCCGCGCAGCTCGAGCAGGTGGACGTGGTCGTCACGAGCGGCGCCTCGGCCACGGGCGGCGGCCTCGTCGACCGGCTGCGCGCCGTCGACAGCCACCGCGTCGAGGGCCTGCACGACCTCGACCCCGTCGCGCTCTCCGCCCGTTCGCACGCCCCCGCCGCGGCCGAGCGCCGCGCCCACCCGCTCGGCGCGCGCGGCGCCCGCCGGCGCGCCAAGGACCCGCGCGACCGGAGCTGGAGCCTGCTGCTGCGCAGCGACCGCCCCTTCCACCCGGAGCGGCTGCTGGCGCACGTCGAGGACCTCGGCACCGGGCCGGTGCGCAGCAGGGGCGTCTTCCACGTGCCGAACCGGCCCGACTCCGCGTGCCTGTGGGACGGCGCGGGCGGCGCCCTGTGCGTCGCGGACCTCGGCACCTGGGACGAGGTCGCGGCCGGGCACCCGCCCGTCACGCGCATCCTCGTGGTGGGGGCGGGCGAGCCGCGCGACGCCAGAGAGGTGCACGACCGCATCCTCGACGCCTTCGGCGAGGCCCTGGCCACCGGCGCCGAGGTGGCGGACGGCGGCCTGCGCTGGCTCGGTCGCGAGGACGTCCTGGCGCCCTGGCTGGGAACACGGACCGCCTGAGCGCTGTTCCTCCCCGCGCGGGCCACGTGCCGGTCCCCGCGACCGGAGCGCGGGGTCGTCATAGGCTCCTCGCGGACCCGCACCCACGACGGACGGGAGGCACCCGCATGGCCGCACGCGCGCTCGCCGAACGGCTGCGCACCGAGTCCGGGGCCGCGCTGCTGCTCGTGGGCGTGACGCTGCTGGCGCTCGTGTGGGCGAACTCGCCGCTGTCCGGCTGGTACGAGCACCTGTGGGAGCTGCCGATCCACGTCGACGTCGGCGACCTGCGCTTCGACATGGACCTGCACCACTGGGTCAACGACGGGCTCATGGTGCTGTTCTTCTTCGTCGTCGGCCTCGAGGTGCGCCAGGAGCTGGCGATCGGGTCGCTGCGGCAGCGCAGCTCGCGCCTCGTGCCGCTCGTGGCGGGCACGCTCGGGGTGATCGTGCCCGCGCTCGTCTTCCTCGCCGTCGCCGGCCACGCCGACCCGCACGGCTGGGGCGTCGTCGTCGGCACGGACACGGCGTTCCTGCTGGGCGTGCTCGCGCTGGTCGGGCCGGCGATGTCGAGCCAGCTGCGCGTCTTCCTGCTCACGCTGTCCGTGGTGGACGACTTCCTCGCCGTCGGCATCATCGGCGTCGTCTACTCCGAGGAGGTCCGCCTCGCGCCGCTCCTCGTCGCCGTCGCCGCGCTCGCCGTGCTGTGGCTGCTGGGCCGGATGCGCGAGTGGCGCAGCTCGCCGTACGTGCTCGTCGTCGTGGTGCTCTGGGGCGCGACCGTGCAGGCGGGCGTCCACCCCTCGATCGCGGGCATGCTCGCCGGGCTGCTCGTGCCCGCCGTCGCCACCCGGCGCGACGACGTGCTGCAGGCCAAGAGCCTGTTCCGCGACTACTGGCAGTCGCCCAGCGCCAGCGTGGCGCGCAACGCCCGCGTCGGGCTGGCCCGGTCCATCTCGGTCAACCACCGTCTCCACGACGTCCTCCGCGGGCCCGTCTCGCTCGTCGTCGTGCCGCTGTTCGCGCTGGCCAACGCGGGGATCGACCTCCGCGGCGGCGCACTGGGCGCGGCGCTCGGGTCGGTGATCACGTGGGGGGTCGTGGCGGGCCTGGTCGTGGGCAAGCTCGTGGGCATCGGCCTCGGCACGTGGGGCGCGGTCCGCGCCGGGCTCGGGCGGCTGCCCGACGGCGTGGGCCCGGGCAGCGTGCTCGGCGGCGCGGCCCTGTCCGGCATCGGCTTCACCGTGTCGCTGCTGGTGGTGGACCTCGCGTTCGACGGCACGCCCGCGGGGCAGGCCGCGACGGTCGGCATCCTCATCGCGATGGTGCTGTCCACCCTGCTGGGGTGGACGATCTTCACCGTCGCCCGCGTGCGGTACGGCGAGGCGAGCGCGGACCTGCCGGTCACGCTGTCCCCCGCCGTCGACCCCGACCGCGACCACGCGAAGGGCGACGTCGACGCCGCGCACACCGTCGTCGAGTACCTCGACTTCGAGTGCCCGTTCTGCGCCCGCGCGACCGGGATGGGAGCCGAGCTGCGCGAGCACTTCGGCGACCGCGTGCGGTACGTCGTGCGGCACCTCCCGCTGCGGGACGTGCACCCGCACGCCTACCTCGCGGCCGTCGCCGCCGAGGCCGCGCACCGGCAGGGCCGGTTCTGGGAGATGCACGACGAGCTGTTCGCCCACCAGTCCCGGCTGGAGCCGGACGACCTGCGCGGGTACGCCGCCACGCTCGGCCTCGACCTCGAGCGGTTCGACGCCGACCTGGCGGACGAGGCCCTGCACGCCCGGGTCCGCGCGGACGAGGCGAGCGCCGCGGCGTCCGGCGCCCGCGGCACGCCGACGTTCTTCCTCGACGGCGTCCGGCACCGCGGCCCCCACGACGCGCGCACGCTCATCGCGGCGCTCGAGGCGAACGAGGACGACCCGGCGCTGCGCCGCCGTTCCTGAGATCGAGGCCGACGGGGCCCGCCGCGCCCGGTCGTCGGGTGCGAGAGGATGGGGATATGGGATACCAACCGGAGCCCGTGACGGACGCCGACCTGCCGTACCTGCGCCGGTGCGTGGACCTCGCGCGCGAGGCGCTGGACGACGGCGACGAGCCCTTCGGCTCGCTGCTCGTCGACGCGACCGGAGCCGTCGTGTTCGAGGACCGCAACCGCGTGCAGGACGGCGACCAGACCCGCCACCCCGAGCTGGAGATCGCCCGCTGGGCGGCCGCGCACCTCACGCCCGAGGAGCGGGCGGGCGCCACCGCGTACACGTCGGGCGAGCACTGCGCGATGTGCAGCGCGGCGCACGCCTGGGTGGGGCTCGGCCCGATCGTCTACGCCTCGAGCACCGCCCAGCTCACCGCGTGGCTGCAGGAATGGGGCGTGGCGCCCGGGCCGGTGACCCCGCTGCCCGTGGGCGACGTCGCGCCCGGCGTCCCCACCCGCGGGCCGGCCCCGGAGCTCGCCGACGAGGTGCGCGGCCTGCACGCCCGCCTGCACGGCGTGCGCGACCCCGCCTGACGGTGTTTGCCTGGGGAACATGAGCGACTCCCCCACCCCCGGTCCGACCTCCGCCCGCAGCCCGTGGACGTGGCGCGCGATCGTGCTCGCCGTCGTCCTGGTGGCCGCCGCCGTCGTGTGGCTGGTCGTGCGGGACGACGGCGGCGACGGCGCGACCGCCGCGTCGCCGTCGCCCACCGCGACAGCGACCGCGACGGAGGCCCCCTCCGCGTCCCCCGACCCGTCCTCCTCGCCCACGACGACGGGCGAGGCCGGCTGCGCCGAGACCGACGACGGCACCCCGGAGGGCGCGGACACGCACGAGGTCGTCGACGTGGACGGCGACGGCGAGGCCGACACCGCGTGGCTCACCGGCGGCGCCGAGCGCCGGTTCGGGATCACGACGGCGTCGGGCGCCACGTTCTCGACCGCGATCGACTCGGCGAGCCCGCAGCGCGCGTCCGCCGTCGTGAACGTCGTGGCGGCCGGGGACAGCACTGCCCCGATCGCCCTCGTCGACACGGGCCGCGAGGTGCTGCTCTTCTCCGCCGCCGACTGCGACCTCGCCGCGACGCAGAACCTCGCCGGCGCGCCCTACACGTTCGACAAGGGCTTCACCGGCCAGGGCACGGGCGTCGGGTGCACCGAGGTCGACGGCGCCCTGCGCCTCGCGGGCCTGGACGCGACGTCGCCCGACGGCAGCTCCTTCACGGTCACGCGCACGTTCGTGGACCTGGACGACGCGGCGCTGAACGCGTCGAACGGCGACGAGGCGACCGTCGCGGACGACGCCGGCCCCGACGATCCCGTGGTGGTCACCGCGCAGGAGACCAGCTGCGGCGAGGCGGTCGTGGGCGAGGACGGGCCGGTGGAGCCGGAGTCCTGAGGACCAGCGCCAGAGTCTTGCATCGCGCATCGACGTCGATCAATATGAGGGCATGTCCGCCCTCCCCGACGACGGCGCCCGGCCGTCCGCCCTGTTCGTCTGCGTGCACAACGCCGGCCGCTCCCAGATGGCCGCCGGCTTCCTGCGCGCGCTGTCCGGCGGCGCGGTCGAGGTCCGCTCCGCGGGGTCGATGCCCGCCGACCGCATCAACCCCGTCGCCGTCGAGGCCATGGCCGAGGCCGGCATCGACATCACCGCCGAGCAGCCCAAGGTGCTCACGACCGAGGCCGTGCAGGCGTCGGACGTCGTGATCACGATGGGCTGCGGCGACGCCTGCCCGATCTTCCCCGGCAAGCGCTACGAGGACTGGCAGCTCGACGACCCCGCCGGCCAGGGCATCGACGCCGTCCGCCCCATCCGCGACGAGATCCGGCGCCGGGTGCTCGCGCTGCTCGCGTCCCTCGGCGTCGACCCCGTCGCGCACTGACCCCCGACGCCCCCTTCGAGCAAGGGATCCGTACCGCCAAGAGCACGTTTGGCGATACGGATCCCTTGCTCGAAGGGGGCGGTGGCGACAGGTGTCTGGTCAGGCGTTGTCGTCGTCGCCGGAGCGGCCGTGGGCGACGCCGGTGGCGAAGCCGACCCCGTCCGGCGCGCCGACGCCGAGCGTGACGAGCTGCGGCTCGGCCGGCGCGGTTCCGCAGCAGGACCCGGCCGACGACTCGCCGTCGGCGGCCAGGGCCAGGTCGCTGGAGCACACGCCGGTGGCGGGCAGGTCCAGCTCGACGGCGTCGGCGGCCGCACGGTCCCCCGCCAGCGCGGCGGCGACCGAGCGCACCTGCTCGTACCCGGTGGCCAGCAGGAACGTCGGCGCTCGGCCGTACGACTTCATGCCGACGAGGTAGAAGCCGTCGTCCGGGTGGCGCAGCACCTGCTCGCCGTGCGGCGGCACCGTGCCGCAGGAGTGCTGGTTCGGGTCGATGAGCGGCGCGAGCGCGCTCGGCGCCTCGACGACGGGGTCGAGGTCGAGGCGCACCTCGCGCAGCATGTCGAGGTCGGGGCGGAACCCGGTCGCGTTGACGATCGCGTGCACGTCCAGGGTCAGCGGCTCGTGCTCGGCGGTGCCGAGCACCCGCACCGACCCGGCGCTCGGGACGAGCTGCTCGATCGAGACGCGGGTCAGCAGGCGCAGGCGGCCGGCGTCGACGGCCTCGCGCAGCCGGGTGCCGAGCAGCCCCCGCGCGGGGAGCTCGTCGTCGGTGCCGCCGCCGAACAGGCGGCGCGCGGAGCCGCCGCGGATCGCCCACGTGACCGTGGTACCCGGTGTCGACTCCGACAGCTCCACCAGGCTCAGCAGGGTGTTCGCGGCGGAGTGGCCCATGCCGACCACCAGGGTGTGCCGGCCGGCGAACCGGCCCCGGTCCGCTCCGAGGACGTCGGGCAGCGGCCCGGTGACGAACGGCGCGGCCTCGGCCTCTCCGGCCGCGGGCAGGCCGCTGACGCCGAGCGGGTTCGACGTCGAGAACGTGCCGGAGGCGTCGACGACGGCGCGTGCGAGGACGTCGGCGACGCGGCCCGTGGCGTCCACGGTCCGCACCCGGTAGCCGGCGCGCTCACGACCGAGCGAGCGCGTCTTGTCCGCCCCGTCCCGGGCGACCGCGAGCACGCGGGTGCCGGTGCGCAGCCGGGACGCGATCTCGGGCGTCGCGGCGAGCGGCGCCAGGTAGCCCTCGACGAGCTCGCCGCCGGTCGGCAGGGCGTCGGCGTCGGGCGACGTCCACCCGGCCGGCTCGAGCAGGCGGCGGGCCGCGGCGTCGACGTCGTACCGCCATGGCGAGAAGAGTCGCACGTGCCCCCACGACGCGACGGCCGCGCCGACGCTCTCGCCGGCCTCCAGCACCAGGGGCTCCAGGCCGCGCTCCAGCAGGTGCGCCGCGGCCGCGAGGCCCACCGGGCCCGCGCCGATCACGACCACCGGCAGCTCGGCCCGCACCGTCTCGACCATCTCGCACTCCCTCGTATCGATGAACTTCGATGACTGAACGGGGAACAACGTATCCACATTCTTCGATGCGTGGCAAGATGGACGCATGACGACGATCGACCTGCCGCTCGCGCCCGTGGCCACCGACGGCGGCTGCTGCGGCACGGCCGCTCCCCCGGTGGACGTCACCGAGGCGCGCGCCCTCGCCCGCACGTTCAAGGCGCTCGCCGACCCGACGCGCGTGCAGCTCCTGTCGATCGTCACCGCGCACGAGGGCCACGAGGCGTGCGTCTGCGACCTCACCGAGCCGGTCGGCCTGGCGCAGCCGACCGTCAGCCACCACCTCAAGATCCTCGTCGAGGCGGGTCTGCTCGAGCGCGAGCAGCGCGGGCGCTGGGCGTACTACCGCGCCGTGCCGGGCGCCGTCGCCGGCCTCGCCGGCTCCCTCTCCTCGCTCACGCCGTCGCCCGCGACGGCCTCCGCGTGAGGAACAGCACCGGGATCAGCAGCAGCGACAGGACCCCGCCGCCGAGGGCCAGGGTGGCGTAGCCCGACCCGGCCATCACGACGCCGGACATCGCGCCCCCGCCTGCGCCGGCGAGCGCGATGAGCACGTCGACCGTGCCCTGGGTGCGTGCGCGGGTGGCGGGCGTCGTCGCGTCGACGATGAGCGCCGTGCCCGCGATGAGGCCGAAGTTCCACCCGAGCCCGAGCAGCGCGAGCGACAGCACGAGCAGGACCATCGAGTCGCCCGGCGCGACGGCGCCGGTGATCCCCGCGAGCAGCAGCGTCACCCCCGACGCGACCGCCATCGGCACCCGTCCGACCTTGTCGACCAGGACGCCGGTCACCAGGGACGGCAGGAACATCGCCGCCACGTGGATGCCGATGACGAGGCCGACGTCGCCCAGGTCGTGGCCGTGGCCACGCATGTGCACGGGCGTCATCGTCATGATCGCGACCATCGCGATCTGCGTCAGCACCATCACCGTCGCGCCGACGACGACGCCCGCAGGCACGGTGCGCCGTGCGCCGTCCGGAGCGCCGCCCGTCCCCGCCGGCGCGCCGTCGTCCGCGCCGTCCGCGGCGCCGGCCAGCTCCTTCGCGACGAGGAAGGGGTCGGGCCGCAGGAAGGCGAACAGCGTGCCGCCGGCGGCGAGGAAGGCGACGGCCGCGAGCAGGAACGGGCCCGCGAGCGCGGGCAGCCCGAACGACGTCGCGAGGACGCCGAGCGGCTCCACGAGGTTCGGCCCCGCCACGGCCCCGAGCGTGGTGGACACCATCGCGACGCTGGCCGCCGTCGCGCGGCGGTCCGGGGCGGCGAGGTCGGTACCCGCGTACCGGGCCTGCAGGTTCGTGGACGTGCCCGCGCCGTAGACGAACAGCGACACGAGCAGCAGCGGGACGACGCCGAGGGCCGCGGCCACCACCACACCGATCGCGCCCAGGCCGCCAGCGGCGAAGCCCAGCCCCAGGCCCACCCGGCGGCCCGCCCGCTGCGTGACCCGCCCGACGAGGAACGCCGCGAGCGCCGAGCCCAGCGTGAACAGCATGGTCGGCACGCCGGCGAGGCGGTCCGTGCCGAGCATCTCCTGCGCGAGGAGCGCCCCGACCGTGACGCCCGCGGCCAGCCCCGCGCCGCCGAGCACCTGGCTCGCGACGACGACGGTCAGCGTGCGGCGCTGCAGCGTGCGCAAGTCGTCGGGCGAGGGCAGCACCGGGTACCTCCAGGGTCGGCGGACGGGCCATCGGCAGGGTAGCCGCCCACCCACGCCGACCATGCGGTGGCGCACCTTCTGGGGGCTCAGGACGGACGCGGCTCCACGGTCGGCGACGGTCGGACGACGGTGACGGCGTCCGGTGGGCGCGCGACGTCGGCCCACGCGATGCCGAGCCGCCGGGTGGTGCGCGGCTCCAGCGGCACGTAGACGGGATCGGCGGCGTCGGGCCGCTCGGGCCGGGGCAGCACGGCCACGCCCATCCCCGCGGCGACGAGGCCGCGGATGGTGTCGACCTCGCTGGACTCGAACGCGACCTCCACCTCGACGCCGGCCGTACCGAGCATGCCCTCGACGACGCCGCGCAGCTCGGTGGTGCGCGAGAAGGCGACGAACCGCTCCCCCGCCAGGTCGTCCACGCCCACGCCCGTGCGCCCGGCCAGCCGGTGCCCCGGCGGGACGGCGACGCACAGCACCTGCTCGTGCAGCAGCCGCCAGCCCGTGGTGCGGGTGGGCGGCGGGGGCGTGACGAGCGCGAGGTCGAGCACGTCGTCGTCGAGCCAGCCGAACAGGTCCTGCGCGAAGCCCTGGCGCAGCTCGAAGCGACGGTCCGGGTCGTCACGACGCAGCTCGGTCACGACGCGCGGCACCAGCCACCGCGCCACGGACTGCAGGAAGCCGAGCCGCACGGTACGCGCGCCGAGCACCTCCTGGCGCACGTGCCGGCGCGCCACCTCGATCTCGTCGAGCACACGGGCGGCGTCGCCGCGAAAGCTCACGCCGGCACGGTTGAGCGCGATGCGGCGACCGTGCCGGCGGAACAGCTCGACGCCGAGCCCCGCCTCGAGGCGGGCGAGCGTGCGGGAGACCGTCGACTGGTCCACGCGCAGCAGCGCCGCCGTGTCGCGGGTGCTCTCCGTCTCGCACAGCGACAGGAACACCCGCAGGGTCTGCTCGTCCATCTCGCCCCTTCCTCGGCCCGACAGATGCAATTCTGGCATCACGACCGGCGTCCGGATCATTTGGCGCATCGAAGCGCCGGGCGCATCGTGGTCCGGTGACCACCGCTCCGCCCGCGCCCGCCTCGACGCGCGACACCACCGCGCCCGCGGGCCACCGCCCCGGGTCGCGGGCGTACCGCCGCACGCTGCTGGGGCTCGCCGCGGGCGGGCTCGCGAACTTCTCGCTGCTCTACTACGTGCAGCCGCTGCTGCCCCAGGTCGCGGCGCACTACGACGTCTCGGCGGGCGCGTCCGCGCAGGTGCTGTCGGTGACGACGGCGGCGATGGCGGTCGCGCTGCTGGCCGTCGGCCCGGTCGCCGACCGGTTCGGGCGGGTCGAGGTGATGCGCTGGTCGCTGCTCGCCTCGGGCGTGCTGGGGCTCGCGAGCGCCTTCGCCCCCACCTGGGGCAGCCTGCTGGTGCTGCGCGGGCTGGCCGGGGTGGCGCTGGCCGGCCTGCCCGCCGTCGCGCTCGCGTACCTGCGCGAGGAGATGCACCCGGGCGCGCACGCCCGCGCCAATGCGGCCTACATCGCGGGCACCGCGGTGGGCGGCGCGGTCGGGCGGCTCGTGCCCGGCCCGCTCGCCGCCCTCGGCGGGTGGCCGCTGGCCACCGAGGTGCTGAGCGTCACGACGCTCCTCGCCGCCGTCGCCCTGTGGGCGCTGGTACCCCGCTCGGCACGGTTCACGCCGCGGCCGCTGCGGCTCGGCAGCGTGCTGACCGGGACGGCGTCGGCCTTCCGCGACCCGGTCGTGGCGCTGCTGTGCGCCGTCGGCTTCGCGAGCATGGGCACGTTCGTCGGCGTGTACAACGCGGTCGCGTTCCGGCTCGAGGCGCCACCGTTCTCCCTCGGGCACGCGGTGACGCTCGTGTACCTGGCGTACCCGGTCGGCATCGTCACGCCGTCCGTCGCGCAGCTCCTGGCCCGACGGCGCGGGCGCGGCCCGGCCGTCGTCGCGGGCCTGGTGCTGCTCGCCGCCGGGGTCGCGGTGACCGTGCCGCCCTCCGCCGTGGCCGTCGTCGCCGGGCTCGGCCTCCTCACCGTCGGCTTCTTCTGCGCCCACTCCCTGGTCAGCGGCTGGGCCGTGGACCGCGCGCACCGGCAGGGGCGCGGCACCGCGCAGGCGTCGAGCGCCTACCTCTTCGCGTACTACGTGGGCAGCGCCGTGATGGGCGCGGTCGCGACGCACGTCTGGGAGGACGCCGGCTGGGCGGGCGTGGTCGTGACGGCGACCACCACCACCGCCGTCGCCCTCACCGCCGCCGCGGTCGCCGCGCGCCTCGACCGCCGCCCTACGCTGTGACGGTGCCGCACGCGATCGCCGACGACTCCGCCGAGATCGCCTACCAGGTGCGGGGCGACGGGCCGCCGCTCGTGCTGCTGGCCGGGCAGGCGAACTCCCACCGCTGGTGGGACCCGGTGCGCGACGGGCTCGGCGCCGGGCGCCGCACGATCACCCTGGACTGGCGCGGCACCGGAGCGTCCGGCCCCACGGACCGCGAGTTCACCACGCGGCGCCTCGCGGGCGACGTCGCCGCCGTCCTCGACGACCTGCGCGTCGAGCGCGCCGACGTCTACGGCACGTCGATGGGCGGGCGCGTCGCCCAGTGGTTCGCCGTCGACCATCCGCACCGGCTCGGGCGGCTCGTGCTGGGCTGCACGACGCCGGGCGGCGCGCACGCCGTCGAGCGCTCGCTCGAGGTGCGCCGCGCCATGGTGCAGCCCGACCGCCGCGCCGCCCGGCGCGCCCTGCTTGACCTCATGTACACGCCGGCGTGGCTGGCCGCGCACCCCGGCCCGACGACGGTCGAGGGCGACCCGTCGATGACGCCGCCGGCGCGGCGCGACCACCTGCGCGCCAGCGACGGCCACGACGCGTGGGACGCCCTGCCGCGGGTGCTGGCGCCCACCCTCGTGCTGCACGGGGCGGACGACGTGCTCGCCCCCGCGGTGAACGCTGACCTGCTCCGGCGGCGGATCCCCGGCGCGCACGTCGAGGTGCTGCCCGGCCTGCGGCACGCGTACTTCCACGAGGGGGAGGCCGTCGCGACGCCGCTGGTGCGCGAGTTCCTCGGGTGATCCCTCCGGCGAACCCCTGAGCCGGCCCTGAGCCTGGCGTCCTCCCCGGGTCGTACGCGCCGACCGCGAGGTTCCGCTCCGAGGCCGACGACGCCGCCGCCTGCGCGTTCGTAGCGTCGAGGGCATGACGCAGCACGAGAACCACCACGACCACCGCAGCACCCACCGCGCCGACGTCTCGACCGTCACCACGTCGCCCGTGCGCCGCCACCGCGGCGTCGGCGTGCTGGCGCTCGCCTCCGTCGTCGCCGTCACGACGACGGCGTGCGGCGCCATCTCGGAGGCGCTGCAGGACCGGAGCTCCGGCCACACCAAGGCGTTCACGTACGACAGCGGCGCGGACGGCAAGGCCGACGAGGGGCTGCCCTCCTGGGTGCCCGACGACGCCTCCGACGTCCGCGGCGTCTTCCGCACCACCGGCGACGAGATGATCCTCACGATGGACGCCGAGGTGACGTCCCTGCCGACCGACTGCACGTCCGTCGACGCCGACCACCCGCTCGTCGCGAAGCCCGCGCGCGGGACCCTCACCGCCGACGACTACCGGACCGGCTCGACGCTCGAGGCGGGCTGGTGGACCGCCGGCCAGGAGCAGGACGCCTCGCTCCAGTGCGGCCGCTGGTGGGTGGGCGCGAAGGACGGGGCCCTGTTCGCGTTCACCCCGGAGCTCAAGGCCGTGCAGATCGAGGACCAGCCCGACCCGGCGTGACCGGGACGACGCCACGGGCCGGCCGAAGTTCACCCGCCCCCGGTCGTCCGGGCAGCGGCGTGGACGGGACGACGGACGGATCCTGGAGAGGTCCGGCACCCTCGTGGCGGCTCCCCACGCCCGGGGACCGGCGGTCACAAGGGAGTGGAACGGCGATGGTCACGACTCGACGCGGGTTCTCCAGCTTCTCGGTGGACGACCTCGACGCGGCACGCAGCTTCTACGCGGACACCCTCGGGCTCCGCGTCACGACCCTGGACGAAGGCATGGGCCTGGTGCTCCACCTCGACACGAGCTCCCCGGTGTTCGTGTATCCCAAGGAGGACCACACCCCGGCGGCGTTCACCGTCTTCCACCTGGCCGTGGACGACGTCGACCCGGTGGTGGACGACCTCGTCGCGAAGGGCGTGAGCCTGGAGCGCTACGAGGGCTTCGACCAGGACGAGAAGGGCGTCGCCCGAGGCTTCATGGAGGGCGGCGACGGCGCCTGGTTCACCGACCCGGCGGGCAACGTCATCGGCCTGATGGACGGCGAGGGGGTGCGGCAGCTCCTCGACGAGGTCGGCGGATGACCTCCACGGCGAGCCACCGCACCAACCCCGCCGTCGTCGTCACTCGACGGTGACGGACTTCGCGAGGTTGCGCGGCCGGTCCACGTCCTCGCCGAGGGCGACGGCCGCGTGGTAGCCGAGCAGCTGGGTGGGGATCGTCAGCAGGATCGGGTCGAGCTCCACCTCGTTGCGCGGCACCTCGATGCGCGCCGTCGCGGCGTCGCCGAGCTCGACGCCCGGGTGCGTGATCGCGACGACGGCGCCGCCGCGGGCGCGGATCTCCTGCGCGGCGGTGATGTTGCGCTCGAGCAGGTCGTCGGCGGGCATGATCGCGACCGTCGGCAGCTCCGGGCTGATGAGCGCGAGCGGCCCGTGCTTGAGCTCGCTCGTCGGGTACGCCTCGGCGTGCCGGTAGGTGATCTCCTTGAACTTCTGCGCGCCCTCGCGCGCCACCGGGTAGCCCCGCACGCGGCCGATGAAGAACAGGCTCGGCGCCTCGGAGAGCTCCTTCGCCGCGGCGGACAGGTCCTCCTCGTCGCCCAGGATCTGCGCGATCTGCCCGGGGATCGCCCGCAGGCCGGCGATGATGCGCTTGCCGTCCGCGAACGACAGGTCGCGCACGCGCCCCAGCGCCAGCGCGAGCAGCGCGAACCCGACGCCCATGTGCGTGAGCGCCTTGGTCGACGCGACCGCCACCTCGGGCCCGGCGTGCAGGTAGATGCCGCCGTCCACCTCGCGGGCGATGGAGGACCCGACGGCGTTGACGAGCCCGACGACGGTGCCGCCCTTGCGCTGCACCTCGCGGACGGCGAAGAGGGTGTCGGCGGTCTCGCCGGACTGGCTGACCACGACGTACAGGGTGCTGGGCTCGATGATCGGGTTGCGGTAGCGGAACTCGCTCGCGGGCTCGGCGTCGGCCGGGATGCGCGCCAGGTCCTCGATCATGGACGCCCCGAGCTGGCCCACGTAGTACGCGGAGCCGCAGCCGAGGATCTTCACGCGGGCGAACCGGCGCATCTCGCGCGGGTCCAGGTTGAGGCCGTCGAGCTTGGCGGTGCCGAACCGGTCGTCGAGGCGGCCGGACAGCATCCGCTCCACCGTCTCCGGCTGCTCGTGGATCTCCTTGTGCATGAAGTGGGCGTGGCCGCCCAGCTCCAGCTCCTCGACGGTGAGGTCGATCGTGACGGCGTCGCGCGCCGTGTGCTCCTCGTCGTTGGTGAAGGTGCGGAACCCGTCGGCCGTCACGGAGGCGAAGTCGCCGTCGTCGAGCAGCACGACCTGGCTGGTGTGGCGCACGATCGCCGCGGCGTCCGAGGCCACGAACATCTCACCGTCGCCGACGCCGAGCAGCAGCGGCGAGCCGTTGCGCGCGACGACGACACGGTCCGGGTTCTGCACGTCGGCCACCGCGAGGGCGTAGGTGCCGTCGATCTGCGCGACGGCGGCGCGCACGGCGTCCTCGAAGCCCAGCCCGGCCGCGAGCTCGCGCGCCACGAGGTGCGCGATGACCTCGGTGTCCGTGTCGGAGGTGAGCTCGACGCCGTCGGCGGTGAGGCGCGAGCGCAGCGCGTGGAAGTTGTCGATGATGCCGTTGTGCACCACGTGCACGCGGCCGTCGAACGAGGTGTGCGGGTGGGCGTTGCGCTCGCTCGGCTCGCCGTGCGTCGCCCAGCGGGTGTGGCCGATGCCGACGGTGCCGGCGAGGCGCGCGGGCAGGGCGGCCTCGAGGTCGCGCACGCGACCCTTGGCGCGCACGACGCGCGACGGGTGCGCGCTGGAGCGCGGGTTGAGCACGGCGATGCCGGCCGAGTCGTAGCCGCGGTACTCCAGCCGCGTGAGGCCCTCGACGAGGACGGGTGCTGCCTGCTGGGGGCCGACGTAGCCGACGATTCCACACATGGGTCTGGGTGCTCCTAGCCGTAGGTGTTCAGCCGTAGATGGTGCGACGGACCTGGCGCTCGCTGAGCTCCGGCGCCGCGACCAGGCGGTCGCGGAGCTCGGCGGCGATCTGCGCGTAGATCTCCTCGTTGCGGCGCCCATAGGTGCGCAGCGACGCGTGCCGACGCCGGACGTACTCCTCCACCGGTTCGCGGTACCAGGCGAGGACGTCCTCGACGACGCGTTCCGCCTCGGCCGGGGAGAGCCCCGTGGAGGTCGCGATGCGGGCGACAAGATCGACGTCGGTCACCGGGACATCATGCGCCCCGCCGCCCCGACATGCCAGATCCTGCCCGAAATCGGGCAGGATCTGATCCGAGGGCCACGGACGTCACGGCGTCAACTCGCCGGCACCGTGCCCTCCATGGCCTCCTGCGGCGTGACCGACCCCGGCGGCGCGCAGGTCACGTCGTACAGCCTCCGCCCCGGCAGCCGGTAGTCGGCCGGGTTGCCGGGCGAGTGCTCGTGCACGACGGCGGCCCCGACCCGGACGTGCTCCACGCAGGCCGCGGCACCGCACGTGGAGCAGCTCGCCACCGCCACCGTCTCCCGACGGTCGCGCATGGCGCACTCGTAGCAGTTCATCGCACTCCTCCTTCCCCACGGGTCACGGCCTGCCCTGCGGGCGCCGGTCGAGGAGGGTCGGCGGGCGTCAGCGCCGGGCCGTCGGCGGCCCCGCGGTGATCCAATCGATGCCTCCACGGTAGGACGGCGCCCGCCCGCTCGCGGTGACCTGGGTCACACCCGGGTCGCGCGTCACGCCTCCCGGACGGCGTCCCCGTAAGCGTCCGCGAACCGCTCCAGCTGGTCGAGGAAGGCGCCCACGTCGGCGCCGAGCACGGCGAGCCCGTCGGCGTACGCGCCGAGCGCCCGGCCGGTCGCCTCCTCGAACCGGGCGAGACCCTCCTCGGTCGGCTCGAGGAGGCGGGCCGACCGGCCGGGCGCGGTGAACCGCCGCAGCAGCCCGGCCGCGAGCGCCCCGTTGACCTGACGGTTGACCGTGGACTGCTCGAGCCGCAGCGCCTCGGCGATCTCCCGCAGCGTGCGGGGCCGGCCGTCGGAGAGCAGCCACAGGAGGCGACCGTCGGCGGTGCCGAGCGGGCTGCGGTGCTCCGCGAGGCGGCGGTGGAGGTCGAGCCGGAAGAGCAGGCCCGCGACCCGGCGGTCGTCGGTCAGCCCGGCAGGGTCGGACGACGAGGGCGACGGCGCGGACGACGGTGTCACGGTCGGCATCGGGATCCCTTCGGAGGGTTGACGCTGGTCGATATGCAGGTAGCATACACACAGTATTATGTAAGTTACACATTTGAGGTGTGCCGTGAGCTCTTCCCCGTCCCCCGCCCCCGACGCGCCGCCGCGCACCGATCGGCGGGCCGTCGCCGTCGTCGTGGTCGTCTGCTTCAGCAGCCTCTGCGCCGCGCTCATGCAGTCGCTCGTCATCCCGATCCAGAGCGAGCTGCCCGAGCTGCTGTCGACGTCGGCCAGCACGGCGTCGTGGGTGGTCACGGCCACGCTCCTCGGCGGCGGCGTCGCGATGCCGGTGACCGGCCGGCTCGCCGACCTCTACGGCAAGAAGCCGGTGCTCGTCGTCTCGGCCGCCGTGCTGGTGGTCGGCTCGCTGGTCTGCGCCGTCTCCGACTCCGTGGGCCCCGTGCTGGTCGGCCGGGTGCTGCAGGGCGTCGCGATGGGGTACATCCCCGTCGCGATCAGCATGGTCCGCGAGATCGCGCCGCCGCACCTGCGCAACACCGCCGTCGCGGGCGTCAGTGCCACGCTCGGCGTCGGCGGCGCGCTCGGCCTGCCCCTGGCCGCGTGGATCGCCCAGGACTTCGACTGGCACATGCTGTTCTGGGTCTCCGTCGTCCTCGCCGTCGTCATGACGGCCCTCACCGCGACGGTCGTGCCGCACGTGCGCGACGCCCACCCCGGCCGCCTCGACGTGGTCGGCGCGATCGGGCTGGCGATCGGCCTCGTGGGCGTCCTCGTCGGCGTCTCCAAGGGGAACGACTGGGGCTGGGGCGCCGCGAGCACCCTCGGCATGGTCGTGGGCGGCGTCGCCGTCCTGCTGCTGTGGGGCTGGTACGAGCTGCGCCACGACGACCCGCTGGTCGACCTGCGCACCACCGCCCGCCGTCCCGTGCTGCTGACCAACCTCGCCGCCGTCCTCATCGGGTTCGGCATGATGGCGCAGTCCATCGTCGTGCCGCAGCTCCTCGAGATGCCGGAGGCCACCGGCTACGGCCTGGGTCAGACGATCCTCGAGGCGGGCCTGTGGATGGCCCCGGCGGGCCTCATGATGATGCTCTTCACGCCGGTCTCGTCCCGGCTGCTCACCCGGCTCGGCGGCCGCAGCACCATGGCGATCGGCGCGGGCGTGCTCGCGCTCGGCTACGTCGTCGCCGTCTTCCTCATGGACGCGCCGTGGCAGCTCATGCTCGCCTCGTGCGTGGCGTCCGCGGGTGTCGGGATCGGGTACGCCGCGATGCCCACGCTCATCCTCACCAACGTGCCGGCCGCCGAGTCGGCCGCGAGCGTGGGGCTGAACAGCCTCATGCGCTCCATCGGCACCACCGTGGCGGGCGCCGTCATGGCGATCGTGCTCACGAGCCGGACCACGGTGCTGGCGCCGGGCACGCCACCCATCCCCACCGGCGGCGCGTTCCAGCTCTGCTTCGTCATCGGCGCCGTCGCGGCGGCCGTCGGCGCGGCGATCGTGCTGTGCATCCCGCGGCAGCGCAGCGGGCAGGAGGAGGGTCGGTACCTGGCCGCCGTCCCCGACGACGAGCCCGCCCTGGTGGGCTGAGCCGCGAGGGCGCCACGCACGCCCCGGCCGTGCCACCCGACCGAGGTGTCCGGTCCTCGACCTCGCGCCGGGGACCGGACCTTGTCGGCATCGGTCGGGCGAGGGGTCAGGCGGGAACCTTGTCGAGGAAGCCGCGGACGTCGCGGATGCGCCGGTCCGCGTCGACCACGAGCACGTCGAAGCCGATCACGACCGGCTCTTCGCCCGCCGGTCCGAGGCCCCACCGGAAGCGGACCTGCTGATGGTGAGCATCGATGTCGCCCACGGGGGTGAACACGAACCCGGGGAACTGAGCCTGGACGGCCTGGATGGTCGTCTCGACCGCTTCGCGGCCCTGCGCCTCGGCGAGCGGGTCGACGTAGGCGCAGTCCTCGGCCCAGTGGCTGGTGAGGAGCTCGGCGCGGGCCGACGTGTCGGTGGCGTTCCAGGTGTCGAGGTAGCGGGTCACGATCTCGTTCATGGCGTCTTCCCTTCTCGAATGACGTTGCACCCGAAGGTTCGCCGCTCGTCGGACGTCCGGTCGATGACCTCTGAGGTCATGGTGCCCTTCGACGGGTGCTGCCTACGCTCCTCTCATGACCTCGACGGTGATGGCTCCCTCGGTCGGCAACGAGCTGCGCCGCTGGCGTGAGCTGCGATCCTTGAGCCAGCTCGCGCTCGCCAACCAGGCGCAGGTGAGCACCCGGCACGTGAGCTTCATCGAGAACGGAAGATCCCGGCCGACCCCGGAGATGATCGTCCGGCTGGCCGAGGTGATGCGGGTACCCATGGGCGAGCAGAACCGCCTTCTGCTCGCGGGGGGCTTTGCTCCCCGTTACCCGCACCGTGCGACCGACGACGAGGCGCTCGCGCCGGTGATGGCCGGGTTGCGGTCCTTGCTGGACGCCCACGCGCCGTACCCGGCGTTGCTCCTCGACGACCGTTGGGACGTGGTCGATGCCAATCGACCCGTCGATGCGCTGGTCGCCGGCTGTGACCCGAGGCTGCTCGAGCCCCCGCTGAACGTGATCCGACTCTGCCTGCATCCGCAGGGGCTCGCTCCACGCATCCGCAACCTGCCCACCTGGCGCGAGCACCTGCTTCACCAGCTCGAGCAGCGCATCGCCCGCACCGGCGGCGACCACGACCTGGTCGCGCTCCGAGAAGACGTCATCGGCTACCCCTGCGACGACGGCGAGCCCCCCACCCGACCGTCGGGCGACCCGGTCGTCCCGCTGGAGATCGAGGCCGGTGGGGAGGTGCTCCGGATGTTCAGCGTGGCCAGCCAGATCGAGGGCGCCTCCGACGTCACCCTCCACGGTCTCCACCTTGAGACCTTCCTGCCTGCCGACGACCGCACCCGGCAGCTCCTGAACCCCTGACGCCCGCCGCACCACCCCTCGGGGAGACGGGCCCTAGGCCCCGGCGACCGCCACGACGGTCACCAGGACCACCACGACGGCGATGCCCGCCGCCGCCACGACGTGCACCGCGGGGCGGCGGCGCAGCACCGCGACGAACTCGCGCAGGTAGGCGCTGGGGAAGAAGTAGCCCGCCGTCGGCGCCCCCACCGCGTGCACGTCGAGGCCGAGGTCCATCGCCTCCATGGCCGCCCGCGGCGCGTGATAGTTGTTCGTCGCGACGAGGTACGGTCCGTCGGTGCCGTGCTCCCGCAGCACGGCGACGCCCAGGGTGAGGTTCTCGCGGGTGGTCCGCGCCCGGTCCTCCACGAGCACGCGGTCGGCGGGCACACCGTGGTCGACGAGCCACTCCCCCATCGCGACGCCCTCCGGCCGGTCCTCGTCCGCGCCCTGCCCGCCGGAGGGGACGATCGGCACCGGGACGCCGTCGGACCCCAGCCGGTCCGCGGCGTCCCGACCGGCCGTGAGGCGGGCCGCGAGCAGCGGCGGCACCCGGCCGCCCACCACCTTGGAGCCCAGCACGATGACGCCGCGGGCGGGCACACGGGCCGCGTACCGGCGGTACAGCAGCGTCTGGGTCACGAACCCCAGGAACACGAACCCGAGCCACGCCGTACCCATCGCCAGCCCCACGACCAGCCCGATGGTCCAGGGCACCCGCAGCAGGAACGGCGCGGCGGCGACGAACGGCGCGGCCAGCATGGCCACCCCGACCAGCAGCGACAGGAGGTTGCCGAGGCTGCGGCGCTCGCGGCGCACCATCGTCAGCCCGTTGGCCACCAGGAAGACGGGCAGCACCAGAAGCCCCAGGCCGAGGACGCCGAACAGGAGGAGGCTGAGCCATCCCATGGCCGTGGTGCCGCCGGGCACCAGCGCGACGAGCTGCCCCAGCAGCCCCACGCCCGTGTAGACGACGGCGAGGGCGAGGAACCCGTTGCGCAGGCGGCGCCGGTCCACCCGCAGCGAGTGCACCAGCCAGGCGACCCACAGGCCGCAGATCACCGCCGAGACGAACACGGACCAGACGGTGGCGTTGACCTCGGCACTCACGTCCGCAGGATAGGGCGGACCGGCCGCGATAAAGCCTGGGTGCGCGTGGCGCGTCGTGGTCGGATGCGGGGATGACCTCACGCATCTCGCACACGACGTTCGACTGCCGCGACGCCTACGCCCAGTCCGAGTGGTGGAAGCAGGTGCTCGGCTACGTCGACGTGCCGGGCGACCCCAACCTGCCCGGCCACGAGGAGTGCATGATCGTGCCGCCCGCCGGCCACGACGCGCCCGCCGAGAGCCACGGGCACCTGCTGTTCATCGAGGTGCCGGAGCCCAAGACGGTGAAGAACCGCGGCCACCTCGACCTGCGTCCCACCGACCGCACGCAGGCCGAGGAGGTGGAGCGCCTGCTCGCCCTCGGCGCCACGCAGGTGGCGGACCGTCGCAGCCCCGAGGGCCAGGGCGGCTGGGTGGTGCTCGCCGACCCGGAGGGCAACGAGTTCTGCATCCTGCTCAGCGAGCCCGAGCGGGCCGCGGTGCTGGCGGCCCGGGAGGCGTGACCCGGGGGCGCGGCGCGGCGGCGCGGGCGGCGAAGGCCGCCGCGACGAGCAGCACGACGACGGCGAGCATCGCGAGCCGCAGCCCCAGGTGCTCGCCGAGGAAGCCGAGCAGCGGCGGGCCCACGAGGAACGCGAGGTAGCCGCTGGTGGCGACGGCGCTGACGCGCTCGGCGCCGCGCTCCGGGTCGTCGCCCGCCGCGGAGATCGCGACCGGGAACCCGAGCGAGGCCCCGAGGCCCCACAGCGCCACCGCGACGCCCGCCACCACCGGGCTCGGCGCGAACACCACGGCGAGGATGCCGGCGATCGCGCACACGGCGCTCACGGACAGCACCGCGGCGCGGCCGAACCGCTCGACCACCGGCCCGCCCGCGAACCGGCCCACCGTCATCGCCGCGGCGAAGCCGGCATAGACCAGCGACCCGTGCGTGGCCGACATCCCGTGGCCGTCGACCATGAGCAGGGGCAGCCAGTCGTTGGCGGCACCCTCCGCGAACGCCATCGCGAGCACGACGACGCCGATGAGCACCAGGCGCCCGTCGCGCCACACGCTGGGGCGGCGCTCGCGTGGGGCGCTCTCCCCCGCCTCCCGGACCTCCTCGCGCCCCGTGCCCGCCGGGATGCCCGGCATCGCCCAGGCCACGAGCGCGGCCATGACCGCCGCCATCGCGAGCAGGTGCCACACCACGGGGAAGTCCAGCGCCGTGAGCGCGATGCCCACGAGGGCGCCGACCACGGTGCCGAGGCTGAAGCTGCCGTGCAGGGCGGGCAGCACCGGCCGCCCGGACTCGACCTCGAGGGCCGCGCCCTCGATGTTGAGGCCGATCTCGCCGAGCCCGCCGCCCAGGCCCACGAGCAGCAGGCCGGCGAACGCCCCCGCCGCGAGGCCCGCGGCGGCGGCCAGGCCGATGACCACGACGCCGGCCACCACCAGCAGGGAGCCGACGAGGATCACCGGGCGGGCGCCCCGGCGGCGCACGACGGGCCCCGCCGACAGCACGCCCGTCATCGAGCCGACGGACAGCCCGAAGAGGACCAGCCCCATCCCCGCCGTGGAGGCGCCGAGCGCGTCCCGGACGTCGGGCGTGCGCGTGATCCAGGACGACATGCCGAGCCCGACGAGCAGCGTCAGCGAGAACAGCGACAGGCGGCGGCGGTTCGGGTCAGGCACGGGTGATCCTCTCGACGGCGTCGGCCACCAGGCCGGCGTCGTGCGGCCCCCCGTCGCCCCGCTCGTCTGGACGGTCGAGGGCGCGGTGCAGGACGAGGCCCTCGACGAGTGCATCGAGCAGGCGGGCCGTCGTCGGGTCGAAGTGTCGTTCGAGCGCACGGCGCGACCGCGCCATCCATGCGTTCGTGATGTCGCGGAACGACGGCTCGCGCGCCGCGAGCGTGTACAGCTCGTGGGTGAGCACGAGGTCGCGGCGGGTGGTGGACAGGTCGGTGACGAGGCCGACCACCGCCGCCCGCGCCTCGTCGGGGCTGGTGGCGCCCGCGAGTCGTCGCTCGAACTCGTCGCTCCCCGCGTGCGCGAACCGGGTGAACGCCTCGCGCAACAGCTCGTCCATGCCGGTGAAGTGGTAGGTCATGGAGCCGAGCGGCACGTCCGCCGCCTGGGCGACCCGGCGGTGCGACGTCCCGCTTACGCCCGCGGCGACGACGACGTCGAGGCAGGCGTCGATGATCCGGTCGCGCCGCCCAGGGTCGGTCCGGCGAGCGCGGCGCTCAGCCACGCGGGGCGTCCTCCTCGATGCTGCGGACCACGCGCGCAGGGTTGCCCACCGCGACCACGTTCGCCGGGACGTCACGCGTGACGACGGAGCCCGCTCCGATCACCGAGTTGTCGCCGATGGTGACGCCCGGGCAGACGATGACACCACCACCGAGCCACACGTTGTCGCCCAGCGTGATGGGCTTCGCGGCCTCCAGCTTGTCGCGGCGCGGCGTGGGCTCGACGGGGTGCGTCGGGGTCAGGAGCTGCACGTTGGGGTCGATCTGGCAGTCCTCGCCGATGACGATCGGCGCCACGTCCAGCGCGGTGAGGTGGTAGTTGACGAACGTGCGCGCGCCGACGTGGAGGTTCTCCCCGTAGTCCACGAACAGCGGCGGCCGGACCACCGCCCCCTCCCCCAGTGTGCCGAGCAGGTCGGCGAGGATCGACCCGGCGGCCGCCGGGTCGCCCGGCGCGGTCCGGGCGTACTCGTCCTGGAGCCGGGCGGCGCGCTGGGCGCGTCGTTCGATCTCCGGGTCGTCCGCGATGTACAGGTCACCGGCGATCATGCGCTCGTGGTTCGTGCGCGAGTCACCGGCGAAGTGGTCGGTCGTCATGCGTACGATCGTACACAGTGCTCCCGGCCCGCCCGACACCGGTGGCCGCCGACCGGGAAGTCGCTATCGTCCCTTTCGTGAATCCGACTCTCGTGCTGGTCCACGGCGCCTTCGCCAACTCCTTCTCGTTCGCGCCGCTGCAGGCGGAGCTCGCCCTGCGGGGCCTCCGCTCGCTCGCCGTCGACCTCCCCGGCCACGGGTTCGCGGCCACGTTCCCGGTGGAGTACCAGGCGCCGCAGGATCTCGCCGGGCTCGCGTCAGCACCCGGGGCGATCAAGGGCGTGACCCTCGCGGACAACGCCGCGCACGTGATCGACGTCCTCGAGCGGGCGCGCGAGCACGGGCCCGTGGTCCTGGTCGGCCACAGCCGTGGCGGCGTCACCGTGACCGCGGTCGCGAACGCCCGCCCCGACCTCGTCGACCGGCTCGTGTACGTGTCGGCGTGGGCACCGGTGGACCTCGACGTGGGCGACTACTACGCCGAGCCGGAGATGGCGTCCTTCGACCCGGCGGCGGTCGCCGGCGCCGCGGCGGCGAACCCCGCCGACGTCGGCCTGCTGCGCTGCAACTTCCGCACCGCCGACCCGGACGTGCTCGGCGGCCTCAAGGCCGCATTCCTCGCCGACGGCACCGACGACGAGTTCCGCACCTTCCTCAACAGCTTCCAGCCTGACGAGAACCTCGACGTCGGCACCTCGGACGACCGGGCGCAGGCTGCCACGTGGGGCAGCCTGCCGCGCACCTTCGTGCGGCTCACCCACGACGCGAGCATGCCGCTCGCCATGCAGGACCGGATGATCCGCGAGGGCGACGCGCTGACCCCCGACAACCCGTACGACGTGCGCGACCTCAGCTCGAGCCACCTGGGATGGCTGGTGCACCCGGCCCCTGCCGCCGACCTGCTCGCGGAGGTCGCGTCGCACTGAGCGGCGGGTGCAGCACCAGCACCACGACGATCACCACCATGATCAGGGCGGTGAGGGTGACGGGCACCGGGATCACCGGGTCGCACAGCACCAGCAGCGCGCCCACCGGGACCACCGTGTTGACGACACGGTCGGCGTTGTCGCGGATGGCGAGCCACCAGACGCCCAGCACGAACACGGCGATGGGGATCGTGACCGTGAACGACGCCCCGACGTCGGACAGCGCGGTGTGCCCGGTGAGCGCGTCGATCTCCACCTCGATGCCGGCGGAGAACGCGCCCGCGGCGGCGAAGACGAAGTAGTGCACGTAGCCGTAGCGCAGCGACCGCGACAGGCGGGCGTCCTCCCCCAGCGCGCGGTGGTGCGGGGGCCAGAAGTAGATCCACCACAGCGCGGCCGTCACGACGACGGTCAGCACGGCGATCGAGATCAGGGACCCGAGGTCCTGCTCGTCGTGCAGCGCCTCGATGATCGCGTTGGACGACGCGAGCAGGCTCTCGCCGAGCAGGATCAGGGTGAACAGGCCGTACCGCTCCGTGATGTGGTGCGGGTGCCAAGGAGTGCGACCGCGGCGCTCGGCGACCACCGGGACGGCCAGCTCGGCCGCGGCGAGCACGACCCACGCCGCGCCCTGCCAGCCCGGGGGCAGCGCGAGGAAGGCCAGCCAGCAGACCTGGACGACGGCGATGCCCGCGGCATAGGCGCGCGTCGCAGCGCGGGTGGGTCCGTCCGTGCCGGACGCGCGCAGCCACTGCGCGATCATCGCCACGCGCATGAGGACGTACCCGGCGACGACGACGGTGAAGTCGCCGTCGACGAACACGCTCTCGATCCCCGCGGCGAGCACGAGCACGCCCGACATCTGCACGATCGTCAGCACGCGGTAGAGCCAGTCGTCGGTGTCGAACGACGTGGCGAACCAGGTGAAGTTCATCCACGCCCACCAGATCGCGAAGAACACCATCCCGTACGACAGCAGCCCGCTCCCGACGTGCCCCTCCGTGAGGGCGTGGTGCAGCTGGACGGACGCGACGCTCACCGCGACCACGAAGACCAGGTCGAAGAACAGCTCCAGCGGGCTCGCGGTGCGGCCCGGCTCGTGCGGGTCGCGGGCGGCCATGCGTACCAGGCGGGACCGCGGCGGCGTCTCGGGCGTGCTCACGCGAGCCATCGTGCACCCGTCGTGCCCGACGGGCCACGGGTCGCGGGCCCGGCTACGCTGCCGGGGATGTTCTCGGACCGCAGACGTCGGCGCGCCGCGCGCCGGATCAGGCCCGGGGACGGGCACGCCCTGCAGCGCTTCCGGTGGTGGCAGCCGCTGTCCCGCGCCCTCTTCCACCTGGACCTCGTGGGCGACCGCGGCGTGCCCGAGCGGTGGTCGGTCGACGTGCGGCTCTGGGGCGACTCCGACGACGGCGACGTGCGGGCCCGGCTCTACCGCGACGGCGTGCACGCCGCCACGTCGCGGCTCCCCGCCGAGCTCCCCGTCACCGGCGGCGTCGTCCAGGTGGCCACCAGCAGCTACGGGCTCCGCCGCTGCCACTACGTGACCCCCGACGGCCGCGAGCGCCAGCTCGCGCCCGACCCCGCCTCCGCCGAGGGGCGCCGCGCCCGCCTGGAGCGCGACCGCCCCGGCCTGAGCCGCGGCATCGGGGCGGTCGCCTGGGTCGTCCTCGCGGTCGCGCTGGTGCTCGGCGTCCCGCAGATCGTCGAGCAGATCTCGCAGGTCCCGCCCGTCGCCGAGCGGTTCGGCGCGTTCACCTCGCCGGTCCGGCTGCCCGCGGGCCTCAACGTCGCGCTCCTGGTCGCGACGATCCTGGCGAGCACCGAGCGCGCGCTGCGCCTGCGCTACCACTGGCTGCTCGACGGCGGGCTGTTCGAGGGCGACGACTGACCGCGGGGAGATCCTGCGGAGACACTGCGAAGCGATCGATACCTATTGACTTTCGATAGGTAAGGGCGGCACTCTCGTCGCCATGTCCCGCACCCAGCGCCTCGTCGGACCGCTCCGCGGCCTGCTCGTCGCCGTCTTCGCCGCCCTCGTCGCCACCCAGGTCGCCGTGCTGCCCGCCGCGTTCGCGCGGATGGCCGACGAGTCCCCCGACCTCGCTCCCCTGCGCTGGCCGCTCCTCGTGCTCGCCGTCGTCGGCCTCGCCTGCGTCGAGGCGGTCATCGTGTGCACGTGGCGGCTGCTGACGATGGTGCGCGACGACCGGATCTTCTCCGACCACGCGATGGTCTGGGTCAACGGCATCGTGGCCGCCGTGGCCGGGGCGTGGCTGCTCGTGCTGGTGGCCTTCGCGCTGCTCGTCGCCGCGGAAGGGCTGGCGGGGCTGGCAGCGCTGCTGCTCGGGGTGCTGCTCGTGGGCGCCGCCGTCGGGCTGCTGATGGTGGTGCTGCGCGCGCTCCTGCGCCAGGCCACCGAGCTGCGCACCGACCTCGACGGGGTGATCTGATGCCGATCGTCGTCCGCCTCGACGTGGAGCTCGCCCGGCGCAAGCTGAGCGTCGGCGAGTTCGCCGAACGCGTGGGGCTCACGCCCGCCAACGTCGCCGTCCTCAAGAACGGGCGGGCAAAGGCCGTCCGCTTCGCCACCCTCGAGGCCATGTGCCGTGTGCTCGGCTGCCAGCCGGGAGACCTGCTGGAGTGGGTCGACGACGAGCCCGACGGGGGTGCGCACGATGCGGGCTGACGTGCTCGTGGTCGGGGCAGGGCTCGCCGGGCTGTGGACGGCGACGGAGCTCGCGCGGCACGGGCACGACGTCGTCCTCGCGGACCGGCGTACCCGCCTCGACACCACCGTGCGCACCACCGGCATCTTCGTGCGCCGCACGCTGGAGGACTTCGACCTGCCGCCCGAGCACCTCGGGCCGCCGGTCCGGCGGATGGTGCTCTACCCGCCGTCGCACCGGGACCCCGTCACCCTCGACAGCAGGCACGACGAGTTCCGCGTGGGCGACATGGCCGCGCTGTACCTGGAGCTGGCCGCGCGGGCCGCCGTCGCGGGCGTGCGGATCGAGCTCGGCACCCGCTACCTCGGCTCGCGCGGCGACGTGCACCTGCTGCACGGTCCTGGCGGCCCGGTCGAGGCGCGCGCGACGTTCGTCGTCGGGGCCGACGGCGCCCGGTCCGCCGTCGCGCGGGAGCTGGGCCTCGACCGCAACCGCGAGCTGCTGGTCGGGGCGGAGGAGGTCTTCTCCGTTCCGCACCGGGCCGGCGTCGTGCCCGCCTTCCACTGCGTGCTCGACCCCCGCCTCGCGCCCGGGTACCTCGCGTGGGTGCTCGACGACGGCCAGCACGCGCACGTGGGTGTCGCCGGGTATCCCGACCGGTACCCGCACGGCCTGCGCGACGCGCTGCGCCGCTTCGCCGCCACGGCGCCCGGCCTCGCGGGCGCGCCGGTGCCCGACGCCGTCGAGCGGCGCGCCGGCCCTATCCCCGTGGGCGGGCTGCTGCGCCGGATCGCCGGGCCGCGCGGCCTGCTCGTGGGCGACGCCGCGGGCGCCGTCTCGCCCCTCACGGCGGGCGGCCTCGACCCGTGCCTGCGGCTGTCCGCGCACGCGGCCGACGTCCTCGACCGTGCCCTGCGCACCGGCGACAGGCGCGAGCTCTCGCGGTACGACGGCGCGGCGCTGCGCGCCCGGTTCCGCGGGCGGCTCACGATGCGCCGCGGGCTGTCGCTGGTGCGTACGCCCGCCGTCGCCGCCGCGGGCGTCGCCGCGCTGCGCACCCCGCCCGGTCGCGCCGCCGCCCGGCGGATCCTCTTCGGGCACGGGTCGTTCCCCGATCTTCACCCTGTCACCAAGCCACAGTTAAGGCTAGCGCGCTAGGCTTAACTGTGGCTTGGTGAAGGGAAGGGTTGACGTGTCCGCCGACGAACGCACGTTGTGGGTGCGAGAGGTTCAGGAACCTGACCTCGGTGCCATGCGGTCGGCCGACCGGCGTGGCGGCGCGTACCGGCGCTACTTCCCGGTCGGGTTGGACCTGCGGATGGCGCCGTTGCTGGACGCCGACGCTCTGGAGGCCATCACCGACGTCTCCGCCGGCATCGCCCGCACCGCCGAGCGGCTCCGCGCTCGACCTCAGCCGATCCTCTACGCGACGCTGGTGCGCTCCGAGTCCATCTCCTCCTCGTGGGTGGAAGGGCTGCGCGAGACTCCTCGGAACGTCATGGTCGCCCAGCTCAAGGACCTGGATCCCGGCCTGGAGGGCCATCAGTTCGACCGGCTCGACACCGCCCACGCCATCCTCGGCAACCTGAACTCCGTGCGCGACGGCGTGGAATCTCTCCGCGACCCGTGGGACGACGTGTCGGTGCACGACATCCACCGTGCCATCGCGCCGCACGTGCACAAGGGTGGGTACCGCGAGGTCGACGTCCAGATCGGCGGTTCGTCGAAGCTGACCGCTTCCTACGTCGCGCCGCCGGCCGAGCGCGTGCCGCCGCTCATGGGCGACCTGCTGGACTACGCCAACCGCAGCCCGGACAGTCCGCTGGTCAAGGCAGCGCTGATCCATGCCCAGTTCGAGACGATCCACCCGTACGAGGACGGCAACGGACGCACCGGGCGCGTGCTCGTGCACGGCTACCTCGCCCGCGCCGCCGTGCTCGAGCGGGGCGTGCTCCCTCTGTCCGTCGTGCTGCGCCGGGACACCGACGAGTACGTCCGCCGCCTCACGGACTTCCGGCACGGAGACCCTGCCGACAGGTCCGAGGCGGTGAGCCAGTTCGTCGCCTACTTCGCCGACATCCTGGCCGATGCCTGCGACGAGACCGAGCGCATCCTGACCGAGGCTGCCGAGGTGCAGCACGACTGGGCCGGGCAGGTGTTCCGATTCCGCTCCGACTCGAAGGTGCACGACGCCCTGCGCATCCTTGCCGAACAACCGGTCGTCACCGCCCGCTACCTCCAGCGGGCCCTCGGAACATCCGGGGTCACGGCCCGGAAGGTGATCGACAACCTGCTCGACGCCCAGATCCTGGAACCGTCCGGCGGCCGGTTCCGGCGCTCGGAGGTCTACCAGGCCCCGAGCCTGCTGCGGATGATGGACCGCCTCGTTCCTGGCATCCAGCCCACCGCCCTGCCGACCCCCCGCCCCGCACCGCGGCGCCCGGGTTCCTCCGGGCCCGGTGCGGGGCTAGGTTGAGCCCGTGCCGCCCCTCGAGTCGCTCCTCGCCTTCGCGCTCGCCTCGGTCGTGCTCGTCGCGATCCCGGGGCCGAGCGTGCTGTTCGTGATCGGCAGGTCGCTGTCGCTCGGTCGACGGGGCGGGCTGCTGAGCGTGGTCGGCAACGAGCTCGGGTCGCTGGTGCCGATCACCCTGGTGGCGCTCGGCGTCGGCTCGGTCGTGGCGCAGTCGGTCGCCGTGTTCACGGTGGTCAAGCTGCTCGGCGCCGCCTACCTGGGGTACCTCGGGGTCCAGGCGATCCGGCACCGCCGCGAGGGCGCCGACGTCGCGGTCGACCCGCGGGTGCGTCCCGCGTCGTCGTGGACCACCCTGCGGCAGGGCTTCGTCGTCGGCGCGACCAACCCCAAGACGATCGTGTTCTTCGTCGCCACGCTCCCCCAGTTCGTCGACTTCCACGCCGGCGCCGTGCCGTTGCAGATGCTCGTGCTGGGCCTGGTGTTCACGCTCATCGCGCTGGTGCTCGACGGCACCTGGGCGGTGCTGGCCGGCACGGCGCGCGCGTGGTTCGCGCGGTCGCCGCGCCGGCTGTCCGCCGTCCGCGCCACCGGCGGCGGGATGATGCTCGGCCTCGCCGGCACGCTGGTGCTCACGCCCGCGAAGGCCTGAGCGCCGGCCGGCTCAGACGGTGAGCAGCACCTTGGTGGCGCGGCGCTCGTCCATGGCCGCGTAGCCCTCCGCCGCCCTCTCGAGGGGCAGCGTGAGGTCGAAGACCTGGCCCGGGTCGATCTCGCGGTCCCAGATCAGGCGGATCAGCTCGGGCAGGAAGCGGCGCACGGGCGCGGGCCCGCCGTGCAGGTGGATGCCGGCCATGAACATGTCGTCGCCGGGCAGCGCGACGTCGTGGGAGACGCCCACGAAGCCCATGTGGCCGCCCGGGCGGGTCGAGTGCACGGCCTGCATCATCGACTCCTGCGTGCCGACGGCCTCGATCACGGAGTGCGCGCCGAGCCCGCCGGTCAGCTCCTTGATGCGGGCCACGCCCGCGTCGCCGCGCTCCTCCACGATGTCGGTGGCGCCGAAGCGGCGGGCCAGCGCCTGCCGGTCGGCGTGCCGGGACATCGCGATGATGCGCTCGGCGCCGAGCTGCTTCGCGGCGAGGACGCCGAGCAGCCCGACCGCTCCGTCGCCCACGACGGCGACCGTCTTGCCGGGGCCCGCCTCGGCGGCGACGGCCGCGAACCAGCCCGTGCCCAGGACGTCGGAGGCGGCGAGCAGCGACGGCACGAGGTCGGCGTCGGGCATGCCGGGCGTCGCGACGAGCGTGCCGTCCGCGAGGGGGATGCGGGCCCGCTCGGACTGGGTGCCGAGGGTGCCCATGAGCACCCGGTGCACGCAGTAGGCCTGGTAGCCGGACTCGCAGATCTCGCAGGTGTTGTCCGACGCCCAGAAGGAGCCGACGACGAAGTCGCCGACCTTGATGGCCTTCACGTCGGCGCCGATCTCCTCGACGACGCCCACGTACTCGTGGCCCATGACGGCGTCGTGGACGTCCTCGACGCCGCGGTAGGGCCACAGGTCGGACCCGCAGATGCAGGTGGCGGTGACGCGGATGATCGCGTCGGTGGGCTCGATGATCCGGGGGTCCTCGCGCTCGATGACGCGCACGTCGCCGGGGGCGTGCAGGACGACTCCACGCATGGTGGTGCTCCGTTCGTTGGTGTGACTCAGTAGCGGATCGGGGTACGCCGGCGGGCGGCGGAGGTGGCGGCGGAGGTGGCGACGGCCGCGGTGAGCGCCACGGCGACGACGGTGACGAGGCCCAGGGGCAGGATCGTCGCGGCGCCGGCGAGCCCGACCAGCGGGGCGGCCACGCCGCCGAAGCCGAAGCGGACCATGCCGAGCAGGGACGACGCCGTGCCCGCGAGCTGCGGGTAGCCGACGAGGGCGAGCGTCGTCGCGGGCGGGGACGTCGTGGCCACGCCGCTCGCCAGGGCCAGCAGCGACACGACGACGACCCACAGCGGCGTCGTCGTCAGGCCCGACACCAGCAGCCCGAGCGCGCCGAGGCCAGCGAGCCCGGTGCCGACGGCGAGGGTGCCGGGCACGCTCCAGCGCTCCGCGGCCCGGCCCGCGAGGAACCCGCAGGCCATGAAGCCGGCGGAGTTGAGGCCGAACGCGAGCGCGTACCCCTGCGGGGACAGGCCGTAGATGCCCTGCAGCACGAACGTCGCGCCGGACAGGTACGCGAACAGGGCCGCGTACATGAACCCCTGGTGCAGGACGGCGCCGACGAAGACCCGGTCGGACAGCAGCACGCGGAAGTCCCGACCGATCTGGACGAAGCCGCCGGCGGTGCGGCCGTCGGCGGACAGCGTCTCCGGGAAGGCGACGAGCGCCACGACGAGGATGCCGGCGCCCGCGGCCGCGAGGAACACGAAGAGGCCGCGCCAGTCGGTCACCGTGTTGAGCTGCCCGCCCAGCAGCGGGCCGACGATCGCCGCGAGCCCGCCGACCACGGTGAGGCGGCCGTAGAAGCGGACCAGGGCGCCGCCGTCGTACACGTCGCGGCCGGCGGCCTGCGCGATGACGATGCCGACGCCGCCCGCGAGGCCCTGCACGAAGCGCGCGCCGATCAGCAGCTCCACGGTGGGGCTGACCGCGCACAGCGTCGACGTCGCGACGTACGCGACGACGCCGACCAGCAGGACGCCGCGCCGCCCGTACTGGTCGGACAGCGGGCCCGCCACCAACTGTCCGAGGGCGAGCCCCACGAGGCAGGCGGTCACCGTGAGCTGGGCGACCGACGTCGCCGCCCCGAGGTCCGTGGTGAGCGCGGGCAGCGCCGGGAGGTACAGGTCCATCGAGATCGGGCCGAAGACGGTGAGCAGGAGCAGCAGCGCCGGCAGCACCCGGGCGAACCGGTGCGGCGCGGGCACGACCGTGGCAGGCAGGGCGGGAGCGGGCATGGCACCCAGCGTCCGTCCCTCGGCGACGCGGCGGGAGTCCCTGACGAACCGTGTACCGGCAGTACACCCTTCACGGCCGCCGCGGCACCGCCTGCGTGCCTAGCCTGGACGGCATGGACAACCGAGCCGAGGTGCGCGAGTTCCTCATGTCGCGCCGCGCCAAGGTCACCCCCGACGAGGCGGGCCTGCCCGGGGGCTCGAACCGCAGGGTGCCCGGGCTGCGCCGCAGCGAGGTCGCGATGCTGGCCGGGGTGAGCGTCGAGTACTACGCGAAGCTCGAGCGCGGCGCGATCGCCGGCGCGAGCGCGTCGGTGCTCGACGCCGTGGCGCGCGCGCTGGACCTCGACGACGCCGAGCGCGCGCACCTCCTGGACCTCGCGCGGGCGGCCGACGGCATCCCGACGTCGGGGCGCTCGCGCGGCCGTGCCACCCGGCCGGCGGGTCCTCGCCCGAGCCTGCAGTGGGCGCTGGAGGCGATCACCGACGGCGTCGCGTTCGTCCGCGACCCGCGGCAGAACCTGCTCGCGACCAACGCCCTGGGCCGCGCGTTCTACGCCCCCGTCATCGGCGACGGCGGTCGCACGCCCAACCTCGCGCGCTTCCAGTTCCTCGACCCGGCGGCCCGCGACTTCTACCCCGACTGGGACCTGTTCGCGCAGATGTGCGTGGGCGTGATGCGCGCGGAGGCGGGACGCAACCCCCACGACAAGGCCTTCCAGGACCTGGTGGGCGAGCTGTCCACGCGCAGCGAGACGTTCCGCACGCTCTGGGCCGCGCACGACGTCCGCATCCACGGCACCGGGACCAAGCGGTTCCGCCACCCCGTGGTCGGCGAGCTGACCCTCGCGTTCGAGGAGCTCGCCATCACCGCCGAGCCCGGCCAGGTGCTGCTCGTGTACACCGCGGAGCCCGGGTCGCCGTCCGCCGAGCGACTGCGGCTGCTGGCGTCGTGGGGCGCCGGCGAGGACGCCCCGGGCGTCGCGACGGGCCGGGCGGGCTGAGTTCACCCGGCCCCGGCGGTGGCGACGGCGACAGCGCGGGATACCGTCCCGCCATGCGGATGAACGCCGTCTGGGCGCCGGCGATGGAACCCGTGCGGGGGCGTGCGGTGGCCCCCGTCGCATGGACGCTGGCCTGGACGAACGCTCCCGCCCGGGCCCGGAGGACCGTGGCGGCGGTGACGTGGCCGCTGTGGGTGGCGGTCGTCGTGGTCCTCGGCGGTTTCGTGCACCACGAGCGCACGGTCGTGGCGCGCCTCACGCGCCGGAACCCGTGGCCGTCGGTGGGGATGTTCGCCCGCGGGGTGGGGGTCGCGGTCCTCGTCGGCGCCGCGCTCGGCACAGCCGCGGGCCAGGCGTCGTTCGCGCCGACCGTCGCATCGGTCGGCGTCGCCGTGGTGGTCCTCGGCTGGTTCGCCGCGGCGGTCTTGATCCTCGCGTTCGCCGCGGCCCGCACCTGGACCGCCGTGTCCCGCGCCCAGCGCGCCGCCCTGAGGGCGGCGTCGCGGGAGCAGCGTCGCGCCGACGTCGCGCGGTTCCGCGCGGCGGACTGGACGGTCGACTCCGTCGCGTCGCGGGGGCGCGACGGCGCGCTCGCGCTCGTCGCCCGCCACGTCGGCGATGTCGTCGCTCCGCACGAGACCGTGGGGACCGTCGCCGCCACGACCCGGCACGCCGCGGTCTACCGACGCTTCGGCCTCGAGCCGCTGCCCAGCCGGCCCCTGGTCCTCGTGGGGTCCGCGCCCGCGCGCTGAGCCGGGCACCGCCGTGACGGCCTGGCAGGATGGCCGGCACTCCCCACGAAGGACGGACGACCCATGGCCTACTTCCGCCGCACCGGCGCGACGACGTTCCAGCCCACCGAGCACGTCGGCGGCGCCTGGAAGACCGACGAGCAGCACGTGGCTCCCACGCTCGGGCTGCTCACCCACCTGGTGGAGGCGGACCGCGAGAAGCGGGGCCGCGAGGACCTGGCCGCCACGCGGCTGACGTTCGACATCTGGGGCCCCTACCGCCTCGAGGAGATGGCCGCCGACGTCCGCGTGCTGCGCCCCGGGCGCGGCGTCGAGCTGGTCGAGGCGTCGGTGGCCTGCGCCGGCCGCACGGTGGTGACGCTGCGCGCGTGGCTCGCCGCCGTCGGCGACACGACGGCGCTCGCCGGGGGCGCGCCTGCGCCGCTGCCCGGCCCCGACGCGACCCCCGCCTGGGACCCCGCGGCGGACTGGCCGGGCGGCTTCGTCGAGTCGATCGACGTGCGCCGCGCCCTCGCCGGGCCGGGCCGCGGGCACGTCTGGGTCCGCACCGGGCACGCGCTCGTCGAGGACGAGGACGTGAGCCCGCTCGCCCGCACCGTCGGGCTGTTCGACCTCGCGAACGGCATGACGGTGCGCGCCGACCCGCGCCGCGTCGCCTTTCCCAACGTCGACCTCTCGGCGCACCTGCACCGCGCGCCCGAGGGCGGGTGGCTGGGCCTCGACACGAGCGTCGTCTTCGGCGCGACCGGTGCCGGCCTCACGTCCAGCGTGCTGCACGACGAACGCGGCGCGTTCGGCACGCTCGCGCAGGGGCTCGTCGTCCGCGCCCTCGACGCGCCGTGAGCCCCGACGTCCTGCGGGCCCGGGTGGTGGACGCCTACGACCGCCTCGGCCTGCCGTCCTGGGCGCCGCCCCGGGCCGAGGGCGTGGAGCCGCGCGACGAGGAGTACTCCCGGGTCTCCGACCTGCACAAGTACCGGGTGGTGCACGGCCGCGCCCATGCGTGGACCGAGGTGCTCGGCGCGCTGCCGGGCGTCGTCGTCGAGCGCCTCGGTCCCGTCACCACGGAGCGGCACGGGTTCGCGCGCGGCGTGCGCATCGTCTCCCCCGTGCCCGGCACGCTGCCGCTCGTGCTGCTGGAGCAGGACGCCGGCTCCACGGAGCACGGGGACGCGCCGGACTTCCTCCACCTCGCAGTGCAGGACCCCGACCACCGGATCGACCACGGCGCCCCCGACTGCGGCTGCGACGCCTGCGACTTCGGGTCGGCGGGCCTCCTGGAGGCGATCGACGACGACGTCCTCAGCATCGTCACCGGCCCGTTCGTCCTGCTGGTGGGCAAGGGCTGGAAGGCCACCTGGTACCCCGACGGCGGCAGCATGGAGGGGGACACGAGAGCGCCGTCGGACTTCAGCGCCGTGATGCGAGCGTGCCGCACGCTCGCCGACGGCGGCGCCCCTCGTCTCCCCCGATCGTCCACCGCGCTCGTCGGCCGGTCGTGGCTGGACGCCCCGGCCTGACGGGCCGACGCGTCGCGGCAGCGCGTCCACCGGGCGGGCGGTACGCGTGTCGTACGGCGAGGGACGACGTCGGCGACCGGTGACCGCGGGCCGTCAGGCCGGGCTGTCCTCGCGGGCGTCGTCGACCCTGCGGCGCACGAGCTCGACGATGCGTCCGACATTGACCGTCCAGCCCACGCCGAAGACGTGCGGGCTGAGGAGGTGCTCGCCCTCCGGGTCCCAGACGCGCTCGCGGATGCGCTCGATGGTCGGGATGCGGAACTCGTAGGGGACGAACCCGGCGACGGTGCCGTGCCAGGTGCGGTCCTCCTTGTCCTTCTGGAGCTCCTTGGTGACGGCCGCGACGACCAGGCCGACCATGATCAGCTGGAACAGCCCCGGCCCCCGCTTCCGGCCGCGGCCCGCCTTCCCGTGCTGGATCTCCTGCTTCGTGCCCATCTCGGCCTCCGCTCGTCGCGTGTCGGTGTCCTCACCCATCGTGCACCAGGCAGACGTCGTCAGCGCGAGGGTCGGGTGAGCACCACGGCGACGGCGGCCACGACGCACACCACGGCGGTGGTGAGCAGCCCGACGGAGAACGACGTCCCCGCGGCGATGAAGCCGACGACCAGGGAGCCGAGCCCGGTGCCGGCGTCGAACCCGATGTTCCACACGGCGCTGGCGGTGCTGTGCCGGCGCGCGGGCACGGCCGCGAACGCGGCGACGAGGGTGAGGTTCTGCAGGCTGCCGTAGGAGACGCCGACCATGGTCATCCCCAGCACGAGGAGCACCGGGCGGGGGCCGCCGTCGGCGATCGCCCCCGCGCACACCCCCAGCCCGGCGGCGCAGAACGCGAGCAGCGGCGCGAGGAAGACGCGCGGGCCGAACCGGTCGGCGAGGCCGCCCACGCCCCAGCGGGACAGCGCCGTCGCGGCAGTGAAGCCGAGCAGCCCCGCCACCGCCGCGCCCGCTCCCCCGGCGAACTGCGGCGCGAACGTCAGCAGCGCGCCGCCGGGCGTCGTCACCGCGAGCAGCACGAGCGACGGCATGACCAGCGCGAGAAGGACGCGACCGCGCCCCGGCCCGCCGTCGTCGACGGGCCGCCCGGCGCGCGCGGCGTCGCCGTCGAGGCACCGGCCGAGCAGGACGGCGAACGGCACGGCGAGCACGGGCAGCGCGCCGAGCGCGAAGACCACGCGGAAGTCGAGCGTCTCGGCGATCCACGCGGCGCTGGGGACCAGCACCAGCTGCGGGAACGCGATCGACAGCCCGTACAGCCCGATCGCGCGGCCGTGCCGCGGCCCGTCCACCAGGGCGGCCACGGCGCTCGACCCGCAGACGGTCAGCACGGCGAACCCCATGCCGCGCACCGCCGAGAGCCCGAGCAGCCACCCGAGCTGGTCCGTGGCCATGAACAGCAACGACGGCGCGCCGAGCAGCACCACGCCCGCCGTCATCGTGAGCCGCCAGCCCACCCGGCGCAGCAGCCACGGCACCGTGGTCTGCGTGAGCACGGTGGCGAGCATGAGCACCGCGTTGACGAGCCCGGCGCCGCCCTCGCCCGCGCCGCCGTGCACCGCCCACAGCGGCGCCGCCGGCAGCAGCAGCGCGTACCCCGAGAAGCCCAGCGCCGACATCGCGAGCAACGGCCGGAACCCCGGCACGCGCGCGACGGACGACGAGGGCTGAGGGGCGGGACGACGCATCGGGCGAACCTATCGCGCGGTCCACGCCGCGCCGGCGGGCGGTCAGCCCCCGACCAGCGCCTCCCCCAGCGGCGTGCGCTCGTGCAGGACCCGCGGGCCGTCGCGGCGCGAGTCGACCAGCCGCGCGGCGCGCAGCAGCCCCAGGTGGTGCGACGCCGTCGACACGGCGAGCCCGCCGGCGGCGGCGACCTCGCTCGTGGACAGCGGGCCGCGCAGCGCGAGCAGCACGCCCGCCCGTCCCGCCCCGAGCAGGTCCGCGAGCGCCCCGGACTGGTCCGGGGCGCCGTCGGACCACCGCTCGGAGATCCCCAGCGCCGGGTAGAAGAGCGTCGGCTGCGCGGGCGGCTCGGTGACCACCGAGCAGCGCGGCGCCATCACGGACGGCACCAGCACCAGGCCGCTGCCCGCGCAGTCGAGCACCTCGCCGTGCAGCCGCAGTCGCACGTGCACCGCGTCGGGGGCCCAGGCCACGGCCTCGTGCAGGGTCTCGACCATCGTGCCCAGCCCGTGCGTCGTCACACGGCGGGAGCGGGCGCCGATGTCCGCGCGCAGGATCCGCTCGAGCTGCCGCCACGACGGCGCGAGCACCGCGTCCCACACCTGCCGCCAGGCGTCGACGGCGAGGCCGCGGGCGTGCGCCGGGTCGTCGGCGAGGGCCTGCAGCAGCCGCCGGTCCGCGCCGTCGGTGCGGTCGACGCGCTTGAGCAGGTCGACCCGCAGCGGGCCGAGGTCGGCCTCCCGGAGGCGTTCGAGCTCCTCGTCGGGGCCGAGGTCCCAGCCGGGCGTGGAGGTGAGGAAGTCCGGCAGGTACCCGTCGGCGCCGACCAGCAGGGTCAGCAGCGCGAGGGGGCGCGCCGGGGCGCGGCCCCGCGCCGTGCGGAGCCACCCCCACTGCAGCGGGTGGTACGCGGGCTGGGCCAGCACGCGCACCGCGTGCGCCAGCTCGTGGCCGGGCGAGACGCCGAACCGGATCGCCGAGACGTCGTCGGGCGCGAGGCGGAACTCCACGACGTTCCTGCGCGAGCGGCTGTCCACGGCCACACCGTAGCGTCGGCGGACCGTGGTGGGACGGCGGCCTCCTCGAACGGGTCCCGCCCGCCGTACCTCGCGTGATCTACGAGGACGCGGAGCAGATCGTCGTCGTGCCCCACGACCCTGCCGCGACGACGTCGTACCACCCGGGCGGACTCATCTCAGCAGCCCGTTGATCCGGTCGTTCACCTCCGTGAGCGTGGAGACGTCGCGGTCGCCGATGTAGATCTCGTCCATGATCGGCTGGACGATCGCCTCGATGGAGCCGAACGAGTCCGTCACCGGGAAGTACAGGGTGTTGCCGTCCTCCACGAGGTCCGTGAACACGGAGACGTCGAGGCCTCGCTCGGCGAACGCCTCGACCGCGGCCTCGGTGCCGGCGGGCCGCGCCGGGAAGACCACGCCCGCCTCCCCCACGATGCGCTGGCAGTCGTCGGACCCGAGGAACTCCACCCACCGGGCGGCCTCCTCGGGGTCCTCGGACTGGGCGCTGATCGAGTCCGCGAGGCCGTTGTACATCGACACCGGGTGGCCCACCGGGCCGCTCGGCAGGGAGGCGATCCCCAGGTCCACGCCCTCCAGGTTGGCGTAGGTGCCGAGCATCCAGGACCCGTTCGCGGAGATCGCCGCCCGGCCCGAGCCGAGCGCCTGCTGCGGGTTGGGCTCTGTGCCGACCTCCTCGAACGGCGCCATGTACCCCTTCTCCACCAGGCCGAACAGCCACTCCAGGGAGTCCTGCACCCGCGGGTCGTCGAAGTGGTACTCCGTGCCCCACACGTCCTTGTCGGTGAACTTCCAGCCGGTCGCGCCCGCCAGCCAGGACCAGGTGGTCTGCCCGGCGGTGCCACCCGCTCCGTTCGAGGCCAGCCCGTAGACGGCGACGTTGTCGGCGTCGAAGCCCTCCTCGTCGCCCCGGACCCCGTTCTCGTCCACGGTGAGGTGGGCGAGCACCTTCTCGAAGCTGCCGCCGTCCTGGGGGTCCCAGTCGAGGCCCTCCAGGTCCTCCGGGCGCAACCCGGCCTCCTCGATCACGTTCGTGTCGTAGAACAGCGCGACGGTGTCGAAGTCCTTCGGCATGCCGTACTGCCCACCGTCCTGCCCCACCCACAGGTCCGGGAGCCCCTCCTGGAACTCGCCGTAGTCGACGTCGGCCGTGGCGTCCAGGGTGTTCAGGTCGCGGAGCAGGCCCTTCTGGGCGAAGCCCGGGTACTGGGTGAGGTGGTCGGTGAAGACGTCCGGACCCGCCCCGGCCACGAACGCCGCGGTGAGCTTGCGCCAGTAGTCGTCGTACCCGTACTGGCTGATCCGCACCTGCAGGTCGGGGTTCTCCTCCTCGAAGGCGTCCGCGCAGCGCTGGTAGGCGGGCAGCTGGTTCGCGTCCCACAGCCAGTAGTCCAGGGTGACCGAGCCCTCGGCGGCGCCCGGGTCGGCGGGGCTCGCGCACCCGGCCAGGACGAGGGTGCCGGCGGTGAGCGCCGCGGTCAGGGTGGCCGTCGTCCGACGTGCGTGATTCATGGTCTGCCCCTCACTTGATCCCGCTGAAGCCGATGGAGTTGACGATCCGCTTCGCGAACGCGAGGAAGAGCAGGATCATCGGCAGCGCCGCCACCAGGGTCGCGGCCATCAGCCCGGCCCAGTCCGGCCCCGTCTGCGGGGTCTGCGCGGTGAAGTTGCCCAGCGCCACGGTGAGCACCCGGGACTCGTCGGTGTACGAGACCATCAGCGGCCAGAAGTAGTCGTTCCACGACCCGATGTAGGTCAGGATCGAGATCGTCGCGATGGGCCCCACCGACATCGGGATGATGAGCGCGAAGAACACCCGCACCTTGCTGGCGCCGTCGATGAGCGCGGCCTCCTCCACCTCGGTGGAGACGTTCATGAAGAACTGCCGCAGGAAGAAGATCGCGAACGGCGTCATGAACAGCCCGGGGAGCATGATGCCGAGCAGCGTGTCGATCAGGCCCAGGTCCCGGATCAGGATGAAGTTCGGCAGCAGGGTGAAGATCACCGGCACCATCAGCGACAGCAGGAAGACGCCGAAGACGACGTTGCGGCCCCGCCAACGCAGCCGGGAGAACGCGTACGCGGCCATCGCCGAGAAAAACACCTGGCAGACGGTGACCACCGTGGCCACGATCACCGAGTTGCGCAGGTAGAGCCAGAAGTCGATGGACGCGCCGGAGCCGCCCTGCGCGATGGCCTCCTCGGTGGTCTGGAGGCCGAAGACCCGCTCGAACCCGCCCCAGCTGAAGTCGGCGGGCAGCAGGGACGTGGAGTTGGCGTACAGGGCCCCGTTGCTGGACAGCGCCGTGCGCAGGATCCAGTAGAAGGGGAACAGCGTGATGAGCAGCAGCAGGATCATCACCACCCAGGCCAGCACGCGGCCGACGCTGGGTGGGCGGCGTCGGCGGCGCACGGCCACCGCGGGCGGCGGGGCGGACACCCCGGTGGTCGTCGGTTCGGCTGGCGCCGTCGTGGTCCCGGTCATGGTCTCCGCCCTCCTAGTTCAGGTCCGTCTGGCCGGCCCGCGTCACGCGGTACTGGAAGAAGGTGACCACCACCAGGATCAGCAGCATGGCCACGCTCAGTGCGGACGCGTACCCGAAGTCGAACTGGGCGAACGCCTTGTCGTAGATGTAGAGCTGCAGCACCCGGCTGGCGTCCACCGGACCGCCGTTGGTGGTGACCGCCACGGTGTCGAACACCTGGAACGACCCGATCACGGAGATGATCAGCACCAGCCCGAGGATCGGACGCAGCAGCGGCACCGTGATGCGGAAGAACATCCGCAGCTCCGACGCGCCGTCGACCCGGGCCGCCTCGTACATGGTGGGCGGGATGGTCTGCAGGCCGGCGAAGATCAGCAGCGCGGTGTAGCCCATGTGCCGCCAGACGTTCACCGCGGCGATGGTCGGGATGGCCCAGGTCTCGTCGGTGAAGAACCCGATGCGGTCGAGCCCGACCCACTCCAGCAGCTGGTTCCCGATGCCGAGCTGGTAGTCGAGGATCCACAGGAACACCAGGGCGGCGACCACGTTGGACACGAGGTACGGGGCGAGCACCAGCGAGCGCAGCAGCGTGGAGCGGCTGAGCCGCTGCATCAGCACGGCGATCACCAGGGCCACGACCGTCTGCAGCCCGATGTTGATGACCACGTAGAGCAGCGTCACGCGGACGGCGTTCCAGAACACCGGGTCCGCGACCATCTCGCGGTAGTTGTCGAGGCCCACGAACTGGGCCGGGCTGAGCAGGTCCCACGACGTGAAGCTCAGCCAGATGCCGCGGACCAGCGGCCAGAAGTAGAAGACCAGCAGGCCGATGCTGGCCGGCAGGATGAAGAGCAGGGCGAGCCGGGTGTCGTCCCGGCGGCCCGACCGTCGGACGGTCGGTACGGGTGGCGCGGTCGGTGCAGCCATCAGGTTCCTCCTTGCGTCGTTGCAAGCAGTGCTCGGACAGTGCGGTGCGGCCCGGCGTCGGGGACGACGCCGGGCCGCGGGTGGTGCTCAGTCGCGCGCGGAGCGGCTCCCGAAGTCCGGGATCGGCAGGCGCTCGCCACCGGCCAGCGCCGACGCGTGCGCCACGATGCCGGGGGCTGTGAACTTCGCGGAGAGCCAGGCGTCCACGGGCGCGTGCTCGCCCGTGACCACGGCGCGCACGAAGTCGTCGGCGAGGAAGTGGTGCGAGCCCTCGTGCCCGTTCGGCGCGTCGGCGTAGGTGGCGGGCAGCCGCGTCCGGTCGTGCACCGGCGCGGAACCCGAGGTGAACGCCTCGCGCAGCGCCGGGTCGACGTCGGCGAGGTCCGCGTCGTCGCCCC
The DNA here is from genome assembly GCF_042264825.1 of Isoptericola sp. NPDC056134. Classification (NCBI taxonomy): domain Bacteria; kingdom Bacillati; phylum Actinomycetota; class Actinomycetes; order Micrococcales; family Promicromonosporaceae; genus Isoptericola; species Isoptericola sp. NPDC056134. Next base: position 302,636 of record NZ_JBHJVM010000001.1, read on the forward strand.
CGCCCCGGACCGGGACGAAGTCGGCGGACACGTCCGTGGACGTCTCCTTGTCGTTCCACACGCTCTGGTGGGCGAGCTGCTCGAAGCTGGCCTCGGTGCCGAAGAAGCGGAACCGCGACTCGCGGATGTGCGAGGGGTAGCCCACCCGGCGCATCTCGTTGGTGCGCATCGCGCCGCCGTCGGCCAGCTCGAACAGCGCCGTGGCGTTGGAGAAGCTGTTCCCGAACTGGCTGACCTCCCGGTCGAAGACGCCGTCGCCCCGGCGGTCCTCCACGCCGATGCAGCTCACGCTCACCGCGCGGGTGGGCAGCGCACCGAGGACGCCGCCGATCGCGTGCGTCGGGTAGAGCATGGGCGGGTAGCTCGCGGTGGCCTTCCAGTTCTCGCCGCCGCTGTACTGGTACGCGGCGTAGAAGCCGAGGTCCATGTCGTGCACGTAGTCGCCCTCGGCGTAGAAGACCTGGCCGAGCGCGCCCTCGCGGACCTTCTCCCGGACGAAGACGGTGGCCGGGTTGTAGTAGCTCGTCTCGCCCATCATGTAGGTGAGCCCGGTGCGCTCGACGGCGGCGATGATCGCCTCGATGTCGGTGATCTCGGTGGCCATCGGCACGGCCGAGTAGACGTGCTTGCCGGCCTCCAGCGCCGCCAGCACCAGCGGCGCGTGGGTCCAGCGCTGGGTGAAGATGGCGACGGCGTCGACGTCCGAGTCGAGCATCTCCTCGAAGCTGTCGACGACGGTGGCGCGGTCGTAGCGGTCGGCCAGCGACTTGGCCCGCTCCGGCACCAGGTCGGTGATCGTGAGCCGGTCGACGTTCGGGTGCAGGTCCCAGAGCGTCGCGAAGCTGCGCGAGAACTGGCCCGCGCCGACGATGCCGATGCTGATCGAGCCGGCATCCTCGGCGAGCGGGGCGGTCGGGTCGAGGGGAAGTGCGGACAACGGTGCCTCCTGCTGGTGTGTCGGGTCAGGCCAGGTCGGTGCGGTACGGCGGCGGGTCGACGAGCATCCACTGGCACGCGACGACCGCCGCGCCGCGGGCCCACTCGTCGAAGCCGGAGGAGAACGTCACCACGGTGGGGCGGGTGGCGTGGGGGTCGAGGTGGTCGGCGAGCGCGGCGTCGAGGGACGGACGGGCGTGGGCGAGCATGCCGAGGCCGTCGCCGGCGAGGATCACGGCGGGCAGGCCGAGCGTGTTCGCGAGCTGGGCGATCAGCACCCCCAGGGCGCGCCCGGCGTCGGCGAAGACGCGCAGCGCGACCGCGTCGCCGTCGTCCGCCAGCGCGAGGGCGGCGTCCAGGTCCAGGTCGGCCCGCCCGCGCGGCACCCCGATGCCCTGGGTGATGGCCGCCGTGGTGAGGAACGCCGACGCGCAGCCGCGGTGCCCGCGCTCGCACACCGGCCCGGAGTCCGCGACCCGCATGTGCCCGATCCGGCCGACCCTGCCCGACGGACCGGCGAGCACCCGGTCCTCGATGACGATGCCCAGCCCGACGCCGACGCCGACGGTCAGCACGGCGAGGTCGCTCATGCCGCGGCCGGGGCCGGACCACTGGACCCCGGCGGTCAGGGCCCGGGCGTCCTCGCTGAGCACGGTGGGGATCCCCGTCGCCCGCTCGAGGATGCCCGCGAGGGGCACCTCGTCCCAGCCGAGGAAGGGGTTGTGGCGCACGGTGTCGTCGAACCGGGACATCCGGCCGGCCAGCCCGACGCCGAGCGCCTGGATCTCCCCCGGCTCGCGCAGTTCGTTCACCAGTTCAAGGATCTGCGCGACGACGGTCTCCTGCTCGACGTCGGCGAGGTCGCGGTGCCCGGACGCCTGCACGACGCCGGCGGCGTCCGTGCGGACCGCGAACACCTCGTTCGACGTCACCTTGACGCCGATGAACAGGTGGCGCCCGGCCAGGAGGACCAGCGGGACGCCCGGGCGCCCCCGGCTCTCGCCCGGGACCGCCGGTTCCTCGGCGATCCGGCCCGCATCCTCAGCGACCAGCCCGGCGGCCAGCAGCGGCTGCGTGGTCTTGGTGATGCTCGCCGGGGAGCGCTCGAGGCGCCGCGCGAGCTCCGCCCGGGAGAGCGGCCCGGCCAGGAGCAGGGCGCGCACGACCGCTCGGGCGGAGGGCTCCAGGGAGCCGAGGCGGGGAACGTCTGCGCGGCGCTGCACGCCCCGAGCCTGACGCCTATTCCTTCACCGTGTCAATGAAATGCCGAAAACTCCCGCGCTGGTGCTCGCCCTCCTCGAGGAGCGCGACGACCCGGTGGACGCCGTCGTGCACGCGTTCGACTCCGCGGCCCGCGACCTCGTGGCGTCCGGTGACGCCGACGGCTGCCCCGTCGCCACGATGGCGCTCGACGTCGTGGACACGAACGACCCTCGACCTGGCGGGTCTTCCTTTCGACGTCGGTCGAAACGCTCGTGGCCCGGCGCGGGGAGCCCGAGGCTGGGGACACGCCGCGGGCAGCCGCCCGGGGCGCACACCGCACCTCGAGGGAGAGCCACCATGGCCGCCGTCGTCCCCGCCGACACCATCCGCATCCCGGGCTCGCGCACGCTGCGCTTCGAGGGAGGCGATCATGGCTCCGGCGTGTCGTTCTTCCTCGTCACGAACGACCCCGGCAAGGGCCCGGACCTGCACCGCCACCCCTACACGGAGACGTGGTCGGTGCTGGAGGGCGAGGCGACCATCCGCATCGGCGCCGAGACCGTCGTCGCCCGCGCCGGGGACACCGCCGTCGTCGGGCCCGACGTCTGGCACGGCTTCACGAACACCGGCACCGGCGTGCTGCGCATGATGTGCATCCACGCCTCCGCCACCATGATCCAGGAGAACAAGAGCGAGGAGCACCGCTGATGTCGTTCCAGGCCTACCTCGACACCGTCGAGACGAAGACCGGGCTCACGCCGCGCCAGATCGTGGACGCCGCCGCCGCGCAGGGCCTCGGCCCCGAGAGCAAGACCATGGCCGTCGTCGCCTGGCTCAAGGAGACGTACGGGATCGGGCACGGGCACGCGCAGGCCATGGCGCACGTGATCGTCAAGGGCGACCGGATCGGCACCAAGCACGTCGGGACCGCCGGCTCGCACCGCGACGCGAGCGACCGGCTGTGGCTCGACGGCAAGGACTCGCGGCCCGCGGACTGGTGAGAGCGGGCCTGACACCGGTCAGTCGCCCGGCCACTCCCCCGTCCAACGCTCGAACGCGCGGGCGCCGCCGCGGTCGATGGCCGCCTTCACGACGGAGAAGATCGCGCCCTGCAGCAGCGACGCGAGCAGGATCTCCCGCATCCGGTACTCGGACTGCAGCGGCGTGGGCGCGTCGTCGGGGTGCCCGGGCGCAACCCGCTTGTAGACCTGCTTGAAGACCTGCCCCGCGACGATGCCGCCGACGATCGAGCTCACGATGCCCACCGGCCGGTACAGGATCTTCGCCGCCTTGCTGCCCGACTTCTCGGTCCGGATCACGTCGTTGTCCTCGCTCATCCCCCGACGCTAGGCCGGGCCGGGCCGTCCCGCACGGGGCGCCGCCCGACGCCGGCCGCGCGTTGGTTACAGTGCCAGGGTCGCCCGCCGGTACCTGCCACGACGCCCCGCTCGAAGGAGGACGCATGATCCGCACCGTGCGCCCCCTGCTGACGAGCCGTCGCGGGCGCCTGGCCGGGGTGCTGCTGGTGCTCGCCCTCGTCGTGGGCGTCGTCCTCATGCACGCCATGAGCGGCTCTTCGACCCGGCACGCCGCCCACCACGCCCCTGCCGCCGTGGTGGTTCAGGCGCACACGACGCCGGGCACGACGGCGGCCGCCCCCGCAGACAGTGCGCACGCCGGTGCGCCGGTCGTCCAGGACGCCGGCGCCCCCTCCGGCTGCGGTACCGGCGGCTGCAGCGGGCACGAGATGGTCACGGCCATGTGCCTCATGATCCTGGCGGTGCTGCTCACGCTCGTCGGCCCCGTGCCGCGCGCCCTGCTGCGCGCCGAGGGCCCGCGCCTCGTGGCACGGGTCCCGCTCCCGGTCGAGGCCCGCCCGGCGGCCGGCCCCAGCCTGCACGCCCTCGGGATCTCTCGGACGTAGGACCGCCCGGGCCCGCCCCCCGGACCGGGGCGGAGGCCCACCGCGGATCCCACGAGAGACCCCGAGAAAGGCCCACCCCTCATGACGCACACCTTCCTGGCGCGTGCCCGCGTGCCCGCGCTCGCCCTCGCCGTCGCCCTGACGCTCGCCGCGTGCGGCGCGGACGACGGCGCCGACCACGACATGGCCGACACGGGCGGCGCCTCGTCGTCGCCCGACGCGCCGTCGGACACCGCGACGGACGCCCCGTACGACGCCGCGGACGTGATGTTCGCCCAGATGATGCTCCCGCACCACGAGCAGGCGATCGAGATGTCCGACGCCCTGCTCGCCAAGGACGGCATCAGCCCCGAGCTCGTCGACCTGGCGGAGCAGATCAAGGCCGCCCAGGGTCCCGAGATCGACACCCTCACCGCCTGGCTGCGCGACTGGGGCGCCGACCCGGAGGCCGGCGCCGGCACGGGCCACGACGACCACGGCATGGCCGGCATGATGTCGACCGAGGACATGCAGGCCCTCGAGGACGCGACGGGGGCCGACGCCGAGCGCCTGTTCCTCGAGCAGATGGTCGCCCACCACGAGGGCGCGGTGGAGATGGCGCAGGCCGAGGTGTCCGGCGGCGAGCACGCCGGCGCCGTCGAGATGGCGCAGTCGGTCGTCGACACCCAGACGGCCGAGATCCAGCAGATGCGGGACCTCCTGGCGTCCCGCTGACGCGCCGGTGGCCCGGGACCGGGGGGGCCAGGGCAACGCCTCCCCAACAACTCCTGAGCGTTTCGTGAAAGTCCACCCGCCGGTGTGGTCTGTTCCTCCCGGCCGGTGGGTCCG